>NZ_CP046120.1:3493792-3818329 GCF_009707465.1 Novosphingobium sp. Gsoil 351
ACCCGAGAATGAGGATCATCGCCGCAAGCTGAATCAGTGACGACTTGTAGACCCAGCCCAAAGCATTGGCCGCCCAGCCGAGACGCGAAACCGCTGCCGCGAACGCTCCCCAGTCGAAGCCTATCTTTGCATCGGCGCGTATCAGCAGCGGATCAATTGTCGCGCTTCCGGGATGGATCATCAGATAGTTGAGGACCGCACCGCCGTTTGTGAAGAGGACGAAGATCGCACAGCTCATCAGGGTCATCGAGATTTGCGGGGCGCGGCCTAGGCGGCGATAGGTCGTGGCGAGACCGATCAGTGCGGCGGCGACGAGATAATGCGGCGCAAAGCTGACGTAATCGAGATAGACGCCGCGGGCTTGCGCCAACACGATCGCCGCCCCGGAGACGGCCAAGATCAGCCCGCCTGAGATTGCTTCCGCTTCATATACCCGCGCCATCTTGCCTGCCGGAGCTCCTTGCCCAAGGCTTACCGCCGTCTAGCGCCGTACAGTTTCCGCCCGCTCGTCTTATCAGAACACTTCTGCCACGGCGGGTATTACGATTCGGTAACCATGTTGGCTTCGCGACGAGGGAATTTCCTTGCCGCAACCGCCGCTTGCCCCCCACATTAGCGGTGATGCTGCGCCAGTACGAACTCGTGGAACGGGTGAAAGCCTACGATCCGGACGCCGACGAGGCGATGCTCAACCGCGCCTACGTCTATACCGTCCAGAAACACGGCACCCAAAAAGCGTGCCAGTGGCGATCCCTATTTTAGCCACCCAGTAGAAGTCGCGGGGCTGATGACCGAGCTCAAGCTCGATCAGGAGACCATAATCACCGCGCTGCTTCACGATACGGTGGAGGATACGCTCGCCACGATCGAGGAGGTCGAGAAGCTATTCGGCCCCGAGGTCGCGCGGCTCGTGGATGGCGTCACCAAGCTTTCGAAGATCGAGACCTTGAGCGACAACGAACGGGCTGCGGAAAACCTGCGCAAGTTCCTGCTGGCGATGAGCGAAGACTTGCGCGTCCTACTGGTCAAGCTTGCCGACCGGCTGCACAACATGCGCACGCTGCACTTCATTAAGAGCGCCGAAAAGCGTCTGCGGATCGCGCGCGAGACGATGGACATCTACGCCCCGCTCGCCGAGCGGGTGGGGATGTACGAGTGGATGCGCGAAATGCAACTGCTCGCGTTCGAGCAGGTCGAGCCCGAGGGCTATGCCACGATAACCGGCCGCCTCGCTCAGATTCGCAGCCAGGAGGGGGGGCAGGTCGGCGCGATCGCGCTGGAGCTCAAGCAAGCTCTGGCCGAGGCGGGCCTCAAGGTCGAAGTCTCAGGCCGCGAGAAGCACCCGTTCTCGATCTGGAAGAAGATGGCCGAGCGCCACGTCAGCTTCGAGCAAATCACCGACATCATGGCGTTCCGCGTCATCACCGCCGATCCAGGCGATTGCTACCAGGCGCTCGGGGTGATCCATCAGACCTGGCAGATGATCCCAGGGCGGTTCAAGGACTATATCTCGACCCCCAAGATCAACGGCTACCGAGGCCTGCATACCAGCCTGATCTACAAGGCGGCGATGCGCGTGGAGGTTCAGATCAAGACCGCCGACATGCACCGCACCAATGAGTTCGGCCTCGCCGCGCACTGGGCCTACAAGCAGAACGGGACACGCCCGGATGGCGAAGTCGGCTGGCTGCGCGACCTGATCGAAATCCTCGACACTGCGCACGATGCCGACGAACTGCTCGAGCACACAAAACTGGCGATCTACCAGGACCGCATCTTCGCGTTCACCCCCAAGGGCGCGTTGCACCAGTTGCCGAAGGGAGCGACCCCGATCGACTTCGCCTATGCGGTTCACACCGATCTGGGCAGCGCTGCGGTCGGGGCGAAGATCAACGGCCGCCACGTGCCGTTGCGCACCCAGCTTCACAACGGCGATGTGGTCGACATCATCAAGAGCCGCAATTCGGAGCCGCAATTGTCGTGGCTGGGCTTCGTGGTCACCGGCAAGGCCCGTGCCGCGATCCGCCGTGCGGTGCGTCAGAAAGAACGCCAGGAAGTCGCCGCAATCGGCGCCAAGCTCTATGAGGAGATCGTCGAGCGGTTGCCGACCAAGATCGGCAAGAAGGGGCTGAAGGAGGCGCTCAAGCGACTCGACCTCAAAAACGAAGAGGAGCTGATGCACGCCATCGGCGCGGCCAAGCTCAACGACCGCCAGGTGATGGAGGCGCTGCTGCCGGGCAGCGCGTCCGATTTGCCCGAAGCGGACTTGTGGCCGCAGCAGCAGCGCGCGATCGCGATCCGCGGGCTGACCCCCGGCATGGCGTTCAGCCTGGCCGATTGCTGCCATCCCGTGCCCGGCGACCGCATCGTCGGGCTGAGGCGGCCGGGCGAAGGGGTGGAAGTTCACGCCATCGACTGCCTGAGCCTCGCCAACGGGATCGATGCCGACTGGATCGACCTGCAGTGGGACGCACGCACCGACGGGGCGACCGGGCGGATCAGGGCTGTGCTGTACAACCGCCCGGGGACGCTGGCCGAGATGGCCGGGGTGTTCGCCAGCAGCAAGGCCAACGTGGTGAACCTGGAGATGACCCAGCGCGACGATCCGTTCCACACCTACGAGGTGGATTTGGAGGTCCGCGATCTGGCGCACCTGACGCGGATCGTCTCGGCCTTGCGCGCCAACGATGCGGTGGCGCAGGCCGAGCGGATTTAGCGAACAAGTGAACCGGCTTTCCTTCATTTCGCTCGCCGGACCGGCACCGGAATGTTGCAGATGTCGGCCCCGCCCGCAGGCTTGATGAAGAACGGGTCGCGGCGGTTGGCGCGGGCGTCGGCGTAGCGGGCGAAGGTCTCGCTTTCGGTCGCGAGGTATTCGTAGGCGGGCAGGGCGGCGACTTCGGTGCCGAGGCGGATCGAGAGGATTTTGGTCCGCTCCCCGGGCGTCTCGTAGAACCCCAGCGCGCCGGTCCCGCGCGGCAAGCTGGAGAGGTGCTCGATCCCCTCGATCACTCTCCCGACCAGCGCGATGTTGCGGTCGAGATGGCGCGGGGCGTGGCCGATCACGGTGTAGAGCTCGGCGCCCGAGCCGGTGTCGGGCGAGAGGTTCCGCCCGACGCCGACCATACCGTAGCAGTGGACGGGCCATACCTCGCCCGCGCTGTTTCGGCCGGTGGGCCACCCGCTTTCAAAATGCACGAATCCATATCCGGCGTAGGGGTCGGGAAGCACTCGCACATCGAAAGGTTGCGCAAGGCGTGGCAGAGCCATGTCGGACATGTCGTTGGCAAAGTGTATGTATTCGCTCGCCGGGACGACTGCCAAACCCACCGGCAACGCCTTCGCCTTCGCTTTGTCCTCGCCATCGGCATCTCCCCACTGGGCGACGTAGTTGTCCTGCACCCGGTTGATGCTCAGCCCGTCCCACCAGTGCGCGGCGGCGAGTTTGCGGATGTTGCCGATCCAGCCTTGGGAGAACGGCGGCGACATCAGTTGGATTACCACGCGGCGGGGCTTGCCCTTCACGTCCGGGGCGAGGTCCATCACCAGCAGGTCCGACGCCGGGATTGCCATCCAATCCGCCTTGGGCGCAGCGGCGACGATTTCGCTTGGGGCGGGGGCGGGATCGGCGGCGAGTGCGGGGGCGGCGAGGGCGAGGAGGGCGGCGAGGGCGAGGACGGCGAGGAGGGCGAGGAGGGCGAGGGGGAGTGTTCGGATCATTCGGACAACCTGCCACCCTCGCTTTCGAACGCAAATTGAATAACCAAACCCCGCTCGTGTCGACCTTGGCCCTGCGTGTCTCAACCTCGCTGGAAATGAGCGGGCGCGGGGCGCGGACCGAGATCCTAAGTTTGCTCTTCCAGCGCCTCCATGTCCGCATCGCTCAGCCCGAAGTGGTGGCCCACCTCGTGGATCAGCACGTGCGCCACCAGCTGCTCTAGCGTCTCATCCCCACGCGAAATCCATTCGTCGAGGATCGGCTCGCGGAACAGGCGGATGCGGTCGGGTAGCGTGCCCGAAACGCCGCCTTCCTTTTGGCCCAACGGCAGTCCCTCGTACACGCCCGTCAGCTCGAACGCGTCCTCGATGCCCAGTTCGGCCAGCGTCTTGTCATCGGCGAAGTCTTCGACCCGCAGGAGGATTTCCCGCAACTGCGACGAAAAAGGCTCTGGGAGCCGCGCCATAACGGCGCGGGCCAGAGCCTCTATCTCGTCGAGCGTGGGAGCGGTTCCGAAGCTGCGGCTCATCGCCGCTTCATCGGGCCGCGTCGCCGACGCGTCAAATCAACGGCGGCGATAAGTGCGGCGATAGCGGCACTTGCGCAGGTTCTTCTTCGAGATCTCATGCCCGGCAAGCCCGCCCGCGGCGGCGCCGACGATGGGGCCGGTGCTCCCGTGGGTCAGGATGCCGCCCAGCAGCGCGCCGCCGCCGGCGCCGAGCAGCGTCCCGGTGGTCTTGCTCACGTAGCGGCCGCAGCGCGCTTCGGCGGGGGTTGCGATGGCGAAGCTCGCACCGGCGAGCGCCAGTGCAGCCAAGGCTGTCGATTTGCGAAACATGGTCTATCCTTTGATGTATTGGCGATGTCGGCTCGGTAACGGTCGGTATTGCGTTCGGGTTCCCGATCTCCTCAGGCTGCGCGCTCGAACACCGCGGCGAGCCCCTGGCCGCCGCCGACGCACATCGTCTCCAGGCCATAGCGCCCGCTGCGGCGGTGGAGTTCGCGGGTCAGGTTGGCGAGGATGCGCCCGCCGGTGGCGCCGATCGGATGGCCCAGGCTGATCCCGGAGCCATTGACGTTGAGGATTTCGTGGCGGCTGTCGTCGTTGCTCCAGCCCCAGCCCTTGAGCACCGCCAGCACCTGAGGGGCGAACGCCTCGTTGAGTTCGACCAGGTCGATGTCGTCCCAGCCCAGCCCCGTACGCGCGAACAGGCGTTCGGTGGCGGGGACCGGGCCGATACCCATGCGGCTGGGATCGCAGCCCGCGGCGGCGGAGGCGACGTACCAGGCGTCGGGGGTCAGGCCGAGCTCCTCGAGCTTGTCCTCGGCCACCACCAGGCAGGCGGCGGCGGCGTCGTTCTGCTGGCTGGCGTTGCCTGCAGTGACCACGCCGCCTTCCAGAGGACGCAGCTTGGCGAGCGATTCGGCGGTCGCATCGGCGCGATAGCCTTCGTCGTGGGCGAAGATCACCGGATCGCCCTTCTTCTGCTTGACGCTGACCGGGACCAGTTCGTCGTCGAACAGGTGCTGGTTCCACGCGGCGGCGGCGCGCTGGTGGCTGCGCGCGGCATAGGCGTCGCAGGCCTCGCGGCTGATGCCATAGTCCTTGGCGAGGTTCTCGGCGGTCTCGATCATTCCGCTGATCACCCCGAAGCGCTCGACCGGCTGGCTCATCAGACGGCCGCGGGTGAGGCGGTCGTGCAGGGTGACGTTGCCCGCGCGAACACCGTTGCGCAGGTCGGTGGTGTAATGCTCGACGTTGGACATGCTCTCGCAGCCGCCCGCGACGACCACGTCGGAAGCGCCCGTCTGAACCATCATGGCGGCGTTGATCACCGCCTGCAGGCCCGATCCGCAACGTCGGTCGAGCTGATAGCCCGGCACTTCCAAGGGCAGCCCCGCGGCCAGCCATGACCAGTGGCCGATCGCCGGGGCCTCGGCGTTGCCATAACCCTGCGCGAAAATCACGTCGTCGACCCGCGCCGGATCGATCTGCGTGCGTTCGATCAATGCCTTGAGGACCACCGCACCCAGGTCGCCGGGGGTCATCGACGACAATGCGCCCCCGAACTTGCCCACCGCGGTGCGGATCGGGCTGACGATGGCGGCGCGGCGAAGGCCGTTTTGGCGGGACGTTTCAGGCATCGGTTCGTCTCTCGTATGGGGCGCTTGGACCGGATGTTACACAGTCCTAGGGAAGAAAAATTCCGTGGGTGCGAACGTGGGGCGAGGTGCTGCAAATCGGGGCGGAAAAGGCGGTGTGCATGGGCCAACCATGGCATGAAGCCGACGATGTAGGACAGCCTCGATCGGATCGCTGCCCCCCTCCACGAACGATCGCCGCTTCGAACAACAGGTATTGATCCGTTCTGCCATTCTCCATGCCCCGCTCATCCCGAGCGAAGTCGGGGGGATGAGGGACTCGACACGAGCGAAGGGTGAGTCAGGCTTCATTGGTGGTTGCGACCAGTCCGGTATCGACCAGCCGGGCGATCTCGCTGGCAGAATAGCCAAGCACTTCGCCCAGCACCGCTTCGCTATCCGCCCCGATCTGCGGCGCCGGAGCCGGCGCCAACCGCGCCTCGCCCGCTAGCGTGGCCAATGCGCCGGCAGCCGGATATGCGAAGCCGGAAGGATTATCGGTGCTCATCGCGAACAGCGGATTCTCCGTGACCAGGCGCGGATCGGCAACCGCCTCGACCATCGTCTGATAGCCGCTGTGGACCACTCCGTTGGCATCGAAGGCGGCGGCCAGATCGGCGTGATCGCGCGCCGCGAACGCCGCCTCGATCAGGGCATAGATCGCGTCGCGGTTGCTGAAGCGCACCCCGTCGTCGCCGGCAAAGCTCACCCCGCGCTCTCGCTCGATCGAGGCCAGGCCCTCGGTGATATCGAGCGCGCGGACCAGGCCCTGCCACTGGCGCTCGTTGATCGCGACGATCATGGTGCGCTGGCCGTCGCGGGTGACGAAATCGCGGCCGATCGTGCCGAACACGCCGTTGCCCAGTCGCACCCGGTCCTGCCCGGTGTGCAGCACTTCGGCGATGCGGCCGAGGTTGGCGGCGCTGCCCATCGCGATGTCGGTCAGCGGCAGGCGCACCTCGCCGCCCTGGCCGGTGGCGTCGCGGCGGCGTAGCGCGGCGAGCAGCGCGAACGCGCCATAGGCCCCCGTCAGCAGGTCCCACGCCGGTAAGACGTGGTTGACCGGGCGCTCGTCCTCGAGCGGGCCGGTCAGCGAGGGATAGCCGACCGCGGCGTTGGCGGTGTAGTCGAGCGCGATCGAGCCATCGGGCCAGCCCATCACGCGCACGGTGATCAGCCCAGGACAGTCCGCGGCGAGCGTCTCATGCGAGAGAAAGCCTCCCGCGGGCAGATTGGTTACGAGCACGCCCACCTTGCGGATCAGATCGACCAGCACCGCGCGGCCCGCTTTCGAGGAAAGGTCGAGCGCGACCGACTTCTTCGCGCGATTGAGGTTCTCCCACGCCAGCGAGTGGTTGTCCTCGGTAACCGGCCAGCGGCGGAAATCCTGCCCTCCGCCGATCTGATCGACCTTGATCACCTCGGCGCCCATCTGCGCAAGGTACAGCCCGATCGTCGGCGACGCGACGAAGCTGGAGACCTCGACGACGGTCAGCCCGGAGAGAAGATCGTACATTCAGGCGGCCGCCGCCCATTCGCGCAGCATGTGCTTGGCGATCTGGAGTTGGAGGATCTGGGTAGTGCCTTCGTAGATCCGGTAGATCCGCGCATCGCGGAAGAAGCGTTCGGCGTCGTACTCGGCCAGGTATCCCGCGCCGCCGTAGATCTGCACGACGCGATCGACCACGCGTCCGCACATCTCGCTGGCGAAGACCTTGAAGGCGGCGGCCTTGCGCAGCACGTTCTCGCCCGCGTCGGCACGCGCGGTGACGTCGGCCATCATGCATTCGGCGGCGTAGATTTCGATCTCGCTGTCGGCGAGCATCGCCTGGATCAACTGGAAGTTGGCGATCGGCTCGCCGAACGCCTTGCGCTCGTTGGCATAGCGTAGCGCGGAATCGAGCGCGCGGCGGGCGTATCCCGTCGCCGCCGCGCCGACCGAGATGCGCCCGTTGTCGAGGCTGCGCATGGCGGTGACAAAGCCCTTGCCTTCCTCGTCGCCGAGCAGGGCGTCGGCAGGCAGGCGCACGTCTTCCATCACGATATCGGCGATGTGGCTGCCCGATTGGCCCATCTTCTTGTCAGACTTGCCGGCGGCGATGCCCGGAGTGTCCATCGGCACCAGGAACGCCGAGACGTGGGCGTTCTTGGGCAGCGCTTCCCTACTGGTCCGCGCCATGATGAGCCCCACTTGCGCAAACGGGGCGTTGGTGATGTAGCGCTTGGTGCCGTTCAGAACCCAGCCGTTGCCCGAACGGACCGCGGTGGTCTGCATCGCGGCGGAATCCGATCCCGATCCCGGTTCGGTCAGGCCGAAACACGCGATCTCGCCAGCGGCGAGCCGCGGCAGCCATTCGGCACGCTGCGCGTCGGTCCCGCCGTTCTTGAGCGCCGAGGCGACCATCCCGATGTTGATCGACAGGATCGAGCGGAACGCGGGCGCGGCGTAGCCCAGCGTCTGGATCGTCCGGGCGTATTGCGCGATGTTCATGCCCGATCCGCCGAACTCTTCGGGAATGGTCAGTCCGAACAGCCCCATGTCGCGCATTTCGGCAAGGATTGCCTCGGGCACGCGATCGGTTTCGATAACCTCGCGCTCGGCGGGGACCAGCCGGTCGCGGACATAGCGCTGCAGCTGATCGATGAACTGGTCGAAGATGTCGGCGTCCATTCATTCCTCCGAATGCTCTCTCCCCTTCAGGGGAGAGATACGCAGACTTGCGAGCTGGCTCGCCAGTCGAAGTGGAGAGGGGCGATTTGCGCACATTCCCCTCTCCCAACCCTCTCCCTTGAGGGGGAGGGCTATTGGCTAGATCGGATCGTAGGGGAAGACGTGCGCCGATACCTCGTCGCCGCGGGCCATGTCGGCGCGGAAGGCGGGGATCAGCTCGTCGGCGATGCTCTCTGGGGTCCAACCCTCCGCCTTGGTCATCGAGCGGACCGGGCGCGGCTTGGAGAACAGCACGATCTCGTTCTTGCGTACCGCGAAAATCTGGTTGGTCACGTCCCGCGCCGCGTCGCTGGCGAGATAGACGACCAGCGGCGCGATCTTGTCGGCGCTCATCGTCTTGAGCCGATCGACCCGCGCCTGCGCCTCGGGGGTGTCGGCGGGGATCGAGGCGGTCATCCGGCTCCACGCGAACGGCGCAATGCAGTTGGAGCGGACCCCGGCGCGCGCCATGTCGAGCGCGATCGATTGCGAGAGGCCGACGACGCCCAGCTTGGCCGCGCTGTAGTTGGCCTGGCCGATGTTGCCGATCAGCCCGCTGGTGCTGGTGAAGTGGATGAAGCTGCCCGACTGCTGCTCGCGAAAATAGGGCGTCGCCGCCTTGCTGACGTTGAAGCAGCCGTTGAGGTGGACGTCGATCACCGCCGCCCAGTCCTCGTGGCTCATCTTGTGCCAGATGCCGTCGCGCAGGATCCCGGCGTTGTTGACCACCGCGTCGATCCGCCCGAAGCGCTGGACCGCGTCCTCGACGATGCTGGCCGCGCCCTTTGGATCGGTGACGCTGGCAAGGTTGGCGTGGGCCTTGCCGCCCGCCGCGACGATATCGTCCGCGGTCTGCTGCGCCGGACCGGCATCGCCGCCCTCGCCGCCGCCGCCCACGCCGGGATCGTTGACCACAACCGCGGCGCCGTGCCTGGCCGCGAGCAACGCGATCTCGCGTCCTACCCCGCGCCCGCCGCCGGTTACCGCGACGACTTTGCCTGCGAGCATACCCATCCGCATCCGACTCCCGGTTTAACCGCTCGCTTAAGCCCTTGGCGGAGCCTAGCGGCGAAATCAATCGCGCGCAGCGGCAAGCAGGTTGCGGGGCGAATATCCACTATCAGATTGTCAGGACGGATGGCGCGACGACCGGAAACGCCGATCTCCGGCGGGTTGGGTCACTCGTTCGCTGGTCTATGTGGCGGGGCAGCGCGCGTACTTGAACGGACCCGGCGCGGCGTCCTCGCCGTATTCGCGGCGGATCAGCGTCTTGCCGCCGTCCTGGACGTCGAGCACTTCGTCCCGGCTCCAGGTCATGCCTTCGCCCGAAAACGTGAACGCAGCGCGCAGACGAGTGTCCGAGCGCTCGGCGATGTTGGCGAGCGCGCCGCGCGATTCGTAGAACTTGAGCGTCGTGGCGTCGATCGTCAGCAGGCCCTTGGCGTCGCCCTTGGTCGAGGTGCAATCGGCGGGAACGAGACCCCAGCGGCCCTGCGCGGCGGCGGGAATCGTGGCATCGGCGACGGTGGATTCCTCCGGTGATGGCGCGGCGGTGGCGGTAGGCTCCGCGATGACCGGTGACCCCGCGGTCTCAGCCGGTGCCGCCTCGCTCGCGTCCGGCTCGGGCGCAGGTGCGGGTTGCGAGCAGGCGCTAAGCGCCAGCAGCGTGACGGACGACAGCAGGAGTAGGGTTCGGGTCAAGGCAGGTCTCGCTAGGAAAGTGTCGCGGGGAACCGCTACAACGCCCGGACCGCCCGACCCGATCCCGAAAATCAGGCGACTTTGGCCATGATCCCGCCGAACAGCTCCTCGTCGCTGGGCAGCGTCTTGGGAATGGCGAGCGGCTTGGAGACCCAGGTCTCGTTGATCAGGTCGCGCCAGGTGATGTTGTTGTTGGTGCCGTTGCCACCCCAACTGCCACAGCCGAGCGAGAAGGTCTGGCGCATTCCGTTCCACAGGTTGCCGCTGTTCGAGGCCGACTGCGGCTGGTTGACCATGACCCGGCTGGTCCGGGTGGCGTTGGCCAGCTTCATGATGTTGGCGTCGCTGGTCGAATAGATGCCGCAGCTATGCCCCTGGCCCTGGTAGGCCTGGATGGTGTTGGTCAGTTCGATCGCGTGGTCGAGATCGCGGGCATGGTACAGCGCCATCGTCACGGTCATCTTCTCGCCCGAAAACGGATGCTCGGGACCGGCGCCGGTCTCGGGAACGATGAAGAACTGGGTGCCTTCGGGGATCGTGAACCCGGCGTAGTCGGCGATGAACTGCGGGGTCTGCGCGACGACCTTGGCGTTGATGTGCCCATCGACCCAGATCGCCTTTTCCAGCTTCGCCTTCTGGATGTCGTCGAGCACCAGCCCGCCCTTGGCCTTGAGCCTGGCGAGCATCGGTTCGTAGATCGCATCGACCAGGATCACCGCGTTGTCGCTACTGCACGAGGCAGCGAGGTCGAGCGTTTTCGACATACGGATCTTTTCGGCCGCATCGTCGAGGTCGGCGGTCTCGTCGACGGTGATCACCGCGTTGCCGACACCCACGCCCAGCGCCGGGGTGCCGCTCGAATAGGCGGCATCGACCATCGCCGCGCCGCCGGTGGCGAGCACGCGATCGCACTGGCGCATCAGCTCGTTGGTCTTCTCGACCGAGGGCGTGTCGATCGACAGCACCAGATCGGCGGGCGCGCCCATCTTGACGATCGCCTCGCGCATCAGGTCGCAGATCAGCTTGTTGGTCAGCTTGGCGCGCGGGTGTGGGGCGACGATGATCGAGTTGCGGCCCTTGACCGCCGAGATCGCCTTGATCACCGGGGTCGCCTCGGGATTGGTCGAGGGCGAAAGCGCGCCGATCACGCCGACCGGCTTGGCGATCTTGACGATGTTGCGGACGGGGTCTTCCTCGATGATCCCGACCGACTTGTCGTCGATGATGTCGAACAGCGTGGCGCGGGTTTTCCGAAAGATCTTGAGGTACTTGCCGTCGTAGTTGCCAAGCTGGGTCTCGTCGACCGTGTGCTGGGCGATCATCTCGGCGGTGCCGGGCTTGCACACCGACCACACCATCGCGCGGATCAGGTCATCGACCTGCTCCTGGGTGTAATCCGAAATCTGCTCCTGCGCGGCGCGGCTGCGGGCGACGAGCGCGGCGATCTCGATGGCTTCGGGCGAACGGTCGAGCTTGTAGGCGGTGGCCACGGCGACATACTCCTGCAACGATCTGGATGCGTGAGCGCCGGATTTGGGGAGGTTTCTCCCGACTGCAACGCGCACGGCTGACGCCATCGCCTTGTCACAGGCGGGCGTCCCGATCAACCTTCCGGCGGCCGGGACGCCCCTGCGAATTTTGTTAGATACGCTCGATGATGATCGCGGGAGCCATGCCGCCCGCCGCGCACATCGTGATCAGGCCATAGCGTCCGCCGGTGCGCTCGAGCTCGTCGAGCGCGGTGCCGATCAGGATCGATCCGGTCGCCCCGATCGGATGGCCCAGCGCCATCGCCCCGCCGTTGGGGTTCACTTTCGAGCGATCGAGATCGAGGTCGCGGATGAACTTTTCGGCGACCACCGCGAAGGCCTCGTTGATCTCCCACACGTCGATGTCGTCCTTGCTCAGGCCGGCCTTGGCCAGCACCTTCTTGGCCGCGGGGACGGGGGCGTTGAGCATCAGCGTGGGGTCGTCGCCCTGGTTGGCATAGGCGACCACGCGGGCGCGGGGCTTGAGGCCGTGCTTGTCCGCATAATCCTTAGAGGTGATCAGGATCGCCGCTGCGCCATCGACCACGCCTGAACTGTTGCCGGCATGATGGAAGTGCTGGATCTCCAGATCGGGATAGCGGCGGTTGATCTGCTTGCGGAAGGTCGTCCCGCCGATATCGAAATCGGCGACGCCAGCGAAACTGGGCTTCAGCGCGGCGAGACCTTCGGCGGTGGTCTCGGGGCGCGGGAATTCCTCGCGGTCGAGTGCTATGGTGCCGTCGGGGTTCTTCACCGGCACCACCGACTTGGCGAACCGGCCTTCCTTGATCGCCACGTCGGCGCGCTGTTGGCTGACCAGCGCCAGGTCGTCGAGCGCCTTGCGGTCGATCCCTTCCATCGTTGCGATGGCGTCACCGCAAACGCCCTGGTGGCTCTGCGGGTGGAGTTCGTCGAGCGCCTCGTGGCCCGAACCCATCAGGCGCGGCGGCAGCCCGGCATTGGCCTGCTCTGCGGCATAGGCCGAAGTATAGCTCATCATCTCGGTGCCGCCGGCGATCACGCAGTCTTCCATGCCCGACATCACCGTCGCCGCGGCGAGGTTCACCGAGGTTATTCCGCCGCCGCAGAATCGGTCGAGTGTAGTGCCGCTCGCGGAGATGTCATAGCCTGCCGACAGAGCCGCCATCCGGCCAAGGTCGCCGCCCTGCTTGCCGTTCTGCGAGCTGGTCGACCAGATAATGTCGTCGACGGTCTTGGTGTCGAGATGGTTGCGCTCCTTGATCGCGCTCAGCACGGTCGCGGCGAGGTGCTGCGGATGCAGATGGCTGAGCGCGCCCTTGCCGGGCTTGCCCACCCCGCGCGGGGTGCGGACGGCGTCGATGATATAGGCTTCGGGCATTGGGGGTCTCCTCAGGCGGGAATCATGTTGAACGGCACGCCCTTGTCCGGGCGGTGATCTTGCGGAAGACCGAGGATCTTCTCGGCGATGGTGTTGAGCAGCACTTCGTCGGATCCGCCCGCAATCCGGCCCGTGGGGGCGTTGAGCCAGCTGGTCGACCAGTCCTCCTTGACGAAGGCGTGCGGATCGAACGCCAGGCCGGTGGTGCCCTGAAGGTCTATCGCGAGCTCGGACAGCTTTTGCCGGCTGCGCACGGCGACGAGCTTCTGCAAGCTGCCTTCCGGCCCCGGCTGCATGCCCGCCTCCATCATCTTCATCGCCCGCGAGGTGATCGCCTCGAGCCCGCTGCGCATCGCATAGTTGCGCGCGATCGCGGAGCGGATCCGGCCGTCTTCCAGCGCCGGCTTCTCGTTGATCTCGACCTCGCGCGCCAGGTCGATGAACAAGTCTAGGTGCGGGCCGAACCCAGCGCTGTCAGTCGCAATGTAGCGCTCGATCATCAGCGTGTGCAGAGCCACCCCGAACCCGCCCCCGACCGGACCCATCCGCTGCTCGTCGGTCATCTTGACGTCGTCGAAGAACACCTCGTTGACGTGGCTGTCGCCGCCCGCGAGCTTGATCGGGCGGACCTCGACGCCAGGCGCCTTCATGTCGACCCAGAAGTAGGTCAGCCCCTTGTGCTTGGCCACGGTGGGATCGTTGCGCGCGACAATCACGCCATAATCGCAATATTGCGCCCAACTGGTCCAGACCTTCTGGCCGTTGAGCTTCCAACCGTTCCCGTCCTGCTCCGCCTTCGTCCGCAGCGCCGCAAGGTCCGATCCGCCCGAGGGCTCGGAGAACAGTTGGCACCAGATCTCCCTCGCCGCGCAGCGCCCTGGTCACGCGCTGCTTCACCCATTCTTGGTCCTGCCCGTAGTGGATCAGGATCGGCACGGGCATGCCCAAAGAGATGCCGAAATAGGCGACGGGGAAGCCGTATGCCATTTCCTCGGCGTCGAACGCCACCTTGTGCAGGTTGCTCAGCCCCTGGCCCCCAACCTCGGGCGACCAGTTTATGCCGGCGAAGCCTGCGTCATGGCGTGCCGCCATGTAGCGGCGGCCCAAAGCGAGATCGTCCTCGACCGATAGCCCGCGGCGAGCTTCCTTGCCGAATGTCGCGGCCTGGTCGGCGAGCCAGGCGCGGGCGCGAGTGCGGAATTCGTCGAGGTCGCTCATGCAGCCACTCCGCTCAGTTGTTCGGCCAGCAGGTCTTCCCAGAACAACATGTTGCCCTGCTCGATCGCCAGGCTGCGGGCGCGGCGCATGTGGAGGTGGAGGCCGGTCTCCCAGGTTACCCCGATCCCTCCGTGGATCTGGATGCAATCGCGCGCCGCGGTGTCGTAAGCCTCGGTAGCCGAGAGTCGCGCTGCCGCAGCGGCCTTGAGGAAATCGGCCTCTCCCTCGCGGCTGGCGGCGTGGATGCAGTTGGCGCGGGCGATTTCGACCAGGCCGTACATCTCGGCGACGCGGTGCTTGATCGACTGGAAGGCCCCGATCGGTTGTCCGAACGCCTTGCGGGTGAGCGCATAGTCGCGCGCGATGGTCAGCAGCGCCGCTGCCCCGCCGACCTGTTCGTGTGCGGTCACCACCGCCATCCGGGCGAGCACCTCGCGAGCGAGAGCGCCGGCTCTTGCTCCCTTCACGATTACCTGCCCCGGCGTCGCCGCGAAGGTCAGGTCGGCATAGCCGCGGCTATTGTCGAAGCCGTCGATGATCTGCCGGGAGACATCGGCCAAGTCGCACAGGACCAGCGCCGGCTCGCCCTCGGCGAGCGCCCAGACCACCGCGATCCGGGCATGTGCGGCACCGGCCACGCCGGGCTTTTCGCCGGCCAGCCCGTTCGCGGTCAGCCGCGTCACCGGGCGCGCGGGCAAGGGGGCCTGACCTTCGGCGAAAGCCACTGCCGCGATCACCTCTCCGCTCGCCAGCTGGGGCAGCCATTCGGCCTTGAGCGCGGCGTTGTCGCCGGCCAGCAATGCGCAGGCGGCGCCGTCGTTGGCGGTCAGGAACGGAGCGCCCGCGATCGACCCGCCGATCGCCTGGGCGACGATCCCCAGTTCGATCAGCGAAAGCCCCAACCCGCCGAAGTCCTCTGGAATGGCCAGCCCGGTCCAGCCCTGCTCGATCGCGGTGCGCCAGAAGCCTTCGTCGTACGCACCGGTCTGCTCGATCAGCGCCAGCGACCGAGCCTTGTCGCTGCGCGCCTCGATTACCCGCCGCGATTCGGTGGCGATGGCTTCCTGGCCTTCATCGTAGAGGATCGACATCGCGGGCTTTCGTGAGCGGGGAGGGTACCCGGCCCCTTATTTAATCGCCCGATTAAAAGTCAAGCAAAGCCTTGGCGGTCCAGTCCTTGAGGGGTACGGGACCACCGCGTTCGTCAGCAAGTTCGACGGCAGCGCGATCGCGCGATCTTTGCGCCCTCGACATGTGTCGCAATCGACGCGATGTTCTTGTAAGCCGGTGACAATAAAGCGCCGACAAGCGACGTAGGCGCCGCCGAGGCGGGAACGCGCGCTGCGGTATTAGAGGAACATACGAGTGATATCGCATTCCGAAGTGGAAGTGCCGCGCGGGCGGCTGGCCGAATGGCTGGCCGCGCCGCTGCGCAGGAACCGCGCGATCTACATCAAGGTCGCGATCGCGGCGGTGATGATCAATTTCTTCGCGCTCGTCACTGCGCTGTTCACGATGACGGTTTACGACCGGGTGGTCCCCAACAACGCCACCGAATCGCTGATCGGCCTGACCATCGGCCTGATCGCGGTGATGATCTTCGATTTCATCTTGAAAGCCCTGCGCGCCTACTTCGTCGACGTGGCGGGGGCGCGGATCGATCGTGACATCGGCAAGTCGATCTTCCAGCAGATCCTCGGCATGCGGCTTGATCTGGGCCGTAGCTCGACCGGCGGGCTGGCGGGGCTGGTCCGCGAGATCGAGACGCTGCGCGACTTCTTTGCCTCGGCCACGTTGACCGCGCTGGTCGACGTGCCGTTCATCCTGATCACCCTGGCGGTCATCGCACTGATCGGCGGTAGCGTGGTGTGGATACCGATGCTGATGATCCCGGTGGTGGTGCTGACCGCGCTCGCCACCAACCCGCTGATGAAACGGCTTTCGGCACAGACCTTGGGCGAGGCACTGGGCAAGCAAGCGGTGCTGGTCGAGACAATCGGCAGCCTCGAGACGGTCAAGTCGGCCAACGCCGGCGACCTGCTGAGCGGGCGCTGGGACAGTGCGGTGACCGCGCACGCCGGGGCTTCGCTGCGCCAGCGGCTGGTCTCTACCGTGTCGATCAACATCGCGGGCAGCGCCCAGATGCTTGCCTACACCGGCGTGGTGGTGTTCGGTGTGTTCGCGATCGCCGAGCGGAATCTGACGATGGGCGGGCTGATCGCCTGCTCGATCCTAGCGGGCCGCGCGGTCGCCCCGCTGGGCACGATCGCCCAGCTGCTGACCCGGATCAACGCCGCGCGCACCGCCTATGCGCAGATCGACCGGATGATGCAGCAACCGCCCGAAGGCCCGGCCGGCGCCGGGCTGACGCTGCACAACCTGGAAGGCGGGATCGAATTTCGCGACGTCGACTTCCGCTACCCAGGCGCTCCCGAACTGGCGCTGACCGGGGTCAACCTGACCATCGCGCCGGGCGAGCACATCGCCCTGATCGGCCCGATCGGGTCGGGCAAGTCGACCCTCGCGCGGCTGCTGATCGGACTCTATCCGCCCACGAGCGGGCTGGTGCTGATCGACGGCACCGACTTGCGCCAGCTCGCTCCCAAGGCTCTGCGCGCGAAAGTCGGCGCGCTGTTCCAGGATAACGTGCTGCTGACCGGCACGATCCGCGAGAACATCATGCTCGGCCGCGACGATTTCGACGACGACGAGATGTTGCGCGCGGCCAAGACCAGCCTCGCCCACGAATTCGTCAGCCGCATGCCCAACGGCTACGACGTCAGGCTCGCCGATCGGGGCGAAGGGCTGTCGGGCGGGCAGAAGCAGTCGATCGCAATGGCCCGCGCGCTGGTCGGCAAACCGCCGGTGATCGTGCTCGACGAGCCGACCTCGTCGGTCGATACTGATACCGAATTGCGGCTGATGGCCAACCTGCGGGCGGAATTCGAGGGGCGCACGTTGATCCTGATCACGCATCGCCCGTCGTTGCTTGCGCTGGTCGATCGGGTGGTGGTGATGGCGCAAGGGAGGATCGCGATGGACGGCACCACCGAATCGATCAATCGCCAGGTCACCGCGAAAGCCGCCAGATCCTCCGTGCGCTCCGGCACCGGCCTGGTGACCTCCAAAGTGGCCGCGAGGTAAGTCATGTCGCAACTGATGCGCTTCATCCGAGGCGAGGACGACGACCTCGACGAGCAGGAACTGTCCGCCAAGAAATCGGCCAACTTGCTGCTGTGGCTGATCCTGGCGTTCTTCGTCGTGTTCATCGCCTGGGCCGCACTCACCCAGCTCGACCGGACCGTGCGCGGGGTCGGGCGGGTCGTGCCCAGCTCCAAGCTGCAGGTGGTCTCAAACCTCGAAGGCGGGGTGGTCGAACAGATCCTAGTCAAGCCGGGACAGACCGTGCGCAAGGGAGATATCCTGGTGCGGCTCTCGCCGATGCTCACCGGCGCGGCCTTGGGCAGCTCGTCGGCGGAAGTCGATGCGCTCCAGGCCAAGATCGCGCGGTTGAACGCCGAGGTGCGCGGGGTGACGCCTAGCTACGGCGCGGGGGCGGCCGATCAGGTCGCGGTCGAACGCTCGCTCCACTCGGCGCGTTCGGCAGAGCTTCAGGGTATCCTGGCGGCGGGAGCGGCGCGGGCCGCCCAGGCCGAGCGCCAGGTGGCCGAGGCGCAGTCGCTGCTTGAATCGCGCCGCTCGAGCCTATCCGCCGCGGACCGCGAGCTGGCGATGATCCGGCCGATGGCGGACAAGCTGATCATCTCCAAGGTCGATCTGATCAAGGCCGAAAACGCCGCCACGGTGGCGCGCAACGAAGTTGACGCGGCCAACGCGGCGCTGGCGCGCGCCCGGTCGGCGATTGCCGAGGCGCGCGCGCAGACCGCGCAGCAGCGCAGCGACTGGATGAGCCGCGCCGGAATGGAGCTGAGCCAGGCGCAGGGCGAGCTGGTGACCAAGCAGCAGCAGCTTCCCGCGCTCAGCGACCGGGTCGATCGGACCACGATCCGCGCGCCGATGTCGGGCAAGGTCAACCGCGTGCTGGTCACCACCGTGGGGGGCTCCGTCGGCCCCGGAACGCCGATCGCCGAGATCGTGCCGAGCGAGCAAACGCTCTACGTTGAGGCGCTGATCCGCCCCTCGGACATCGCCAATGTCCGTCTGGGCCAGCGCGCGCGGGTGGAGGTCACCGCCTACAACTCGGCAATCTTCGGCATGCTCGACGGCACCGTCACCGCGATCTCCCCCGACGCCACGCTCAACGAAAAGTCGGGCGAGAGCTTCTATACGGTCGAAGTCCAGACCGCGAGCACGCTCAGGGACCAAGATGGCAGAAGCCTGCCGATCGGCCCCGGCATGGTCGCCAACGTCAGCCTACTGGGCGAAAAGCGCTCGATCCTAAACTACCTGTTCACCCCGATCACGCGGCTGGGGGAGACCGCGTTTCGGGAATAGGTGGAGGCGATTGGGGTCGGCGGCTCGGACGTTCGCCTTTGGCTAGGCAATCTCGCCGAGTGTCGGATCGAACAGCGCCAAGGCATTGCTGCCGACCCGCTACATTCGCGCAGTCTTTCCCCACGCTGCTTTGGGGCAAAAACAAGCCAATACCTGTGGATCGCGCGCGTACTGCACCAACAAAACGCAGCGACTCGGAGGATTTTAGGCCGCCCGACGGATCTCCAGTTCCATCCGGTCCCAAATCTCGACCAGCGCGGCGGTCAAATCGCGCATCATCGATTCGGTGTGTGCCGGCCCCGGAGTAAAGCGCAATCTCTCTGTCCCGCGTGGCACTGTCGGGTAGTTGATCGGCTGGACGTAAACACCGTACTCGGCGAGCAGGATGTCGCTGATTTTCTTGGCGCGCACGGGATCGCCGACCATCAGCGGAACGATGTGGGTGGTGCTGGGCATCACCGGAAGCCCGGCCTCGGCGAACTGGGCCTTGAGGAACGCGGCGGCGGCCTGTTGGCCGTCGCGCTCGGCGCTCGAGGCTTTGAGATGGCGCACCGCGGCGAGGACGCCGGCAGCGAGCACCGGGCTCAACGAGGTTGTGAAGATGAAGCCAGGGGCATAGCTGCGGATGCAGTCGACGATCTTGGCATCGGCGGCGATATAACCGCCCATCACCCCGAACGCCTTGCCCAGCGTGCCTTCGATGATCGTGATCCGCCTGGCGGCGTCGTCGCGCTCCGAAATCCCGCCGCCGCGCGCGCCGTACATACCCACGGCGTGGACCTCGTCGATGTAGGTCAGCGCGTTGTACTTGTCGGCGAGGTCGCAGATCGCGTGGATCGGGGCGACGTCGCCATCCATCGAATAGACGCTTTCGAACGCAATCAGCCGTGGCAGCGCGGGATCGGTCTCCGCCAGCAGTTCCTCGAGGTGGGCGAGGTCGTTGTGGCGCCACACCTTCTTTTCGCATCCCGAATTGCGGATACCCGCGATCATGCTGGCGTGGTTGAGTTCGTCGGAGAAGATCACGCAACCGGGCAGGAGTTTGCCCAGCGTGGACAGCGTGGCATCGTTGGAAACGTAGCCGCTGGTGAACAGCAGCGCGCGTTCCTTGCCGTGGAGATCGGCAAGCTCTTCCTCGAGCTGGATGTGGTAATGCGTGTTTCCGCCGATGTTGCGGGTGCCGCCCGATCCGGCGCCGACGTCGTGCAGCGCCTCTTCCATCGCCGCCACGACCTTGGGGTGCTGGCCCATCGCCAGGTAATCGTTGCTGCACCACACGGTGATCGGCTTGGGCCCGTTGTGCCCGGCGAAGCAGCGCGCGTTGGGGAAGGCGCCCTTGTTGCGCAGGATGTCGATGAAGACGCGGTAGCGCCCCTCGTCGTGCAGGCGCTCGATCGCCTGGTCGAAAACCTGATCGTAATTCAAGGCGTGGCTCCCGTGGCCGTCTTTCCCCCGATCGTTGCCGGGCTCATGGCCCGGGGCGCCCGTCGATCGGTGCGGCCTTTTAGCGAGACGTCGGACGCTTGGCCAGTCAGACTTTGGGGCGATGGGCGTGCCCCGGGGAAGGCGAAAGTCAGGCGGTTGCGCTGGGCGTCCCGGATCAGCGTCGCCCATTCGTGCCCTGGAATGATCGTCATGTCAGGGGCGGCGCGATGCAGGCCGCGAATCGCTTTCAGCCAGCCGAACACGGCCGCGCGGTCCTCGTGCACGATGAGGTCGCCGATCAGCCGCGAGCGCGCGCGCAGTTGCTCCCAGCTTCGCGCCATCGTCGCGGTATCTCCGGCAAACAGAACCTCGCGGCCGTCGACCAGGCGAGTGTAGACCATCTGCGATCCGGGGGTGTGCCCGGGGGTCCGGATGAGAACGACCCCGGGGGCGATCGCGGTCATTTCCTTGTAGCGCAAGGGACGGATCGCTGCCGCGGCGCCCTTCGGCCAAGGCAGCAGCCTGGCCACGGGACCAGTGGGCATCTGTTCGGGGGTGATCAGCGCGCGCGGCAGGACTTCGGCCCAGTCGCGCAGGCGCAGCAGGCCGCCTTCATGATCGACATGCTCATGGGTGAAGACGATGACGCGGGCCCGCCGCATCGCCGCATCGACCCGTGCCTGGTTGGCCGGCGCGTAGCCCTCCACCCCCATCTTTGCGGCATCCTGCGGCCCGAACCCGCTATCGACCACGACATCGCCCCACGGTCCCGAGATCAGGCCGGCCTGGATCGACACCAGGTCGCGCTCGAGCCCGCCGCCAGCGACGAACAGCGCCGCCGGCACCCGCCTCTGCCCGACCTGCTCGAGCGCGACCCGGTCGGGACGGGGGCCGGGGATCGCGCTCGCCAACCGCCGCAGATCGGCGATGCGGATCGTCGGGCCCGGGTCGCTCCCGGGGCGGTTGTCGATCAGGAGCCAGTAGTAAGTCGCGCCGAGCAGCGCGACGAGTCCCACCAACAGGCGATAGCCCCGCCTCACAGCGTCGCGCTCCGCATCAGCCGGCGCGCGGTGAGGGCCGGGCCGAGCGTGGCGATCTCGCTGCCATCGCGGGTGAACAGCGCGAAGTCCTCGTGGCCGCGGGCGAAGGCTTGGCCCTGGGTGAGGAAGACGATCCGCCGGGCGATGCCGTCGGCCCCGTCGACGAAGCGCACGCCGGGGCCGAACGCCGCGATTAGTTCGGGCAGGAGCAGCGGAAAGTGGGTGCAAGCCAGGACGACGGTATCGATCTGCGCGCCGCCAGGCTGGTTGCGCAGCCCTTGGGCGGCGCGGGCGAACACCGCCGGATCGACCGCCTCGCCGCGCAGCCGCGCCTCGGCCGCCGCGACGAGTTCGGGTGCGGCATGGCGCAGCAGCGCTTTGCCGTGCGCGAACTCCGCTTCGAGCCGGTCGACGTAGCCCTGGCGGATCGTCGCCTCGGTGCCGAGCAGCCCGATCACTCCCGTCCGGGTCAGCGCCGCGGCGGGCTTGATCGCGGGAACGGTGCCGACGATCGGCACCTCGAGCACCTCGCGGACCATCCCCAGCGCGATCGTGCTGGCGGTGTTGCAGGCGATGCACACCAGGCGCGGGCGAAAACGCTCGGTCATCCGACCGAGCAAGCCGGCGACACGCGCCGCGATCTGTGCCTCGGTCTTGGTGCCATAGGGCAGTCCGGCGTTGTCCGCGGCGTAGATCACCGGCGCATCGGGCAGCAGCGCGCGCATGGCGTCGAGCACGGTGAGGCCGCCGACGCCCGAATCGAATATCAGGATCGGCGCTTCGGGATTGATTGCAGCGGTCAAGACCTACCCCCGTTTGTCCTGGGCTTGTCGGGCCGAACGCGACCGCAGGTCAACCACCGCGCTGCTTGTTCCGCATCGGAGCTAAAAGGAAACACGGCCCTTCGACAAGCTCGGGACGAATGGTTAGGGGTAGGGGATGGATTTGCTAGCCGTTATCGCCATCGCTTATCTGCTTGGCTCGATCCCGTTCGGACTGCTGCTGACCCGGCTGGGCGGGACCCAGGATCTGCGCACCGTCGGCTCGGGCAACATCGGCGCGACCAACGTGCTGCGCACCGGGCGCAAAGGCCTGGCGGTGGCGACGCTGGTTCTCGATCTGCTCAAGGGCGCGGCCGCGGTGGTGATCGCCTGGCGCCTGTTTCCGCCCGGAGCGCCATGGGCCGCGCTCGCCGCCGTGGTCGGCCACTGTTTTCCGGTCTGGCTCGGCTTTCGTGGCGGCAAGGGCGTGGCGACGCTCGCGGGCGTATGTCTTGCGCTCGCCTGGCCGATCTGGCTGGCCTACGCGGTCGTCTGGTTCGGGGTCTTCGGGCTTAGCAGGATTTCCTCGCTCGCTGGCATGTCCGCCGCGCTCGCCGCGCCGATCGCGGCGGCGGTGCTCGGTCATGGCGAATTCGTACCCGCGCTGGCGCTCGTCGCCGCGCTGATCCTGTGGCTTCACCGCGGCAACATCGCGCGGCTGCGCGCGGGGACCGAGGCGAAAGTGGGCGAGCATGGCTGAAGCGGCGACGCTGGGGCAGGACGAAGCGTTTGCCCGCATCCGCCTGCTCCGCTCGCCCAACATCGGCCCGGTCAGCTATCGCCAGTTGCTCCGCCGCTTCGGCGACGCGGAGCGGGCGCTTGCGGCCGTGCCCGACCTCGCCTCACGCGGCGGCGCGCCCTATCGGCCGGCAGCGGAAGCCCGGATCGAGGCCGAGGTGAAGGCAGTGCGCGGCGCTGGCGCGCGCTATCTGTTCCACGATTCGGGCGAGTATCCCACCCTCCTGGGCGAACTCGACAGCGCCCCGCCGGGGCTGATCGTGCGCGGCGACGGGGCGATTGCACGGCGGCCTTGCGCTGCCATCGTCGGCGCGCGCAAGGCGGTCAAGCTGGCGCGCGATTTCGCGACGGCGCTGTCCGAGGCGGGGTTCGCGGTCGTCTCCGGACTCGCGCGGGGGATCGATGGCGCGGCGCATCGCGGGGCGTTGAACGGGGCAGGCCGAACCATCGGCGTGATCGCCAGCGGGATCGACATCGCCTACCCGCCAGAACATGCCGACCTGCAGGAACAGGTCGCCAGGCAGGGCCTGTTGATCGCCGAGCAACCGCCCGGCACCGAACCGCTCGCGCGCCACTTTCCTTCGCGCAATCGGATCATTGCCGGACTCGCCGCGGGGACCGTGGTGGTCGAGGCCGCGCCACGCTCGGGCTCGCTGATCACCGCGCGGCTGGCGGGCGAGGCCGGGCGCGAGGTCATGGCCATTCCCGGCTCACCGCTGGAGCCGCGCAGCCAAGGCTGCAACCAGCTGATCCGCGACGGCGCGGTGCTGGTCCAGTCGGCCGATGACGTCATAGAACTGATCGAAGGGTTTGCCGGCACCCCCGCTCGACCTTTCGCGACAATGCCGCGGACTATGGCGTGCTTGACGCTACCGACGGGACGCTTGGCGACACTTCGGCCGATATCGACGGTCTGCTGACCCGCGCCCCGGTCGCGGTGGACGAAATCATCTGCCAAAGCGGCGAAGTCCCGGCGGCGGTCCACCTCGCGCTGCTCGAACTCGAACTGGCCGGACGGCTGGTGCGCCACACGGGCGCGCGGGTCAGCCTGGCGGCGTAGATGGCTGGCGCGGGGTTCGCACGCCGAGTCTATCGCGGGGCCGCGATCTATGGCGCAATCGTCCTTACGCCCCTCTACCTGATCCCCCCGCCCGCGGGCGCGCGGGTCGAGATCAATCTTGGTTTCCTGGGCCTTGCGCTGGTGTTCCAGGGCGTGTTCTGGATCATCGGCGGCGACCCGCTCCGCTATCGGGCGCTGATGCCGCTGGCGATCTTGGAAAAGCTGGTGTTCGCGATTCCCGCGCTTACGCTGTTCGCGTTGGGGCGTCTCGAAGGGGTGGTGGCGGGGTTCGCCGCGATCGACGTGCTGCTGGCGGCGCTGTTCGCGGTCGCCTGGCGCAAGTTGCCCGCGGCCTAGTCGTCAAGCCGCCGCAGCCGCTTCGCCATCTCTTCCCACAGCGCTGGACTCGACGCGCCGATCAATCCCGACCGGGCGTGGTCGTCCACACGATAGGCGCTGCCGTCGGGCCGCGCCGCCTTGCCCCCGGCCTCGTTGACGAACAGCACCCCGGCGGCATGGTCCCACGGCAACGTCCGCTCGAATATCGCCACGTCGTTCTGCGCCAGCACCAGCCGCGGGTACTGCTCGGCAGCGCAGCGCGGAATATCGACCAGGGTATAGTGCGGGGCGATCTCGCGCTGGACCGCGCCGCGGCGTTCGGGGCTCATGTAGACCAGCGAATTGGCCGCGACCGGCGGGGTTGCGCCGGTAGTGCGCGCGGCCACGCGTTCGCCATCGACGAATGCGCCACCCCTGCGCGTTGCATGACAGAAGCGACCGCTCAGGCAATCGTAGAGCCACCCCGCGATGGTTTCACCGCTCTCGGTTAGCGCGATCAGGATGCCGAACGGCGGCTTGCCTTCGGCGAAGTTGTTGGTCCCGTCGAGCGGGTCGACAATCCAGCACAAGGCGTCGCCCAGCCGCGCGAAAACCCCAGGATCGGCGTGCGCCGCCTCCTCTCCGACGATCGCGGCTTCGGGCAGAAGCCGGGCGAGACCCTCGCCCAGGATCGCCTCGGCCTCGCCATCGGCGATGGTGACCAAATCGGTCAGCTCGCCCTTGCCGGACTTCGTCACGATCTCGTGCGCGGCGAGCGTGCGATAGCGCGGCAGGATCGCGCGCTCGGTCGCCTCGCGCATCACGGCGTGAACGGCTCCCGTCAGGGCAGGGCTCAACTCCGATAGTCCGCGTTGATCGAGATGTAGCCGTGAGTGAGGTCGCAGGTCCACACCGTGGAGCGGCCTTCGCCGAGGCCGAGATCGACTTCGATCGTGATCTCCGAGCCCGCGAGATGCGCGGCGACCGGCGCCTCGTCATAGTCGGCCAGCGGCTGGCCGTCGCGCGCGGCCCATACGCCGCCGAAGCCGATCGACAACCTGTCGCGGTCGGCGGGCTCGCCGGCTTTGCCCACCGCCATCACCACCCGGCCCCAGTTAGCGTCGCCCCCCGCGATGGCGGTCTTGACCAATGGCGAGTTGGCGATGGCGAGGCCGACGCGGCGGGCGCTGTCGTCGCTTGTCGCCCCGCTCACCGCGATCGCGATGAACTTGCGCGCGCCTTCGCCGTCGCGGACCACGAGGTGGGCGAGCTGGCGGCAAACATCGTGCAGGGCGGCGGCGAAGGCGTCGGCACCGGGGCTGTCGAACGAAACGAGCGGCGCGTTGCTAGCCTGGCCGGTCGCAAAGGCGAGCACGGTGTCGCTGGTCGAGGTGTCGCTATCGACCGTGATGCAGTTGAAAGTGTCGCGGTTGGCGGCGGACAACAGTTCCTGGAGGAAAGCTGGCGCGACCGCCGCGTCGGTGAAGATATAGCCGAGCATCGTCGCCATGTCGGGCGCGATCATGCCGCTGCCCTTGACGATCGCCGAGAGATGGACGGTCGCGTCCCCGATCGCCGCGCTGGCGGTCGCGCCCTTGGGAAAGGTGTCGGTGGTGCCGATGGTCCGCGCGGCATCCTCCCAGGTGCATTGCGGGGTCGCGAGATCGAGCGCCTTCGCAACCCCTGCTCGCGCCTTTTCCTTCGGCAGCGGCACTCCGATCACCCCAGTGGACGAGACGAAAACCTCGCTCGGGGCACAACCGAGGTGCGTGGCGACCTGCGCCATGATCGCCTCTACCGCTTCGCGTCCGCGATAGCCGGTGAAGGCGTTGGCGTTCCCAGCATTGACGACCAGTGCCCGCGCCGCGCCCGCCTTGACCTGTTCGCGTCCCAGTTCCACCTCGCTCGAACAACAGACGTTCCGGGTGAACACCCCCGCGACCGCGGTGCCTGGGCACAGTTCGATGTAGGTGAGGTCGCAGCGGCCCCAGTCCTTGTACCCGGCGCGCGCCACGCGTGGCGTCACTCCCGTGATTTTGGGCATCGCCGGGAAGGGCTGGGCGAGGGGGGAAACTGCGTCGGACATGGCCGCGGCGCATAGGGCTCCGCCGTCCGGGCTTCAACCACAAGGCGCGCAAAACTCCCGCGCGGCCGAATTCGAGCTTGATGATGATGCCCGGGCGCGAAAGTGACGGCAGATCATGCGATTGACCATGGACGGTTGAGGGCCGAGCGCCTATCTTCAGCGCCGTGGACCGAACCGTGCGCCTTATCCTGACGATGCTCGCACTCCTCGCGGGCTTTGGCGCGGCGCCCGTCCAGGCCCGGATCGCCGCGCCCGACACCGCCGGGGTCGAGCGGGTAGAGGGTGCAAGCGGTATCGCCGCTGTGGCCTATGCCGCCGCCGAAGTGCGGGCGCGCACCGGAACCGAACGGTCGGACCGCGCACCGCCGAAACCAAAGCCGCCGGTCACCACGATCGTCCTGATCCCTTCGATCCAGTTCGGCGACCGCGCGCGCGAATAGCGCGGCGCGTCCATTACCATCGTCGTTGCGACCCGCCGCCGGCCACCTGCCGGCGCACCTTCGCATTCTTCCCAGACACAATCAGAAAGTCCGCCCATGCTCGGCGCCCTCGCCAAATCGCTCTTCGGCTCGTCCAACGACCGCTACGTCAAGTCACTGGACAAGCTGGTCCGCCAGATCGCCGCCTACGAACCCGCGCTCGAAGCCTTTTCCGAAGAGGAACTGCGCGGTCAGACCGCAAAGTTCCGTGAACAACTGGCCGCCGGAACGAAGCTCGACGACATCCTGCCCGAAGCCTTCGCAACCGTCCGCGAAGCGTCGCGGCGTGTGCTGGGAATGCGGCACTTCGATGTCCAGATGATCGGCGGGATCGTGCTCCATCGCGGTGAGATCGCCGAGATGCGCACGGGCGAGGGCAAGACCCTGGTCGCGACGCTGGCGGTCTACCTCAACGCGCTGGAAGGCAAGGGCGTCCACGTCGTCACCGTCAACGATTACCTCGCCCGCCGCGACGCCGGCTGGATGGGGCAAATCTACACCTATCTCGGCCTGACTGTGGGCGTGATCGTGCCCAATCTCAACGAAGAAGAGCGCCGCGCCGCCTACGATGCGGACATCACTTATGCGACAAACAACGAGCTCGGCTTCGATTACCTGCGTGACAATATGAAACACGAGCGGAGCCAGATGGTCCACCGGCCGTTCAACTACGCGATCGTTGACGAAGTCGATTCGATCCCTGATCGACGAGGCGCGCACCCCGTTGATCATCAGCGGCCCGACCGACGACAAGAGCGACCTCTATCTTCAGGTCGATGCGGTGGTGAAGCGCCTGCCCAAGGAGCTCTACGAGGCCGACGAGAAGACCAAGAACATCAGCCTGACCGAAGACGGAGTCGAGTGGGCCGAACGCCAGCTCGAAGAAGCCGGGCTGCTAGAAGGCAGCAACCTCTACGACGTCGAGAACACCCAGGTGGTCCATCACCTCGATCAGAGCTTGCGCGCCAACGTAATGTTCAAGCGCGACATCGACTATATCGTCAAGGACGAGAAGATCGTCATCATCGACGAGTTCACCGGGCGGATGATGGACGGGCGGCGCTGGTCGAACGGACTGCACCAGGCGGTCGAGGCCAAGGAGGGCGTCAAGATCGAGCCTGAGAACCAGACGATGGCCTCGATCACTTTCCAGAACTACTTCCGGATGTACCCCAAGCTTTCGGGCATGACCGGCACCGCCGCGACCGAAGCGGCCGAATTCTTCGATATCTACAAGATGAACGTCGTCACGATCCCGACCAACGTGCCCATCCGCCGGGTCGACGAGGAGGACGAGTTCTACAAGAACACGCAGGACAAGTTCCAGGCGATCGCCAAGGCCATTGCGGAAAAGAACGCGATCGGCCAGCCGGTGCTGGTCGGCACGGTCTCGATCGAGAAGTCCGAATTGCTCAGCGAATTCCTCACCGCCGAGGGGGTCAAGCACAGCGTCCTTAACGCCCGCTTCCACGAGATGGAGGCGCGGATCGTCGCGCAGGCCGGACGGCTGGGAGCGGTCACCATCGCCACCAATATGGCCGGACGCGGGACCGACATCCAGCTTGGCGGCAACTTTGAATTCAGGCTCGAGGACGAGCTCGGCGAGATGCCGGAGGGTCCCGAGCGCGAGGCAGCGGTCGAGCGGCTGCGCGAGGAGATCGCGCTCGAAAAGGCGCAGGTGCTCGAAGCCGGGGGTCTGTTCGTGCTGGGGACCGAACGCCACGAATCGCGCCGGATCGACAACCAGTTGCGCGGTCGCTCAGGGCGTCAGGGCGACCCCGGCCTATCGCGGTTCTATCTGTGCCTGGAGGACGACCTGCTGCGCATCTTCGGGCCGGACACGCTGTTCGCCAAGATGATGAACTCCAACCTCGCCGATGGCGAGGCGATCGGCTCGCGCTGGCTGTCGAAGGCGATCGAGACCGCGCAGAAGAAGGTCGAGGCGCGCAACTACGACGTGCGCAAGCAGGTCGTCGAATACGACGACGTGATGAACGATCAGCGCAAGGTGATCTACGAGCAGCGCGCCGACATCATGGACGCCGACGCGGTCGACGACGTCGTTCTCGACATGCGCCAGGACACGGTCAACGCACTGGTGGGCGAGGCCTGCCCGCCCGGGTCGTATCCCGAGCAATGGGATATCGAGGGCCTCAAGGCGCGCGTCGCTGACGTCGTGGGTTTGGACCTTCCGCTCGAGCAGTGGATGGAGGAGGACGGGCTCGAGCCGCAGATCATCGACGAACGGATCGCCAGGGCGGCCGACGCCAAGATGGCGGCAAAGATCGCGGAGCTCGACGAACGGTCGTGGAAGAACCTGGAAAAGGCGATCCTGCTCGAACGGCTGGATCACCACTGGAAGGAGCATCTCGCGACGCTCGACGCGCTGCGCCAAGTGGTGTTCCTGCGCGCCTATGCGCAAAAGCAACCGATCAGCGAATACAAGCAGGAAGCGTTCGGGTTGTTCGAAAAGATGCTCGAGGCGATTCGCGAGGACGTGACCCGCATTCTCACCACCAGCGAGTTTCGCCTGGCCCGGCCGGAAGACTTCGAGCTTCCCGAACTGCCGGATTTCCTAACCGGGCACATCGATCCGTTCACCGGCGAGGACGATTCGCGCGTGCCGCAGGTTCCGGGCGCCGCGGCGATGCTGGGGGCGCTCGCTGGGGGTTCGGCGAGCACCGCCGAGGTGGGCGACGATCCTTACGCGGACAGCGGAATAAGCCGGAATGCACCGTGCCCATGCGGCTCGGGGCAGAAGTACAAGCATTGCCACGGCGCGCTCGCCTGATCGTGCCCGACCCCGCCGTTTCGTGAGGCACAGCGGCTAATCGGCGACGGAAAGGCACTTTTTTGAGACCGCACTGTCATTTGAAGGCTTGAACAGCCGCCCAAGGTTCGCCTAGACCCTGACGAAACGGGGTCGCATCGCTGGATATTACCGAGGGTCCGGCCAAAAGGTCCGGGCGATCGGGAAACGAGGGGGCGATGCAGGGTCATATCGATTCGTCGAATGCTGTGAGCGTGCTGCTGCGCACGCTACGCAAGCTTCCGCGGGGCACGGCGATGGCGATCGCCGGGTGTCTGGGCATGGCGCTGTGCGCGCTCGCCGCCGCGTTCCTGATCGCGCCCAGTCCCTTGAACGCCGAGCAGGGATCGGGCGGCGACGTGCGCCGCACCCACATGGGCGTCGCCAGCTGCGCCGGATCGACCTGCCACGGCCGCTCGATCGGCGACGGCACTCCGGTCAGCCAGAACGAGATCCTGCGCTGGCAGGAGGAATCCTCACCCTCCGGCGCACACAGCCGGGCCTATCGGGTGATCCGCGAAGCCCGCGGCCAGGCGATCATCCGCCGCATGGGTCTCAGCGAAGAGGGCGTGCGCACCGAATGCCTCGGCTGCCACAGCGCGCCCGCGGCCAAGCGCATCAACGAAGGCGTCGATTGCGAAACCTGCCACGGCGCCGCCGGGGGTGGATTTCGACCCACTACACCGTCGGCGCGAGCCATGCGCGCAACGTCAGCCAGGGCATGACCGACCTGACCAATCCCAAGGCGCGCGCCGGCGTGTGCCTCGACTGCCACCTGTCGGGCGACGGCCAGGGCCAGTTCGTCAAGCACTCGATCATGGCCGCGGGCCACCCGCGGGTGTCGTTCGAGATGGATCTGTTCTCGACACTCCAGCAGCACTGGACCGAGGACGCCGACTATGCCCAGCGCAAGGGCAAGACCAACGCGATGCGCAACTGGGCGGTCGGCCAGGCCGAGGCGGTCAAGCGCAGCCTGACGTTGTTCAGCCAGCCGGGCCTGGCGATGGAAGGGGTGTTTCCCGAGTTTTACTTCTACGACTGCCATAGCTGTCACCGCCGAATCTACGACAACTCGGACGGGGCGATCACCGCGCAGGCCAATCCCGGCCGGCCGATCCAGGCCGGGATGCCGCCCTACAACGACGAGAACATGATCATGCTGCTCGCCGCGGCGCGGGTCGCGGCGCCCGATCTGGCGGGCCAGTTCGATGCGCGGAGCAAGGCGTTCCACGCCGCGATGGGCCAGGGCCGGAGCCAGGCGGTGCAGACCGCAGGGGCGCTGCGTCAGACCGCCGATGCGCTGTCCGACCGGTTTGCCGGAACCTCGTTCAGCCGTGAACAAACGTTTGCGGTGATGAACACCATCGCCAGCGATGCCATCGCCGCGCGCTTCACCGATTACGAAGGCGCCGTGCAGTCGGTGATGGCGATCGACACGCTGCTCAACGGCTTGGTCAATCAGGGCGCAGTTTCGGAAGGCGCGGCGAAGGGCCTGCGCAGCCGGATCAACCAGGCCTATGCCGCGGTGCGCGAGCCCAACGGGTTCCAGCCGGCGGCTTTCCGCCGCGCATTGGGGGGCGCCGTCGCCAGTATCCGGAGCCTTCGCTGAGATGAATTTCAGGGCCGCGTTTTCCAATACGACCGCGGTGGCAGCCGCGCTTTCGCTCGTCCTGGCGGGCTGTGGCGGCGGGGGAGGCAGTGGCAACGGCGTTGGCGGCCCGGCCCCATCGCCGACCCCGACCTCGACGACTCCGTCGCGGCTGTTCAGCGATCCAGCCCCGGAATCGCTGAGCGTGGCGGACGTCCAGAAGGTAATCGCCCAGGCGGTGGGCGAGGCGCAGGCGCGCAACCTCCCGTCGGTGATCGCGGTGGTCGACCGGGTCGGCAACGTCCTCGGCGTGTTCCGGATGAACGGCGCGCGCGCGACGACCAAGACCAGCCAGTTCATCTCGTTCAATAGCACGATCAACAATCCGCCGGTCGAAGCCCAGGGCCTCGACGTGCCCGCGACCGCGGCGGCGATCGCCAAGGCGGTGACCGGCGCGTACCTGTCGAGCGGTGGCAATGCGTTCTCGACTCGCACCGCCAGCCAGATCGTCCAGCAGCACTTCCCGCCCGCGCCGACCACGCCCGGGCTGGAGTCCGGACCATTGTTCGGGGTCCAGTTCAGTTCGCTGCCGTGTTCGGATTTCAACACCCGCTTCAACAGCGCGGGCGGGGCGGCGGCGCTGGTCGGGCCCAAGCGCACCCCACTGGGCCTTGCCGCCGATGCGGGCGGGTTTCCGCTGTACAAAAACGGAGTGATCGTCGGCGGGATCGGCGTGGTCGGCGACGGCGACTACGGCTTCGATCCAACGATCCTCGACACCGACACCGATGCCGAGGAATTCATCGCACTGGCGGGCATCCAGGGCTTCGCCCCCGCCGACCTGATCCTGGCGGACAAGATCAGCGTCGACGGCACCCTGCTGCGCTTTTCGGACGCGCGGATCGGCGGCCTGGCCACGCTTCAGACCAACTTCGCCGCGGTCAACGGCACCGCGGGCGCGCTGGTTCCGGTTACCGGGTACAACGCGGGTGCGATCGTCGCCGGGTCGGTCTATGGCACCGAGGCGTCGGGCGTGCGCCAGTCGACGGCAGCCGAATACACCAACCGCGACATCTACGTGTTCACCGATGGCGCCGGCGCCAACCGCTATCCGCCTCGCGCCGCGACCGACGCGGCGACCGTCGCCACTACCCCGCTCAGCGCGGCGGACGTCCGCGCAGTGCTCGAAGAAGCGTTCAACGTGATGGCGCGCGGCCGTGCGCAGATCCGCCAGCCGCTCGACAGCCGTATCCAGGTCAACATCAGCGTCGTCGACACCAACGGCGCGATCCTGGGCATGATCCGCTCGCCCGACGCGCCGATCTTCGGCGCCGACGTCTCGCTGCAAAAGGCCCGAACGGTCAATTTCTTCTCCAGCAAGTTCGCGGCGAGCGATCTGACCGCCGCGGGGCTGGGCAGCTTCGTCACCCGCGTGCGCACGTTCCTGGGCGACGCGACTGCGCTGACCGGAGCCATCGCCTTCTCCGACCGCGCCGAAGGGCTGCTCGAACGCCCGTACTACCCCGACGGCCAGGTCGGCACCCCGCCGGGGCCGCTCGCGCAGCCGATCGAGGATTTCAATCCATTTGCCACGGGTCTCCAGACCCAGCTCATCGCCGGAAACCTGTTGCAGCACGCGGGTTTCATTCTTGGCGCCAATGCAGATACCCCGGTTGGCTGCACCGCTGCCCCGGCAACGGCCGGATCGCCCAACCGGCTCGCCAACGGCATCCAGATCTTTCCCGGCGCATCGCCGCTCTACCGCAACGGCGTGCTCGTAGGCGGGGTCGGCATTTCGGGTGACGGCATCGATCAGGACGACATGATCAGCTTCCTGGGCGGGGCCAACAACGGCGGCGCGCGCGCGGGCAACGGGCTTGGCAACGCGCCGAAGAACATTCGCGCCGACACCGTGATTCCGCCGGGCACCAACACGCGGCTGCGCTACGTCAACTGCCCGTTCGCGCCGTTCCTCGACACCACCCAGCAAAACGTCTGCGAGGGCCTATGATCGACACGGTCGCCTCGATCCTCGCGCCGCTGCTCGGCCTGGCCGGCAGCACGGGAGCCGACGCGGCCGTTTCGCTGCCGGTCGTCCCGCCGTCGGCGGGCAATCCGGCCGTGGCGACGGGCACCGGGCTGCTCGCCCCGACCGTGCTGCCCTCGATCCAGTTCGCCGCCGCCCCGCCCATCGTGGCCGATCCGGTCGTAGCCGAAACGGTCGCGGCGAAACCGGCCGCGGAACCCGTCCTCGCGTTTCCCAGCGCGGCGGAACGGGCCAAGGCGCGCCAGCCGCGCCAGTTGGCCTTCGATTTCGCGGCAGGCGAGGATGACAGGGCAGCCGCTGCTCTCGCACCCGTCATGATCACCGCGCAGGCCCAGGAAGCGGGCGCGCAGCCGATGGCCGAGCCCACACCGGCGGCGACCACCGCCGCCGCGCCGATGAATACCCGCGCGGAGGCCGAGGCCGCGCCGCCGATCACGCCCGAAAACGCGCTACTCGAAGGCCGCCGCCGTCCCGGGTTCCAGAAGGACCTGCCCGAGCGGATCGAGCAGATGAACACCGGCGCCGTCCGCCCGCCGCCGCCCGAGGCGTTCTACGGCAAAGAAGGCGAGGTCTATCCCGACGGGATCGAGCGCACCGAGATGAATGTGGCGGTGCCCGATCGCTGGCGGATCACCTCGTCGCTGTGCCCCAGCGGCGGTGACCGGTCGATCTACACGCTCTATCCCAACCTCAGGGCCGTTTGCCACTCGACGCTGGATCCGTTCCACCACAACGTCCTCAAGGGCGACAAGCCGATCCCGGCCAAGGACAAGCCCGGCTTCCTCAAGGGCAACGACTGGTTCTTCATCGTCAACGCGATCTCGGACACCATCGTCGAGCCGCGCAGCTTCCCCATCCCGGTCGGCAACCAGACCACCGACCGGCCCGGTTCGGACGACACGTTCGGCAATCCGCATTCGCTGGTCCTGGCGCAGACCTTCATCACCGGGGTCTCGCTGCTCAAGGGGCAGACCGTGTTCAAGCCGCCGATCGTCGAATATCGGCTGACGCTGGCGACGCAGGTCAACTACGTCAATGTGCCCGAACGGCGCGTGCTCAACGTCAAGCCGTCGAAGAACAGCGACCGCCTCGACCACTTCGTCGGGGTGCAGGAAGCCTTCATCGACTACCATCTGGGCAAATACGACAATTCGCGTTTCGATTTCTTCAGCTTGCGTGTGGGCATCCAGCCGTTCCAGCAGGATTTCCGCGGCTTTCTGTTCCAGGACGAGAACCTCGGCATCCGCCTGTTCGGCAACCGCGACAACAACCGCCTGCAGTTCAACCTCGCCGCGATCCGGCGGCTGGAGAAAGACACCAACTCGGGGCTGAACTCGGTGGTCCAGACCCCGCGCCATGACTACATTTTCCTCGCCAACATGTTCCGCCAGGATTTCCCGGTCGTCGGCCTGACCAGCCAGGTCTCGGTCACCTACAACATGAACCGCGAGAAGAACCACGTCGAGATCGACGACAACGGTTTCCCGACGCGCCCGGCGCTGCTCGGCAACTTGCGCGGGCGCAATTACGACGTGGTCTATGTCGGGTATGCCACCGACGGCCACATCGGCCGGATCAACCTGACCAGCCAGCTCTATGGCGCGTTCGGCGAGGACCGGAACAACTTCTTCAATTCGGAGAAGGCCAAGATTCAGGCCTTCCTCGCCGCCGCCGAGGCCAGCTACGACTACGATTTCCTGCGCTTCCGCGTCTCCGGGCTCTATGCCAGCGGCGACAGCAAGCCGTACGACAACAAGGAAACCGGCTTCGACGCGATCAACGAGAACCCGATCTTCGCGGGTGCCGACACCAGCTACTGGATCCGCCAGACGATCCCGTTCGCAGGGGGCGGACGCGCGATCGGGCTCAACGGGCGCAATGGACTGCTGCCATCGCTGCGCAGTTCCAAGGAACAGGGCCAGTCGAACTTCAACAATCCCGGATTCATCCTGGCCGGGGTCGGCGCGGATGCCGATCTGACCCCCACCTTTCGCCTTTCGGGCAACGTCAACCACCTGTCGTTCGCCAATACCGCCACGTTGCAAGCGCTGCGGGTCGAGGGATCGATCCCCAAGTCGATCGGCTGGGATCTTTCTGCGGCGGCGATCTGGCGGCCGCTGGCTTCGCAGAACGTCGTCCTGCGTCTGTCGGGCGCGGTCCTGCAGCCGAGCAAGGGCTTCAAGGACCTGTTCGCCAAGCAGGGCAAGGAAGGGAAATTCTATTCCGTGCTCGGCAACTTCATCGTGGCCTTCTGAACAATGACCGCAACGCTCCTTTCCCCCGTCGTTTCACGCCGCAACCGGCCCTTGCTATGGCTGGCGCTGCTGCTGGCGGCGCTGACCGTGCTCGTGCCGGCGGCGCTTCGCGCGTCGGAACTGGAGAAGGCGCAGGACATCAAATACACCCGCGCGCCCAGCGCTCCGCGCGGCCAGCCGGGCGAGACCGCCGAGGCGCAGTGGGCCTATGTCGACGCCAAGAACAACGGTTGCGTTAGCTGCCACACCGCCTCCGACCACAAGACCATGCACGCCAGCCCGGCGGTGGTGCTCGCCTGCACCGATTGCCACGGCGGCAACGAGAAGATCGTCGCGGACCGCAACTGGGCCAAGAACAGCCTCGATTACCAGGGCGCACTGCGCGAAGCGCACGTCCTGCCGAAATATCCGGTCGCCTGGGAATGGCCAAAGTCCGCCAATCCCAAGCGCAGCTACGCGCTGATCTCGCGCGAGGCGCCCGAGTTCATCCGTTTCGTCAACCCGTCGGACTACCGGGTCGCGCGCGAGGCGTGCGGGGCGTGCCACATGGAAATCATCGAGGCGTCGGAACGCTCGATCATGACCACCGGCGCGATGCTGTGGGGCGGGGCCGCGTACAACAACGGCATCGTGCCGTTCAAGAACTACATCTTCGGCGAAAGCTACAACCGCGCGGGCGAACCGGCGGTGCTCAAGTCGCCCTCGAGCAGGTTGGGCGAGGACGGCAAGCCGATGTTCGGCACCGTCACCGACGCCGAGAAGGCGCGCGGCGCGCTGCCGATCCTCTATCCGCTGCCGACGTGGAACACCGTGCCGCCGGGCGACATCTTCCGTGTGTTCGAGGACGGTGGCCGCACGATCAACCCGCAGTTTCCGGAAATCGGCCTGCCCAACATCGGCGGGATCATTCAAAAGCTCGAGGAACCGGGCCGGCCCGATCTCAAGCAGTCGAACCGCGGCCCGTCGACCGGGCTGCGCGTCGCGATCCCGATCCTCAACGTCCACAAGACCCGGCTCAACGACCCGTTCCTCTGGCAAATGGGGACCAACGATCAACCAGGCGATTACCGAACCTCCGGCTGCGCCAGCTGCCACGTCATCTACGCCAACGATCGCGAGCCGCGCCATTCGCTGAACTACGGCAAGTGCGGGCGCGACGGGCAGACGGTGACGGTCGATCCGACCATCAATTCGCTGCGCGAAGGCGGCCACCGCTCGGGCGGCTACGGCACTTATGTGGCGGGCGAGGAAGAGCACCACGCTTTGCTTCCCGGAACAGTCCTTACCGGCAAGAAGCACGGAGAGGGCGGCGAGGGAGAGCATCACGACGGTCGATATCTGGGCGGAGACGCCAGCGATCCGGTTAATTCGGTCACGATGGACGCCGATTGTCGCAAGGCCATCGCGTCGGCCAACCAGCTCGAGGTGTTCGCCTCTGCTGAAGGTGCCGCGCCACACGGGACGATGGCTGGCCATGAGATGAGCGCCAGCGAGGCGCACGCTACTGCCGGTCTCGACGAGCACGGCAAGCCAGCGGCCGACGTCGGAAACGAGGGCGACTCCCACGATGGTCCGATCACGATGCAGGAGCGTGAGCGCGGCCATCCCCTGGTCCACGGCTTCACCCGCGCGATCCCCACCGCGCAATGCATGAACTGCCACATGCATCAGCCCAATATCTTCCTGAATACGTACCTGGGTTACATCATGTGGGATTACGAATCCGACGCGCCGCTGATGTGGGCTGGGCCGGAGAACCGCACTCCCAAGCCGCCGGGCATGTCTGACGAAGACTACACCCGCGTGTTCAAGAAGCAGTTCTACCCGACCGCGTCACAGGCGCGCGAGGCGCTCGACCGCAATCCCGAGGCGGCCAGCACCCACGGGCTGTGGCGCGACGTGGAATTCCTGCGCAACGTCTATGATCTCAACGCCTCGGCCACCGCCACGCAGTGGGCCGACTACCACGGCCACGGCTGGAACTTCCGCGCGATCCTCAAGCGCGACCGCCGCGGCAACCTGCTCGATGCCGAGGGCGATATGGCGACCTACGGCACCGACACCGCGCACATCGTCGATCCTGCCGATCCCGAGAAGTTCCGTAAGGCAGGCGAGGGCAAGTTCGTGGATGCCGGACCCAATCCGGGCAAGTCGGTCCACATGATGGACATCCATGCCCAGCTCGGAATGCAGTGCGCCGATTGCCACTTTGCGCAAGACAGCCACGGCAACGGGTTGATCTACACCGAAGTCGCCAATGCGATCGAGATCGGCTGCAAGGACTGTCACGGCACGCCCGATGCCTACCCGACGCTGATGACCAGCAACCTCGCGGCGCCGCCCGAGGGGCACAACCTCGCGCTTATCCGCAACATGGATGGCCAGCGCCGGTTCGAGTGGTTCCGCGAACCCAAGACCGGGCGCCGCGTGCTCGTCCAGCGCTCGATCATCGATCCCGACAAGTCGTGGCGGGTCAGCCTGGTCAAGGACTCGGTCGATGCCCGGTACCAGGGCATGACCGACGACCTCGGCAAGCCGATCTTCAATCCCAAGGCGGCGCGCGCGAAACTGATGGCCAAGTCGGCCAGCGAGGATGGCGTTTACAAGTTCGGCACCGCGATTCCGAAGAGCGAGCGTGCCCACCCCGACGACGACATGGCCTGCTTTACGTGCCACTTGGCGTGGACCACGAGCTGCGCGGGCTGCCACCTGCCGATCGAGGCCAACTGGAAGTCGGCGGTCCACAAGTACGAGGAAGATTACACCCGCAACTACGCGAGCTATAACCCGCAGGTCGCGCGCGACGACATGTTCCAGCTCGGCAAGCACATGACGACCAAGGTTTCGGGTTCCGACCCGGCCAAGTCGATTATCGCGCCGATCCGATCCACCTCCGCGCTGATCCTCAGCTCGACCAACATCAACCGCGAGCGGATCTACGTCCAGCAACCGCCGATCTCGGCGATCGGCTATTCCTCGCAGGCGTTCGCCCCGCACTTCCCGCACACCGTCCGGCTCAACGAGACCAAGCAGTGCACCGACTGCCATCTCTCGCAGAACGACGACAACAACGCGATCATGTCGCAACTGCTGCTGCTCGGCACCAACTACGTGAACTTCGTCGGCATGAACGCGATGGTCGGCCTGCAGGGCGGGTTCGAGGCGGTGCGCGTGACCGAATGGGACGAACCGCAGGCGGTGATCGGCAGCTATCTGCACCGTTACGCCTATCCCGACTTCTACAAACTGCACGTCGAGAAGAACAACCGCGAACTCAAGAACTGGACCCGCGGCAAGATCGTCGATGGCAAGCTATCGGGCGAGAGCACCGGGCGCGAGGCGTTCTTCAACACAGTCGAAGGCACGGGCGATGCAGTCCGCTGCCTGCAGATGCGCGGCGAATACATGTTCGTTGCCGAGGGCACTGGGGGCTTCCGCGCCTACGACATCGCCAGCGTCGGCAATAAAGGCTTCTCCGAGAAGATCGTGAAGGCTCCGTTCTCGTCGCTGGGCCACGACACTCACGTCAAGACCACCAACGCCACCTGCATGGCGCTGCCGACCAACCAGGCGATCGCGCCGACGCGCAACACACCAGAGCTGCGCGCGGCCAACCAGGAGCAGCCCTTCAGCCCGATCTACAGCTATGCGTTTGTCACCGACGCCAGCGAAGGCCTTATCGCGGTCAACGTCGATACGCTGGCCGACGGCGAGTTCCGCAATAACTTCTTCCGCCGCGCGCTCACCTTTAATCCGGACGGGGTGCTCAACGGGGCGCGCCACATCACCCTGGCGGGCGACTACGCCTACATCACCACGCCGACCGCGCTGGTCACCGTCCACCTGACCAAGCCGTGGTCGCCGCAGGCGCCGTGCGAGGTCAGCGAGAAGGCCGGCGGGGAGACTTGTCTCGATCCGCAGGTGACCTCGGTCGTGCCGCTCAACGACGGCCGCGCCAGCGCAATCCAGTTCCGCTATCTGTGGGTGACCACCGCAAACGGTCTCGAGCTGTTCGACGTCACCGAACTGGCCCAGCCGCGCGCAATCCCGCAAGCAACGGTGCCGCTGGCCGATGCCCGCAAGGTCTATGTCGCGCGCACGTACGCCTATGTCGCAGCCAAGGCGGAAGGGTTGGTGATCGTCGATGTCACCGCGCCCGAGCGGCCAGCAATCTACATGAAATACACCGCCGACGGGCAGCTTAACGACGCGGAAGACGTGATCGTCGGCTCGACCAACGCCAGCCCGTTCGCCTACGTCGCCGACGGTCGCAACGGCCTCAAGGTGATCCAGCTCGCCAGCTTCGAGAACCAGCCCAACCTCTATGGCTTCGCGCCGGAACCCCATCCCGAGCTGATCTCTTGGGCGCGCACACCCAGCCCGGCGCTGGCGATGTCCAAGGGTCTCGATCGCGACCGCGGTGTCGATGAGACCGGTGGGCAAATGGCGGTGTTCGGCCGTCTCGGCTCACGCCCGTTCAACCGGCCCGAGATGGAGACGCTGTTCCTGAACAGCCGCCGCGCGACCTACAAGGTCAGCAACGCGATCGATATGAGCTTGTGGGTCGGGCCAAAGGCTCCGCCGCTCCTGGCGAAATCCGCCGGAAAACCAGGGGCGGATCGCGCACGTTCGATGAAGTAGGCGCGCGGGTGCCACCGACCCTGTTCGATCACGTCCAGCTCGCGATGCCGGCCGGCGGCGAGCACGCTGCGCGCGGTTTCTACTGCGATTTGCTGGGAATGATCGAGGAGCCCAAGCCAGCGGAACTGGCTGCGCGAGGCGGTTGCTGGTTCCGCAGCGACGGAGTGCGGCTCCACCTGGGGGTGGACGCAGACTTTCGCCCCGCGAAGAAGGCACATCCGGCGTTGCGGGTGTCCGAGTTCGGAGCGCTGGTCGCCGGGTTGCGGCAGGCGGGCTGCACGGTCCGTGAGGACGGACCTTTCGAAGGATCGGCTCGCATCTATGTCGACGATCCGTTCGGCAACCGGATCGAATTGATCGCAGAGGAAGTACCGTAAAACGGCACTCCCATCTTCCGATCATACCTCAGGTTAAGAGCCAATCGCACTCTCGCGCCGCCGCCCAGCTCAATCCTCGTCCAGCATCAACACTTCGCAATCGATCTCCATGTTCGGCTCCGGCAGCAGGACATGGCGCACCGCAACAATCGTGGCGTCGGCGATCAGCCGACCGGGAATGGCGAACTCATGCTCGGGCAATGCGGCGATCAGGCGCTCGCCTGCCGCGACCGCATCACCTCCCGCAAAGCGCAAGGTCAGGGCATGGCGGCTTCCGGCGAAGGTGATGCTCGCCCACCGCCGCTCTTCATGGCGCAGGACAATTCCAGACCCGTCGCCAAGATCGTGCAGCGCGGCGAGGAGGCGGTTTGCCGGCGTGCGGCGCGAAAGGCGGGTCGGCGGTTGATCAGCTCGCACGGTGCGCATCTCCAAAAGTGTTCATGAAATGTTCCACGCGTATTCTCAGCCCTTTGCGCGGCTCGCGACCATTGCGCAGGTCGAACACCAGTCGTGGATCGGACGCGGCGAGACGCCCGAAGGTGGTCGGGGCAAGGCCCGATCGGCGCAGGAATCGCTCGATGTCGCGGATCAGCATCAGACCTCAATCTCCCTACTTTGGCGCGATGCCGATCCAACCAGCGAATCGGAATAATCCTAAATTCATCTGCAAAATCCTACTTGTCTAGGAAAAATCCTTCGCGTAAGAGAATTTTCATGCCCGCAGCCGATGCCCGCGTCCGCCTGATGGAGCTGGTCGATGCCCAGGGCGTCAGCCTGTCCGGATTGTCCGCGCTGCTGGGTCGCAATCCCAGCTATCTCCAGCAGTTCGTCCGCAAGGGCAGCCCGCGCAAACTGGAAGAAGGCGACCGGCGCACGCTGGCGCGGTTCTTCGGTGTCGATGAGTCCGAATTGGGCGGCGCGGGAGAGGGCGGGGTAATCGCACCTTACATCGGCCAGCGTCGACTCCGATCCGAATGGGCCGACGTCCCCCGTCTCCCGCTGGGCGCCTCGGCGGGACCAGGGGCGCTGGCCGAGAGCGAGGCACCGGTAGGGCAACTGCGCTTCTCCGCTCGCTGGCTAAAGGCCCACGGGCTCGACGCGGCCATGCTCAGCGCGATCGAGGTCGAGGGCGATTCGATGGAGCCGACGCTGCGCGATGGCGACGAAATCCTGGTCGACCGCACCCCGCGCCCGTTGCGCGCCGGAATCTACGTGCTGCGGCTCGACGATGTGTTGCTGGTCAAGCGCGTCGACCGCGCGGGCGACGCCTTGCGCCTGATCAGCGACAACCGAGCTTATCCCGAGATCGAGCGCGCGGCGGGCGAAGTCGAGATTCTCGGCCGCGTGGTGTGGAAGGGCGGGCGGCTCTAAATTGCGAGCTCTACGAGGCGGGCGTGGTGCGGTGCGACAGCGACTGGCGTTGCAAATCTCTCGGCGAGCCGCCACATCCGCCCCATGTCCGATACCGCAAAACCTCCACTCCAGGCCGCGATCGTCCCGGTCACCGCGTTCCAGCAGAACTGCTCGCTGATCTGGTGCACCAAGACGATGCGCGGCGCGTTCGTCGATCCCGGCGGCGACCTGCCGCGGCTCAGACAAGCGCTGGAAAAGACCGGAGTGACGCTGGAGAAGATCCTCGTCACCCACGGCCACATGGACCACTGCGGGCAAGCCGGCGTGCTGGCAAAGGAAATGGGCGTACCGATCGAAGGCCCGCACGAGGCCGACCGCTTCTGGATCGCCGGGCTCGCCGAGGCCGGCGCGCGCTATGGTATGGAGGGCGAGGTGTTCGAGCCCGACCGCTGGCTGGTCGACGGTGACACCGTTACCGTGGGCGAAGTGACGCTCAACGTCATCCATTGCCCGGGCCACACCCCTGGCCACGTCGTGTTCCACTCGCCCGAATGCCATTTCGCGATCGTTGGCGACGTGCTGTTCCAGGGTTCGATCGGGCGGACCGACTTTCCCCAGGGCAACCACCAGGACCTCATCGATTCGATCACCAAGAAGCTGTGGCCGCTGGGCAACGACGTGACCTTCGTGCCAGGCCATGGCCCGACGAGCACGTTCGGTATGGAGCGGAAGACCAATGCCTATGTCAGCGATTATGCGTTGGCGTGACGGCAGTTGATTGGGTGGTTAGACCCGCCCCCGTCACCCCTGCGATCTCCGGCATCGCGACCACTTGAACTTGTAACCGATCCGCCACCAAACCGGCATCGCCCTGTCACATCGCCCGCATAGCGCGACCCCGACACTAGCTTTGGGGACATGCCATGACCGATTCGCTGACGATCTGCGGCTACGACGACGGGGACATCGACACCAACCGCTCGGACAGCCCCACGCTCGAGTGCATCGTCTCCGAGCGCTATTCGCGCCGTCAAACGCTGGTCGGCAGCGTGTCCGCCGCGGTTTCCGCAAGCATGCTGGCCGCTTGTGGAGGCGATGGCAGCGTGGGATCGGGTCCGCCGGTCACAGTCACTCCGGGCAGCAGCATTGCCACCAGCTCTGGCCGACTGGTGATGCTCAGCGCCACGGTCGATTCTGATGGCCAGTACCTCGGTCAAATGGGTACAGTTGTCGGGTCCGACCGTTGCCCTCGCGACCGACTCGATGGCCCAGACGAGCTTTGTCGCGCCCAGCGTGACCGCGGCGACCGACCTGACCTTCCAGCTCAACGCCACCACCGCCGGCGGGCGTGTCGCCAGCGCGATCACCGCTGTGCGGGTCAATCCGGCGACGCTGGGCTTCTCCGCGGTGGCCAAGAGCCTGGCCGACGTGGTCACCGTCCCGGCTGGATACCAGGTAACCGTGCTCTACCGCCTCGGCGATCCGATCAGCGCCGCCGCGGCGGCCTATGGCAACGCCGGCAGCGATACCGATTTCGCCAACCGCGCGGGCGATCACCACGACGGGATGTACTTTTTCGGACTATCGAGCGGTGGCACGCCCGATGCCAGCGCCAACGAACGCGGCCTACTTGCGCTCAACCACGAGAACATCACCCAGGCCTACCTCCATCCATCGGGTCCGACGAGCAGCGGCGGCGTGCGGCCCTACGCCGAGGTGATCAAGGAGATCGAGGCGCACGGCGTCAGCGTGATCGAGGTCGCGCGCGATGGCATGGGAGCGTGGGCCTACCGCCCCGGATCGAGCTTCAATAGGCGGATCACCCCGCTCACCCCGATTCAGATCGCCGGTCCGGCGCGCGGTGCGGCGACGCTCAAGACCGCGTTCTCGCCCGACGCGACGATGGGGCGCGGGACGATCAACAACTGCGCCAACGGCTACACCCCGTGGGGGACGTACATGACCTGCGAGGAGAACTGGGTCGGCTATTTCCGTCGCGACGCCTCGGATCTCGCCGCGCGCGTGACGCTTTTGCCCAAGCAGCAGGTTTCGCTCGCGCGCTATGGCCGCGGCGCGGCGGCGGCGGGCAATTACGGCTGGACCACCGCCGTGCCGCCGGTAGCGGGCGACACCGGCATCGCCAAATTCAGCATCACGCTCGACCCGGCCAAGCCGGCCGACGGCGCCGGCGATTTCCGCAACGAGATCTTCCAGTACGGCTGGGTGGTGGAAATCGATCCCTACGATCCCGCCTCGGTTCCGCGCAAGCGCACCGCGCTGGGCCGAATGAACCACGAAGGCGCCTGGCCCGGGCGCTTCGTGGCCGGGACCAAGCCTGCCTGGTACATGGGCGACGATGCCCAGAACGAGTATCTCTACAAGTTCGTCTCGGCCAACGCCTGGTCGAGCGGCGATGCCGGTGCGAGCAATCGCCTGGCCACCGGCGACAAATATCTCGATGCCGGCACGCTCTACGTCGCCAAGTTCAACGCCGACGGCAGCGGGCAATGGCTCGCGCTCACTTTCGGCACGGGTCCTCTGACCAGCGCCAACGCCGCCTATTCGTTCGCCGACCAGGCCGACGTCCTGATCAACGCCCGCCTGGCCGGCGACGCGCTCGGCGCGACACGGATGGACCGGCCCGAATGGACCGCGGTCAACCCCGCCACCGGCGAGATCTATCTGACGTTGACCAACAACTCGTCGCGCACCGTCGCCGGGACCGACGCCGCCAATCCGCGTGCCTATACCGACCCCAAGACCACCGGCGGCGCGACCAACGGCAACGCCAACGGCCATATCATCCGCCTGCGCGAGACTGGCGACACCACCGAGGCGACGGGTTTCACCTGGGACATCTACGCCTTCGGCGCGGGCCGCGATCTCGACGCGACCAACATCAACCTGTCCGGCCTCGACGACAGCAACGATTTCTCCTCGCCCGACGGGCTGTGGTTCCGCGCGGCCGCAGAATGCGAGCGGGTTGGTCAAGCCACTACTGTGGATCGAGACCGACGACGGCGCCTACACGGACGTAACCAACTGCATGTTGCTGTGCGGCCAGCCAGGAACGGTCGGCGACGGCGGAACGCGGACGCTCACCAATACCATCGGCAGCACCAGCGGAAACCAGACCACCCGCATCGGCGCGGCCCCGGGCGGCAACTTGCGCCGATTCCTGGTCGGCCCGAAGGAATGCGAGATTACCGGGCTCGACAGCACCCTCGACGGCCGCGCGCTGTTCGTCAACATCCAGCACCCGGGCGAGAACGGCGCGGCCAGCTCGCCGACCAGCAATTGGCCGCAGAGCCAGACGGGCCCAGCATCGGGCCGCCCGCGCTCAGCCACGATCGTGATCACGCGGACCGACGGCGGCGTGATCGGGCTTTAGCGGGCGAATGGGCGGCTAGATCGTCCCCGCCACCACCAGAACGGCCACCACCGCCAGCCCCAACAGGGTCAGCATCGTGATCAGCGTGCCGATCATCCGGCCCTGGCCGAACGCTGCGCCGTCCATGCCGATGCCGTGGGCGACGCGCCCCAGCGCATATACCGCGCCCACGGCCTTCAGCCACATCCCGCCACGCCCGGCGATCTCGATCGCGGCGATCAGGACCAGCACTAGGGGGTGTTCTCGGCGAAGTTCAATTGCGCGCGCATCCGCCGGGCGAGCAAATCGTTGCCGCCGTCGCCGATGCTGATCTTCTGCGTCGTGCGGACCCGGCCGATGCGCATGCTCAGCCAAATGTTGACGAGCGCGAGGCTGGCGGCGGCGGATAGCGTGGCAGGCAGCAATATTGGCATGTGAATGATCCCCCTCTTGTCTCCCCCCTTAACCGTTCGTCCTGAGCTTGTCGAAAGGCTAACTCGGTGCTTCCCACCATGGGGAGTGGCAGCCCACTTGGACTGACTATGGTGGCTGCGGCTAGCCAGGGCGTTGCGTTGCGCCGCGAACCCCCTCCGTTACGCCTGGAGCGCCCCACCTTTCCGTGCCGGGGAGGAACAGAGTTCGCCCTACCTTGCAACGTGCCCAAAAATCCGTATAGGCGCGCCTTCGCCCGCGTGGGCCGACTCCATCGCCGCCGCTCGTCCGCAGCGTCCTTCGCCCGAAGGTCCGCGGACTTGTGCAGCATCGGGGAACCGCCTATCGCGCCAGTGTAACAATCGCTCAGACCGCACAGAACAGGTTCCGCAATGGCCGTCCCCAAAAGAAAAACCTCGCCCTCACGCCGGGGCATGCGCCGCAGCCACGATGCGCTGACGGTCGCCGCGTTCCACGAATGCAGCAACTGCGGCGAGCTCAAGCGGCCGCACAACCTGTGCAACGCCTGCGGGCACTACAACGGCCGCGAAATCGTCGCCGTCGGGCTCTGAGCCCGACCCTAATCAGGACTAACCGCGCATGAGCCTGCCCCGGATCGCCGTAGATGCGATGGGCGGGGATGAAGGCGTGCGCACGATGGTGGAAGGCGCTGCGCTCGCCCGCCGCCGTCACGACAAGTTCAAGTTCCTGCTGGTCGGCGACGAGCCCGCGATCAAGGCCGCACTCGAGAATCACCCCAACCTGCGCGGCGCATCGGAAATCCTCCACGCGCCCGACGTGGTCGCGGGCGACGAGATGCCGACCAAGGCGCTGCGCCGGGCCAAGACCACCTCGATGGGCATCGCGATCGACGCGGTGAAGCGCGGCGATGCGGGGGCGGCGGTCTCGGCCGGCAACACCGGCGCGCTGATGGCAATGAGCAAGCTGGCGCTGCGCACGCTACCCGGGATCGATCGCCCCGCGCTGGCCGGGCTGATGCCGACGCTGGGCGAGGCCGACGTGGTCATGCTCGATCTGGGCGCCAACACCGATTGCGATACCCGCAACCTGGTCCAGTTCGCGATCATGGGCGCGGCCTATTCCCGGATTGTCACCGGGCTGGAAAGCCCCCGCGTCCGCCTGCTCAACATCGGCAGCGAAGACATGAAGGGTACCGGTACGCTGCGTGATGCGGCAACCGAGCTAAAGGCCGCGGCAGGCGCATTGGCGTTGAGCTTCGACGGGTTCATTGAGGCGGACAAGATCAATCGCGGCGAAGTCGACGTGGTGGTAACCGATGGGTTCTCGGGCAATATCGCGCTCAAAGCGATCGAGGGGGCGGCGCGGTTCGTCACCGATCTGCTGCGCAACGCGTTCTCCAGCTCGATCCGCTCTAAGGTCGGCTTCCTGATCTCGCGGCCGGCGACCGAGCTGCTGCGCCACCATCTCGATCCCAACAACCACAACGGCGCGGTGTTCCTGGGCCTCAACGGCGTGGTGGTGAAGAGCCACGGCAGCGCCACCGCGGCGGGCGTGGCCAACGCCGTCGCGGTCGCGGCGCGGTTGCTCGAGGAGAACCTGACCGACCGCATCCACGCCGACTTGTCGCGGGTGGGGGCGGAGACGATCAGGAGTTCCGGGCGCAAGTCCGGCCAGTCGCCCGCCGCCGCTCCCACGGACGCAGCCGCATGACCATCCGTTCGGTGATCAAGGGCTCAGGCTCGGCGCTACCCAAGCGCGCGGTCGCCAACGCCGAGATGGCGCAGATGGTCGACACAACCGACGAATGGATCGTCGAGCGCACCGGCATCCGCAACCGTCACATCGCGGGCGAGGGCGAGACCACCGCAACGCTGGCGATCGAGGCATCGCGCAAGGCGCTGGAAGCCGCCGGGATCGATGGCGCGGATGTCGGCCTGATCGTGCTCGCCACGGCCACGCCCGACCAGACCTTTCCCGCCACCGCCACCCAGGTCCAGCACGCCTTGGGCTGCAACGGCGGGATTGCGTTCGATGTCGCGGCGGTCTGCTCGGGGTTTCTTTACGCGCTGAGCGTGGCCGACAGCATGCTCAAGACCGGCATGGCCAAGACCGCGCTGGTGATCGGCGCGGAGACCTTCAGCCGCATTCTCGACTGGGAGGACCGTACCACCTGCGTCCTGTTCGGCGACGGCGCGGGCGCGGTCGTGCTCCAGGCGCAGGATGTGGACGAAAGCGATCCCAACGCGCCGGGGATCATCGCCACGCGGCTCCATGCCGACGGCAAGCACAACGAATTGCTCTACGTCGATGGCGGCCCCTCGACCACCGGCACGGTCGGCAAGCTGCGGATGCGTGGCAAGGAAGTGTTCCGCCACGCGGTGACCAACCTCTCCGACGTACTGCGCGAGGTATTGGCCGATACCGGGATCCAAGCCGCCGACATCGATTGGGTGGTGCCCCACCAGGCCAACGCCCGCATCCTCGACGCCACCGCACGCAAGCTCGGATTGCCCGAGGAAAAGGTCATCGTCACGGTCGATCGCCACGCCAACACCTCGGCCGCCTCGGTCCCGCTGGCCTACGACACCGCGGTTCGCGACGGGCGGATCAAGCCCGGCGACCTCGTGATGTTCGAGGCGATGGGCGGTGGATTCACCTGGGGCGCTAGCCTGGCGCGGGTGTGAGTCTTTTCCACTGAGGCGGGTACCGCGCCCGCCTCAGGCGACCTAACTCTCCGCAATCCGTCCCGTAAAGGGACTAACCCGTCGCCTTCCGGCGAATAACCCTGCTCCGCCAAGGCGTTGGATTGCCATCGTTGCAGATTCGGTTATGCTCCGACTCGGGCTAACGGGGTCGCTGTTAACCAGGGGGAGGTAGCAAGGATGCGGTCCGTCGGAACATTGACTCGCGCCGATCTGGCGGAGGCGCTCAACCGCCGTGTTGGCCTGTCCCGCGCCGACGCGCTCGACATGGTCGAGGCGATCCTGCGCCACATGTGCGAGGCGCTCTCGAATGGCGAGAACGTCAAGATCTCGGGCTTCGGCACCTTCATCCTGCGCGACAAGGCGCAGCGCGTCGGGCGCAATCCCAAGACCGGGGTCGAAGTCCCGATCACCCCGCGCCGCGTGCTCACCTTCCGCGCCAGCCAGATGCTCAAGGACCGCATCTGCGCCTCTGGATGAGCGAGCAGACGCCTTTTCCCTTCGCCGACGGCAAGGACCCCGAAGCCTTCCGCACGATCGGCGAGGTTGCGCAAGTCCTCGGCGTAAAGCAGCATGTGCTGCGCTATTGGGAAGAACAGTTTCCGATGCTCAAGCCGCTCACCCGCGCGGGCGGGCGGCGGTACTATCGTCCCAGCGACGTCGCCCTGATCGCGGAGATCGACCGGCTGCTGCACCACGAAGGGTTCACCATCCGCGGCGCGCGGCAGGCGCTCAGCGGGAAGGGGGCGAAGGTCGCTCCGGCATCAGTGGCTCAGGGTTCAGGCGAGGAGCCGGCGCAGTCAGGCGGCGGGCCGCTGGCGGTCGACACGGCTGCGCGGTTGCGGTCGGTCCGCGACGAACTATCGCGCGCACTGCAAAACGGCTGACGCTGAGGCTGGTCTGCGACGGCAGCTTACGACCCCGAACCAGACTCTCAAACTCACGGCTTCATCAGTCCGTTCGCATAGCGGCAGAAAGCCTGCCCTCTCAAATCCACCCTCGCTCACGAAGGCGGCTAGCAGCCGACCCGCTCACCCAAATCTTGGTTCTTCAGATTGGTGGGATAAACGGCGGAAATTCAAGGCTTCTCGGCTGCCTCCCGCGCCAGCCATTCCTCCAGCCACTTGATCGAATAGTCGCCGTTGAGGATGTCCGGCTCGTTCAGCAGGCGCCGGTGGAGCGGGATCGAGGTCTTGACGCCTTCCACCACCATCTCCTCCAGCGCGCGCCGCAGCCGCATGATGCAGCCTTCGCGCGTCCGGCCATAGACGATCAGTTTGGCGATCATCGAATCGTAGTACGGCGGGATGCGGTAGCCGGCGTAGAGTCCGCTATCGACGCGAACGTGCATGCCGCCGGCGGCGTGGTAGCTCGTCACGAGCCCGGGCGAGGGGGCGAAGGTGAACGGGTCTTCGGCGTTGATCCGGCACTCGATCGCGTGTCCGTGGAACTCGATGTCTTCCTGGCGCACCGACAGCGGTTTGCCCTCGGCGATGCGGATCTGTTCGCGGACGAGATCGACCCCGGTGATCGCCTCGGTCACCGGGTGCTCGACCTGGAGCCGGGTGTTCATCTCGATGAAGTAGAATTCGCCCCCTTCCCAAAGGAATTCGACCGTCCCCGCGCCGCGATAAGCCATGTCGGCCATCGCTTTCGCCACGATTCCCCCCATCCGCTCGCGCTCGGCGGCGCCGATCACCGGAGAGGGGGCTTCCTCGAGCACTTTCTGGTGGCGCCGCTGGAGCGAGCAGTCGCGCTCGCCCAGGTGGATCGCGTTGCCGTTGCCGTCGCCGAATACCTGGAATTCGATGTGGCGCGGATTGCCGAGGTATTTCTCGAGATAGACGGTGTCGTCGCCGAACGCGGCCTTGGCCTCGTTGCCGGCCTGCTTGATCAGGGTTTCGAGCTGGTCGGGGCCTTCGCAGACCTTCATCCCCCGGCCACCGCCGCCCGACGCGGCCTTGATGATCACCGGATAGCCGATTTCGCTCGCGATGTTCGCGGCTTCGGTGATGTCCGAGACCGCCCCGTCGGAACCCGGCACCAGCGGCAGGCCCAATTTGCCCGCGGTGCGCTTGGCCTCGACCTTGTCGCCCATCGTGCGGATATGCTCGGGTTTCGGGCCGATCCAGGTGATGTTGTGCGCTTCGACGATCTCGGCGAACTGGGCATTCTCGCTGAGGAAGCCGTAGCCCGGATGGATCGCGTCGGCATGGCTGATTTCCGCCGCCGAGATGATCGCGGCGACGTTGAGATAGCTGTCCTTTGCCGCGGGCGGGCCGATGCAGACCGCGTGATCGGCGAGGCGGACGTGCATCGCGTCGGCATCGGCGGTCGAATGCACCGCGACCGTCTCGATCCCCATCTCGTGCGCGGCACGGTGGATGCGCAGCGCGATTTCGCCGCGGTTGGCGATGAGCAGGCGCTTGATCGGCATTTTTCAGGCGTCCGTGCGGCTAGGCGATCACGACCAGCGGCTGGTCGTATTCCACCGGCTGGGCGTTCTCGACCAGGATCGCCTTGACCGTCCCCGAGGCGGGCGCGATGATCGGGTTCATCACCTTCATCGCCTCGACGATGACCAGCGTATCGCCCTCCTTGATCGTCTGTCCGACGCTAACGAACGGATCGCTGCCCGGTTCGGCGGAGAGATAGACCGTCCCCACCATCGGCGATTTGACCGCGTTGGTGTGATCGGGCGCGGCGGGCGCAGCGGGTGCCTGGGCCGGCGCGGCAGGTGCCGCCGCCGGTGCAGGAGCCGGAGCCGCGTAATGCGTTTGCGCGGCAGCGACGGGCGCGGCCCGCGAGACCTTGATCTTGCGGTCGCCGTCCTCGACCTCGATCTCGGTCAGGCCGGTTTCGGCCAGCAATTCGGCCAATTCGCGCACCAGCGCGGTATCGATCGCCATCGCCGCGTCGCGGCTGTGCTTGTCGTCGCCCATTGGTCCTCGTGGGTTCGAATGAAGCCGCCGCTATGCGCGGGGGCGGGCGGACTGGCAAGGTCTTGCGGGTCAAATCGCGACTTACTCCTCCTCTCCCCTCGCGGGAGAGGATACGGAGCCTCGCGAGTTTGCTTGCTAGGCGAAGTTGGTGAGGGGTGGGCACAGCGCCAAGGCTCGCCCCCTCACCGAGCTGTGCCGGTTCCTGGCGGAACAAGCTGCACTATCCTCTCCCGCGGGGGAGAGGTGGGGTGAGTTACAACCCCGCTGCCGCTTCCAGCGCAAGCAGATAGCTCTCGGCACCGAAACCGGCGATCGTGCCCCTGGCGGCCATCCCGACGTAGCTCTTGTGGCGGAAGGCCTCGCGCGCGTGAGGGTTCGAGAGATGGACTTCGATCACCGGCGTCCGGATCGCCTTGATCGCGTCGTGGAGCGCGACGCTGGTGTGAGTGAACGCCCCGGCGTTGAGCAGCACCGCCTTGGCCCCGCTCGCCTGCGCCTCGTGCAGCCAGTCGACCAGATGGCCTTCGTGGTTCGACTGGCGCATGTCGATCGCCAGATCGAGTTCGCGGGCGCGATCCTCGAGCCGACCGGCGATATCGTCGAGCGTATCGCTGCCGTAGATGTCCGGCTCGCGGGTGCCGAGCAAGTTGAGGTTGGGGCCGTTGAGGACGAAGACGGCGGGAAGGTCAGGGGCGGGCATCGTCGATCGGCCTTGCTGCTGGTACGGCGCGGGAGATAGCGGATGATGCGGCGAATGTCGAAACGCCTGTCAACCGCCGCCCCAAGCACAGTGCGTCCGGAACTTGCCCTTCCTACCCGTCGAGCGGGACCGGCTCCTCGCCCTTGCCATAGTTCGGATCGACATCGGAGCCGTCCTCGACCACGGTTGCGGTGGGGGCAGGGCTTGGAGTCTCGTCGCTGTTGCTCCGGCCTGCGCCGATACTGGCCGCGGCGGCTTCGGCGCGCTTGGCTGAGGCTTCGGCCTTGTTGGCGGCTTCCTCGGCCTGCGCGACGCGGCGCATCAGCTCGCCTTCGCCTCCGCTGGATCCGCATCCGGGGAGAGTCGCCGCGATCAGCGCGAGTAGGGCGAGGGAGGCAAGGCGCTTCATGATTGCGGGTCCGACTGCGACTCTGGAGCCGCCCCTCTAGCACCCAAAAATTTACCGATTGCTAAGCACGCCGCGGGCCCATCAGGCCTCAGTCACCGATCGGTGCCCTGCGCCTTGCCCCATTGCCGGGCGACGGTGTAAACCGACGTATCCGGTGCCGAACAGCGCGTAGTGCGGCTCGGGCAAGCCGCCCAAATAGGCGGTGATCCCGCCGCCGATGTCGCGCGCGGCCTGCGGGCTGAAGCAGGCGACCAGCCCCATCGGCAGCGAGAACAGGATCATCGCATACATCACGTAGAGGAAGCTCGGTCGCGCCCGGCTGGTCCACGGATCGGTCGATTGCGCCTCGGCGACGATCGCGGCGAGCCGGGCGGAGACGAGCTCCATCTCCTGCGAGCCCTCCAGCCGGACAAGTTCGAGCTTGGCCTTCTCGCGCGCCTCCTTGTCGGGAATGACTTTGTCGATGATCGAGGCGAGCGGGCCGATCAGGGCTTCGAACATGGGGATGGTGAGCCTACTTGGCGAATCATGGAGCACGAATTGAACCATATCGGTTGCATGTAGGACAGTGAAATCGCCTCCGTCCTCGCTTGCGGCTGAAACGCGCGCGTTGTCAGTGCAGACATGCCTGTGGTAGGTGATGGCGGGGAGCATCGGACAGGCGTTTGGGGGCGCTCGTGCGGTTTTGGCATATTGCGGCGCTCGCCGTCGCCCTGTCATCGTCGATCGCCCGCGCCGAACCGCGAGTCGCGCTGGTGATCGGCAATTCGCAATACGACGATCGCCTCGGCGCGCTGGCCAATCCGGCGCGCGACGCCGACCTGATCGCGGCCTCGCTCAAGAAGTCCGGGTTCGAGGTCGAACGGGTGACCGACGCCGATCGCCGAACGATGTTCCGGGCGATGGCCCGGCTCGGCCAGCGCGCACGCGCGGCCGGATCGAACGCCACCGCGCTGTTCTATTACGCGGGCCACGGGCTGCAATCGAAGACGGTGAACTATCTCGTCCCGGTCGGCGCGCAGATCGAGAGCGAAGCCGATATCCAGATCGAATCGATCCCGGCCGACAGCGTGCTCGACTATATGGAAGAGGGAGGCGCGGCGAACAGCATCGTTATCCTCGATTCGTGCCGCAACACGCCGGTGGTCCGCCGGGTGCGGTCGGTGCGTGCGGGCTTCGCGCCGATCGAGAAGCGCGGCTCGGCGCTGATCGCGGTGTCCACCAGCCAGGGCGAATACGCGCTCGACGGCGATGGCGAGAACAGCCCTTACGCGACAGCACTCGCGCGCGAGATGGTGGTGCCGGGCGAGGGTATCCTCGACATGTTCCTCAACGTGCGCAAGGCCGTGCTCGCCGAAACGCGGGGTGCGCAGGAACCCACCGAGTTGTCCAACTCGCTGCGCGAGAACTTTCCCTTCACGGTCAAGGTCGAGGTGACGGTCACCGCACAGCAGCCCACGATCGCGGCACCGGCGCTGGCACCGGGCACCCTGGCGCGCGACTTTTCGACCGTGCCGACCGGAACCTCGAGCGACGGCACGGTGATGGCCGGACCGTATCTGCGCGATGGCCCCGTCCTCATGCAGTTGCGCGACGTTTCGCCTTCGGGTTCGGAGGTGGTCTTCATCAACAATCGCGCGTTGTATGAGGGAAAAGCGGTGGCGCCGACTATCAGCCAGAACATGCTGACGATGCGCAGCACCGGCAACGTCGCGGCCTCGTTCACGCTGACGCTGGCGGTTCCCGCCGAAAAGGTCAGCTTCATGATCCCGCGGATGTTTCCCGAAACCCCCAGCGGAATAACCTTCCCGGCGTGGAAGGCCACCGCGCTGTCGGCTGGCGGGAGCGAGCTCGACACCCGCAGCCGCGCGCTTGGGCGGCGCTTCGGCACCGACATCGAACGCGAGGTGGTGACGCTTCGCGCCCCGGCCTTCGAAGGGATTTCGGCCATCCGTTTCGAGTCCGACCCGCGCCTTGGAACCACGCCCTTTGCCGCGTTCAGCGCCATCTTGATCGAGGGGGTTTGGGTGGAGCCGATGAACGGCAAGCCGGGGGGCTGACCGGGCCGCTTGCACAACCCCGCCGATCCACCCATACCCCGTCGCACCTGGGGTCGCGCCGTGGGTGCCGAGGGGGCTGGCGATGCGCGAAACCACATCCGAAGCCGGGCGATCGGCGATGCGCAAGGCGCTGTGGCGGATCGTCCCGCTGATCGCGCTGGCTTATCTCTGCGCTTACACCGACCGGGTCAATGTCGGCTTCGCCGCCGCGCAGATGAACGCCGATCTGGGTTTCAGCGCGACCGTATATGGCCTGGGCGGTGGGCTGTTCTTCCTCGGCTATGCGCTGTTCGAAGTGCCGAGCAACCTGATGGCGGTGCGCTATGGCTCGCGCGCCTGGCTGGCACGGATCATGATCACCTGGGGGCTGCTCTCGGCGGCGATGATGTTCGTTGCCACTCCGTGGCAGTTCTACACCGTGCGCTTCCTGCTCGGGGTGGCCGAGGCCGGGTTTTATCCGGGGGTGATCTTCTATTTCTCGCACTGGTTTCCCGCCTGCCACCGCGGGCGAGCGGTGAGCCGGTTCTACGTCGCCAGCCCGCTGTCGTCGGTGCTGCTGGGCGGCGTCTCGGGATGGCTGCTCGCGCTCGACGGAAGATCTGGACTCGAAGGCTGGCAGTGGCTGTTCCTGGTCCAGGGGCTGCCATCGGTCTTCGTCGGGTTGCTGGTGTGGCGCTATCTGCCCGAACGCCCGGCCGAGGTCGCGTGGCTCTCCGATGCCGAGAAATCCTGGATAGATGGCGAACTGGCGCGCGAGCAGGCGCGGATCGGTGATCCCCGGCATCATGGCGTGCTCGCCGCGATGCGCAATCCGCGCGTGCTCCAGCTTGGCGGACTGGGACTGCTGCTGATCGGTTCCATCACCACGCTTGTGCTCAACGCCCCGCTGGTGCTGACCGCGGCAACGGGCTGGTCGACCGGTGAGGCGGGCTGGATCGTCAGTCTTGGCGGGTTGCTCGGAGCAGCGACGATCATTTGGGCGGGCAATTCCGCGGATCGCCGCAATTCCCGGTTTCCCGATGCGTTGGTCTATAGCGCGCTGCTGACCCTGGCCCTGCTGGTCCTGGCGTTTTCGCCGAGCCCGGCCGTCACCATCGCCGCCTACATGCTGTTCGCGGTCGCCTGTTTCACCATTCCCATGCTGACCTCCTCGGGCTGGGCGGAGCTGCTGTCGGCGCGCGAGCTGGCGGTAGGCGCGGCGGCGATCAACACGCTGTCGCAGATCGGCGCGTTCGTCACTCCGTTCGCCTGGGGCGTGCTCAAGGACGCCAGCGGCGATTTCCGCGCCGGGCTGCTGCTGCTGACGGGGCTGGCGCTGGGACTTACGCTGATGCTGTGGCAGCTCTGCCGCCAATTGCGCCGGGGTCTGGCGACGGCGTTGCCCGCGTAGGAAAAATTGGTCGGGACGAGAGGATTCGAACCTCCGACCCCCACACCCCCAGTGTGATGCGCTACCAGGCTGCGCTACGTCCCGACCGGCCGGGTACGCCTGAGGCGGCCCGGGGAGGCGCGCTATAGGCCCGGGGCTGCGGGTTGGCAAGGCAGCGCAAAAGGCGTTCGATTGCCTTGCCCCGGCATTGCTGCTAGGCGCGCACCCGCTGCGACCGGACGACCCGGCCCCGCGCAATTCCGGGCTTCGGCCCGCCGTTTTCAAGCCATTCGAAAGCACCGATGTCCACCTCCTCGCTCCTTCCCATGTTGTCCAGCGCCGCCGCCGCGGGGTCGCGCCGGCCCCTCCCGCCTGGCTCCAGTTCCTGCCGCTGGTGGCGATGGGGCTGATCTTCTGGCTCTTGATCATCCGCCCGCAGATGCGCCGTCAAAAGGAGCATCAGGCCAAGGTCGCGGGGCTGCAGAAGGGCGACCAGGTGGTCACCGCGGGCGGGCTGATCGCCAAGGTCCTGCGGGTCGACGAGCACTACGTCGATCTCGAGCTGGCGCCGGGCGTCAAGGTCAAGGCGGTCAAGTCGACGATCGGCGACATCGTGCCCCCCGGCGGCGCGCAGCCCGCCAACGACTGACGTTCCCAGCCGCGGCCTTCTCCGCCGCGTGAATCCCGTTTCGAAAGTTTCCGCATGCTCGATTTTCCCCGCTGGAAGGTCATCTGGCTTTGGGCCCTGGCGCTCGTCTGCGCTGCCGCCGCGCTGCCCTCGCTGGCCAGCGTCGCCGGCATTCCGTGGCCCGCCGCGCTGCCGAATCCCAAGGTCAACCTCGGCCTCGACCTCGCGGGCGGGAGCCACATCCTGCTTGAGGCCGACGCAAGCCAGGTCGCTCGCCAGCGGCTCGAATCGATGGAGGAAAACGTCCGTCAGAAGTTCCGCACGGCGCAACCGCGGATCCAGGTGGGCGAGATTTCCAATCGCGGCGGCGCGCTGTCGTTCGTCGTCCCCGATCCCAGCCAGGTCGACGCCGCGCGCGAACAGGTGCTGCCGCTGACCAGCGGCGCGGGGCTGACCGGGCAGCGCGACTGGGATATCCAGGTGATCGACGGCAACCGCTTCGTCCTGACCCCGACCCAGGCCGGGATCGATCTGGCGGTCACCCAGGCGATGGACACCGCCACCGAAGTGGTGCGCAAGCGGATCGACGCGCTGGGCACGCGCGAGCCGACGATCATCCGCCAGGGCGCGCAGCGGATCGTGGTCCAGGTGCCCGGGCTGAAGGACCCCTCGGCGCTCAAGGCGCTGCTCGGGCAGACCGCCAAGCTGGAATTCAAGCTGGTCGACACCACCGCGATCCCCAGCGACGTGGCCCAGGGCATCGCCCCGCCGGGCAGCCAGATCGTGCCGTTCGCCGATGCCAAGGCGGGGCAGGGCCAGACCGCGATCGCGGTCAAGCGGCTCGGCGGGATCAAGGGCGATTCGCTGACCAACGCCCAGCAGAGCTTCGAGCCGCAGACCAACGCGCCGGTCGTCAGCATCACCTTCGATTCCGAAGGCGGGGCCAAGTTCGCGCGGCTGACCACCGAAAACGTCAACCGCCCGTTCGCGATCATACTCGACGGCAAGGCGATCTCGGCCCCCAACATCAACGAGCCGATCCTGGGCGGCAGCGCGCAGATTTCGGGCAACTTCACCGTGGAGACCGCCAACCAACTGGCCATCGCGCTGCGTTCCGGCGCGCTGCCGGTCGATCTCAAGGTGGTCGAGGAGCGGACGGTCGGGCCCGATCTCGGCGCCGATTCGATCCGCAAGGGCCTGATCGCATTCGGCATCGGCATGGCCGCGCTGATGGCGTTCATGCTCGTCACCTACGGCCGGTTCGGGGTCTACACCTGCGTCGCGCTGATCCTCAACACCTTGATGATCCTGGGGATCATGGCGGTGGTCAACACCACCCTGACGCTGCCGGGCATCGCCGGTTTCGTGCTCACGATCGGCGCCGCGGTCGACGCCAACGTGCTGATCAACGAGCGCATCCGCGAGGAGCGCAAGCGCGGGCGCAAGGTCGTCCAGGCGGTCGAGTTCGGCTACAAGGAAGCGCGCAGCGCGATCTTCGACGGCAACATCACCAACATCATCGCCGCGGTGCTGATGTTCCTGTTCGGCTCGGGGCCGGTGAAGGGGTTCGCCGTCGTGCTGATCATCGGCATCGCCACATCGGTGTTCACCGCGGTCACGCTGACCCGGATGTGGGTCGCCCACTGGCTGCGCCGCGCGCGGCCGAACGACCTGGTTTTGTGAGACTCGTCCGATGAAACTGCTCAAGCTCGTCCCCGACGACACCAACATCCGGTTCCTGCGCTGGCGGATCCCGTTCTACACGATCAGCCTGCTGCTGATGGCCGCCAGCCTGACGCTGGTGTTCACCAAGGGCCTCAACCTGGGGGTGGATTTCGTCGGCGGGCAGATGATCCGCACGACCTTTACCCAAAGCGCGGTCGCGCCGGTCGCCGAGCTGCGCGAGCAGGTGGGTGCGCTCGGCTATGGCGAGCCGATCATCCAGCAGTTCGGCAAGCCCAACGAAATCTCGATCCGGATGCGGCTGCCCGAAGGCGCCACCTCCGATCCCGGTCTGTCCGATGCCATGGCGCGCAAGATCACCGCGACGCTGAAGGCCGCGCATCCCGACGTGCGGATCGATGGGGTCGACAGCGTATCGGGCAAAGTATCGGGCGAATTGTTCCGCACGGGCATGACCGCGCTGATCGCGGCGATGATCGCCATTTCCATCTACATCTGGATTCGCTTCGAGTGGCAGTTCGGCATCGGCGCGCTGTTTTCGCTGGCGCACGACGTGACGCTGACCCTTGGGCTGTTCGCGCTCACCCAGATGGAATTCGACCTCAACATCGTGGCCGCATTGCTCACGCTGATCGGGTATTCGCTCAACGACACCATCGTGGTCTACGACCGCATCCGCGAAAGCCTGAAGAAGTACCGCCGGATGCCGCTGCCCGAACTGCTCGATCTTTCGGTCAACGAAACGCTCAGCCGGACGGTGATGACCTCGCTGTCGGTGCTGGTCACGTTGCTGGCGCTGCTGCTGTTCGGGCCGAACGTGATCTTCGGTTTCACCGCCGCGATCACTTTCGGCATCTTCGTCGGCACCTACAGCTCGATCTATATGGCGGCGCCGATCCTGATCTGGCTCAAGGTCACTTCGCGCAGCTTCGTCCCCGGCGAGAGCGCGGTGGACAAGCAGGAAGCCGCGGCGCGCGCGCAGGGCTAGCCGCTGGCGATCAGCCGATCGTAGTAGGCGCTGAGCGCAGCGGCGTTCTCGTCCCAACTGAAGTTTTCGACCGTCGCGGCGACGGCTTCGCGAGGCGGTGGGCCGGCGAGCACGTCGGCCACCCCTGCTGCGATTGCCGCAGGGTCTCGCGCTACGATGCGTCCCGCGACAGGCGAGGTCAGCAGTTCTCGCGCGCCCCCGGCGTCGGCGATCACGATCGGGGTGCCGCAGGCCAGCGCCTCGACCCACGCGTTGGCGAGCCCTTCGCTGGCCGCTGGAAGAACCATCGCGTCGGCGGCGGTGAGCAGGTGCGGCAGCAGGTCGTGCTGTACTGAACCGAGCAGGTGAACCCGCTCGCCCACCCCGAGCGCGCCGGCCAGCTTGCGCAGCGCTGCTTCGTCCGCGCCGGTGCCGGCAAGCGCGAGCCGCACATCGGCGGGGAGCGCGGCCAGCGCGCGGATCGCGAGCGCCTGACCCTTGCGCGCGATGAGCGCGCCGACCGACACCAGCAGCCGGCCGTCACCGGGCACGCCGAGCGCGGCGATCTCGGCGCGCGAGCGATCCCGGTCGCGGACCCGGAACTGCGCACGGTCCAGCCCGGTATAGTGCACCGCGATTGTGTCTTCGGGCATGTCCAACGCGACCATGTCGGCCTTGAGCGCCTGCGAAACCGCCAGCAGGCCCGCCGCCTGGCGCGCGGCGTCTAGCATCCGCCGCCGGGCGAAGCCTTGCGCGCCCCAATAATGGATGTCCGCGCCGCGCGCCTTGATCGACAGCGGCAATCCCAGCGCGCGCGCGATTTTCGCCGCGGCCGGCCCGTCGGGGTAGAAGAACTGCGCGTCGACCAGCGCGAACGGGTGTTCGCCATGGAGCCGCCGCGCGATCGGCAGCACGCGGCGCGCAATCAGCGAGGGGTTCCACCGCGCGCTCAGCGCCGGCACCAGCGCAAAGCGCGGGCGCAGCACCGTGACACCGCTTTCGACCGCGTCGCTCGCCGCCCGGGCCAGCGCGGCATAACGCCCGGCGGCGACTGGCGGCAGCCCGATCGGGTTGATCACCGTCACGTCCCAGTCGCCGCGCGCCGCCAACGCCTCGAACTGACGCGCGACGAATGTGCCGAATGTCGGCCGTTCCGCGTTGGGATAGAGCGTCGCGATGCAGAGGGCGCGGGGCACGGCTCAGCCCTTCAAAATCCGCTCATCCCGAGCGAATTCGAGGGATCGCGCGCAAGGCCCAACCGTTGTGCAAGATGTCTCGACTTCGCTCGACATGAGCAGGGGTGCTTTCAGCAGCCTGGCGGTCGAAGCCCTCACAACTTCCTGACGAGCATTTCCGCGACCCCCAGCCATGCCGGGCCGTCGATCACCATCTGGCGTTGGCCGGGGCCGGGCGGGAGCAGGGCGATGCGATTGCCTTGACGGTCGATCATCCGCCCGAAGGCGAAGCGCCCTGCGGAGCGCGGGGCGAGCACGTCGCGGTTGAGCGCCTTGGCGAAATCGCCGGGTTCGCACTTGCGCAACCAGACCTGATCCCCGCTGCGATATTCGCCAGCGCCGGCATCGACCGCCATCGCCAGCAGCGCGCCGTCGCCACCCAAGGCGCTGGGGAGCAGCGCCTCAATCGGCTTGCTCAGCGGCTCGGGCCCATTCTCGCCCAAGCGCGCGATGAGCTGAATGCCCTCGTGGCGGTCGCGCCGTACCAGCAATTCGGGTTCGACCGCCAGGGCGGCGGCGATCTTGTTCATCCAATCGAGCGACAGGTTGCGCATGCCCGTCTCGAGCCGCCCGATCGTCTGCGCGGTGGTCGGCGGCGAACAGCGCGCGGCGACATCGGCCAAGGTCATGCGCTTCTGCTTGCGGACGTCGCGGATGCGATTGATCATGGGGACAGCCTTTAACCGGATCGGTTTTTAACTTTCCTACATGTTGGTTGCTTTGGCAAGCGGGTTGGACCCTTAACCAACCGCGGAGTTGCCCGATGCCGCAGACCCTTGCCGAGCGCGAACTCACTTCCGAAGGCCCCCGCCGCGGGGCTGGAGTCGCCAAAGGCCGGCGCAGCGTGACGGTCAATCTCGGCGAATCGCCGCTGACCTGGTTGCACGCGCGCGGGCATCTCAGCGACCGCCAATTCGCCGCCGGAGAGCGCTTGCGGGCCGACTGGGAGCGGGCGCAGCTGGCGCCTTGCGTCACGATGAAGTGGCACCCGGTGCGAGGCGGGGGCGGCGGCCTGTCACCCGCAGAGCGGCAGATCGCCGCCAAGGCCCGGTTCGACGGCGCGGTGGCGATGGCTGGGCCGGGACTGGCCGATATCCTGTGGCGCGTCGTCTGCGCGGGCGAGAGCCTGCCGGTCGCCGAGAAGGGGCTGGCCTGGCCGGTGCGCAGCGGCAAGCTGGTGTTGCGCCTGGCGCTCGACCGGGTGGCTGATTTTTATTGCCTAGGATAGTGGTCCAAGTGGTCCACGATCCTTGCACCCATCTGCCGCTCCTGCCAAACCGGTCGCAATAGAAACGAAAATTCGGGACGCGATCATGGATAGACGGACTTTCATCGCCTCCGCCGGCGCGGCTGCAACGCTTGGCCACGGCGATATAGTGCTGGCGGCGCCCGCCGCGCGGGGCGACGCCGCGTTGTCGGCCACGCTCGATGCCGAATTCAACGACGATATCGTCAACAACCCCGAGGATGCGACCGGGCTGGGCCTGGACAGGGGCAAGCTCGCCGCACTCAAATCAAGGCTCCAGCCGCGCACGAAGGCCTGGCGCGACCGTGAACTGGCGCGCAATCAGCGTTGGCTCAAGCGGGTGCGCGCTTTCGATCCCGCCAGCTTGTCCGGAGCGGCACGACTCTGGCGCGAGCAGACGATCTACGATCTCGAGCAGAAGACCGTCGCGCCGGCAAGGTTCGGGATAAACTCGGTGCAGCGGCCCTACCGGATATTCCAGCAGGGCGGATCGTACTTCTCGATCCCCGACTTCCTCAATTCTCAGCACACGATCGAGAGCGCGGCGGACGCAGGGGCCTATCTTGCCCGGCTCGATGCGTTCGCCACGGCGCTCGATCAGGATACCGCCGAACAGAAAGCGCAATCGCGGCGCGGGTTCACGGCCCCGGGATGGTCGATCGACCTGACGCTGGGGCAGATGAACAAGTTGCGCGGCCAGCAGGCCGAGGGCAGCGCGCTGGTCCAGTCGCTGGTCCGGCGTGCGGCGGCGAAGGGCATCGCGGGCGACTGGCAAGCCCGCGCGGCGAGCATCGTCAACCGGCGGATCTATCCGGCGCTTGATCGCCAGATCGCCCTCATGGAAACGCTGCGCAAATCGACCGCGGCCGGCGATGGAGCCTGGCGTCTGCCACGTGGCGACGAGATTTACGCCGCCGCGCTGGCCCAGGCGACCACCACGACGCTCTCGCCGGACGAGGTCCACCAGATCGGGCTCGATCAGGTGGCCGATATTTCCGCGCAGCTCGATGGCATCCTGCGCACCGCGGGTCTGACGAAGGGCGGGGTCGGCGAGCGCCTCGCCGCGCTCAACGTGCGGCCCGATCAGCTCTATCCCGACAGCGATGCCGGGCGGAAGGCGCTGATCGCCGATCTCAATGCCGGGGTGAAGGACATGTATGCCCGGCTGCCGCAGGCGTTCTCGACCGTGCCGCAACAGCCGCTGGAGATCCGCGCCGTGCCGGTGGACATCCAGGACGGCGCCTCGAACGGATACTACAACCGCGCCTCGCTCGACGGCAAGCGGCCGGCGATCTACTGGATCAACCTCAAGAGCGTGGGCGACTGGCCCAAGTATTCGCTGCCCTCGCTGACCTATCACGAGGGCGTCCCCGGCCATCACCTGCAGGGCAGCATCGCCCAGCTATCGGGCGCGGTGCCGATGATCATCCGCAACAACTTCATCTCCGCCTATGGCGAGGGCTGGGCGCTGTATGCCGAGCAACTGGCCGACGAACTGGGCGCCTATTCGGGAATCGAGCGGGCGGGTTACCTGCAATCGTTCCTGTTCCGCGCCAGCCGCCTGGTGATCGACACCGGTCTCCACCACAAGCGCTGGACCCGCAAGCAGGCGACCGATTACATGGTCACGACCACCGGCTTCGCCCGTCCCCGCAGCCAGCGCGAGGTCGAGCGCTACTGCACCCAGCCGGGGCAGGCCTGCAGCTACAAGATCGGCCACACCGCCTGGGTCAAGAACCGCCAGAAGGCGCAGGCCGCGCTGGGGCCGCGGTTCGACCTCAAGTGGTTTCACGATGTGCTGAACGACGGGGTGATGCCGCTATCGATGCTGGACGCGCGGGTCGATCAGCGGATCGCCGAGCGGTTGAAGACGATGCGGTGAGGGCTGCTCTCTCCCCTTCAGGGGAGAGATGCGAAGGCTTGCCGACTGGTCGGCTAGCCGAAGTTGAGAGGGGCATGTCCGATGCTTTTCGCACATCCCCCTCTTCAGCCCTCGACCAGCTCCGCCAGTTCGAGCCAGCGTTCCTCCGCCGCGTCCTTCTCCGCCCGCGCGGTTTCGACCGCTCTGGTCAGCGCGGCGAACCTGGCCGGGTCGGCGGCGTAAAGCGCGGGATCGTGCAGGGCTTCCTCGTCGCGCAGGATCGCCGCTTCGAGTTCCTCGATCCGGGTCGGCAAAAGCTCGTAGTCGCGCTGGTCTTTGTAGGTCAACTTGCCCTTGCGCGCCGGAGGCGGCGGCGCGGGCGCATCGCGACTTCGCTCGACGCGGGCGGTGGTGGTGGGGCGTTCCTCGGCTTTGCGCCGCGCCTCCCAATCGGCATAGCCCCCCGCGACGATGTCCACCTTGCCGCTGCCGTCGAGCCCCAGCGTCACCGTTACCGTGCGATCGAGGAAGTCGCGGTCGTGGCTGACGATCAGGACGGTGCCGTCGTAGTCGGCGATGACCTCCTGGAGCAGGTCGAGCGTTTCCAGATCGAGGTCGTTTGTCGGCTCGTCGAGCACCAGCAGGTTGGATTTGCGAGCGAATTCACGGGCCAGCAACAGCCGCGACTGCTCCCCGCCCGAAAGCGTGCCGACCTTGGCGTCGATCAGCCCGGGCTCGAACAGGAAATCCTTGAGGTAGCCCTGGACATGCTTGCGCACCCCGCGCACGTCGAGCCAGTCGCCGCCCTCGGCCAGCACGTCGCGCAGGGTCTTTTCGGGGCTGAGCACGCTGCGCTGCTGGTCGATCAACACCCCGGCCAGTGTTTTGGCCAGCGTCACCGTTCCCGTGTCGGGCTCCAGCGCGCCCGTCAGCAGTCTCAGCAGGGTCGTCTTTCCCGAACCGTTCGCGCCGACCACGCCGATGCGGTCGCCGCGCTGGATGCGGAGCGAGAAGTCCTTGATGATCGCCCGCTCGCCAAATCGCTTGGTGACCTTCTCCGCGACGATCACCGACTTGGTCCGCACCTCGTCGCTGCTCAACTTGAGCTTGGCCGCACCCTGGGGCGCCAGCATCGCCGCTCTCTGCGCGCGCATTTCCCACAGCTTCTCGAGTCGCCCCTGGTTGCGCTTGCGCCGCGCCGTTACCCCGCGCTCGAGCCAGTGCGCCTCGAGCTTGAGCCTGGCGTCGAGCCGGTCGGCGTTGCGCGCTTCCTCGGCATAGACCTGATCCTCCCAAGCTTCGTATCCGCCGAAGCCGATGTCCCTGCGGCGCAGCGCGGTGCGGTCGAGCCAGATCGTCGAGCGGGTCAGCCGGGTGAGGAAGGTGCGGTCGTGGCTGATCGTCACGAACGCGCCGGTATAGCGTTGCAGCCAGCTTTCGAGCCAGTCGATCGCCGCGAGATCGAGGTGGTTGGTCGGCTCGTCGAGCAGCAGCACGTCGGGGTCCATCGCCAGCGCGCGGGCCAGCGCGGCGCGGCGCCGTTCGCCCCCGCTGGCGGTAGCGGCGGCGCGGTCCATCGCGATGCCGAGCTGGCCGGCGATGGCCTCGATCTGGTGGCGCTCGGGCGCGTCCGCCCCTGCCAGCGCGAAGTCCATCAGCGTGGCGAACCCGGTGAAATCCGGGTCCTGTTCGAGCAGGACCACCTTCGTTCCCGGCTGGATCGAGCGCTTGCCCTTGTCCGGCTCGATCTGGCTGGCGATCAGCCGCAGCAGCGTGGTCTTGCCCGCGCCGTTGCGCCCGATCAGCGCCAACCGGTCGCGCGGGCCGATGTGCAGGTCGAGGTCACGGAACAGCCAGCGCCCGCCCTGCTGGAGCGAAAGTCCTTCCCAAGAGAGTACGGGTGCGGCGGCCATAGGGTTGGGGCGGTTAGCGGGACGGGGCGGGAACGTCCAGCGGGGTGGCCTGTTCAGGCAGCGAACAGGTATTTCGCGCCATTCGATCCCGCGAACCCATCAACCCCGTCCGCTCATCCCGAGCGAAGTCGAGGGATGTGGCACGAGGCTTCAGCCTGGCGCGGGATGTCTCGACTTCGCTCGATATGAGCGCGAAAAGGAACTCTGCATGAAATCCGTACTGCTCGCCGCCTCCGCCCTGATCGCCACTCCCGCGCTGGCCGCCAACGTCGATATCGCGGTGCAAGGCCCGGTGGTCGAGATCACCGCCAGTGAGACCGTGCAGTCTGAACCCGACCGGGCGACCGTCGGCGCGGGCGTCACCACCCGCGCGCGCACTGCGGTGCAGGCGATGCGCGACAACGCGAACAAAATGGATGCAGTAATAGGGCAACTGAGGGGATTGGGGATCGCGCGCGAGGACATCCAGACCTCGGGCGTCAACCTCAACGCGGCGTTCCAATACAACAACAATAACACCCCACCGGTCTTTCAGGGCTACGACGTGACCAATCAGGTCAGCGTCACGCTGAAGGACATCGCCAAGATCGGCGCGACGCTCGACGCGCTGGTCGCGGCGGGGGCCAACAACATCAACGGCCCGTACTTCAGCCGCGATGACGACAAGGCGCAACGCGGGATCGCCCGCGAAACCGCCTTCAAGTCCGCCGAAGAGCAGGCCCGCGACTATGCCCGGATGGCGGGCTACACCAACCTGCGGCTGCTGAGCGTGGAAGAGACCCTGCAACGAGGCGTGCCGATCCCCTTCGACGTCGCCAACCAGGCCGCGATCCGGGTAACCGCCGCGAAGGTCACGCCGATCGAACCGGGCCGCGTGGGCACGAGCGTTCAGCTCACCGCCAAATACGAGATGACGCGCTAGCCTGAACGGCGGGGACCGCGGGCATTCACGGGTTGTTCAATGCGCCAAGTCTAGGCACAGCCGCACAATGACCCGGGTCGCCCGCCTCCTCCTCGCCGCACTCGCCGTGGCCACGCCGTTAACGGCGCAGGCCGCCCCGCGGCGCGACGCGCAGGGCGAGGTGCGCAAGGACATGCGCGAGGGCAAGGTCAGCAGCCTGCGCGACATCGAGCGCCGCGTGCTGCCCGCGATGTCGGGGATGCAGTACCTCGGCCCCGAATACGATCCCACGGCGATGGCCTACCGGCTCAAGTTCATCCGCGACGGGCGGGTCGTGTTCGTCGATGTCGATGCGCGCAGCGGCCAGGTTCTGAACCAGCGTTGACGGCGGGTTTCTTGCCCGCGCGCTTGACCGGATTGGCTCCAAACCCCATTTGCCGCGTTATATTGAGTGCCGGGAACATGCCGGTCGCCACAGGGGACCCTGGATGCGCATCCTGATCGTCGAAGATGAGCCAACGCTCGGCAAGCAGCTCAAGTCCACGCTCGAACAGAACGGCTATGCCGTCGATCTCTCGGTCGATGGCGAGGACGGCCACTACATGGGCTCGAGCGAGGATTACGACGCGGTGATCCTCGATCTCGGCCTGCCCGAGATCGACGGGCTGACCGTGCTCGGCATGTGGCGCAAGGAAGGCCGGCGCTTTCCCGTGCTGGTGCTGACCGCACGCGATTCCTGGTCCGACAAGGTCGCCGGGCTCGACGCCGGGGCCGACGACTATCTCGCCAAGCCGTTCCAGACCGAGGAGCTGATCGCCCGCCTGCGCGCGCTGATCCGCCGCGCCTCGGGCAATTCGTCGTCCGAACTGACCGCGGGCGATGTCCGGCTGGATACGCGCTCGGGCCGGGTCACGCTCGATGGCGAGCCGGTCAAGCTGACCGCGCAGGAATACAAGCTGCTGTCCTACCTGCTCCATCACAAGGGCAAGGTGGTCAGCCGCACCGAGCTGATCGAGCATATCTACGATCAGGATTTCGACCGCGATTCCAACACCATCGAGGTGTTCGTCACCCGCATCCGCAAGAAGCTGGGGGCCGACGTGATCACCACTATCCGCGGCCTTGGCTACAGCCTCGACGATCCCGCCGGCCCCGGCAGGGGGTGAGGGAGCTGACCGATTAATATCCCCGTTCGTCCTGAGCTTGTCGAAGGACTGCCTTTCTCTTCGGTCTCGGCGCAAGCAACCGAGGAAATGAGCGGTGCTTCGATAAGCTCAGCGCGAGCCGATGTGGAAAAGCCTGGCGCTTCCACCCCCCCAACACCGGTTCGCTCCAGAAGCGGATGATCCTGATCGCGGCGGCGTGGATCAGCGTACTGCTGCTCGGCGGCGGCCTGCTGCTCGACCGCACCCTGACCGGCCTTGTCACCCGCAACTTCGACGAGCAGCTCGGCTACATGCTCACCGCGATGGTCGCTTCGGCCGAAATCGGCCCCGATGGCGAGGTGTTCTTCAATCGCCCGCTGGGCGACCAGCGCTTCCTCGAGCCCAACAGCGGGCTCTATTGGCAGATCAGCGGCCGGGGCCACGACGATTTCCCTTCGCGTTCGCTGTGGGACCGCAGCCTGGCGGTGCGGCTCGACCATTTCGACAGCCAGCCGCACGTCTACGATTCGGATCAGTTCAAGGGTGAGAAACTCCGGGTGATGGAGCGCTCGATCATCCTGCCCGGCAGCGACACCAAGTGGTGGTTCACAGTCGCGGCGGCGCGCGAAGAAATGGATTCCCAGATTCGCCGGATCCGCTCGATCGTCATCTGGAGCTTCGTCGTCCTCGGACTGGGATTGATGGGCATGGCGACCTTGCAGACCTGGTACGGACTCGGCCCGCTGCGCCGGGTGCGCCGCGCGATCGCGAACATGCGTAGCGGCGGGGCAAACCGGGTGACCGAGCCGCTGCCACTCGAGGTCCAGCCGATGGTCGAGGAACTGAACGGCCTGCTCGCGCACGTCGAGCGTCAGGCCGAGGAAGCGCGGACGCACGCGGGAAACCTCGCCCACGCGCTCAAAACCCCGCTCACGGTGGTGATGAATGCGGCGACCGCCAAGGCTCCCGATCTTGCCGACACCACGATCCGCGAAGCCGCGGTGATGCGCCGCCAGGTCGATCACCACCTCGCTCGCGCTCGGGCGGTCGGCCGGCGCGCGGTCGGCCACAGCCGCGCGGTGGTTTGGGAAAGCGCCGAAGCCGTCGTCCGCTCGGTCGCCCGACTCTATCAAGAGGTCCGCCTCGATCTCGACGGAGACCGTCATGCGGCGGTCAGCATCGAACGCCAGGACCTCGACGAAATCCTCGGCAACCTGATCGAGAACGCCGCCAAGTATGGCGGCGGCAGCGTGTTCGTCACTGTCTGCGCGGCGGGCGCCGACCCGCGCTTCTGCGAAATCTGGGTCGAGGACGACGGTCTCGGCATACCCGAAGAAGAACGCATCCGCATCTTCGACCGCGGCGCCCGGCTCGACACCGGCAAGCCGGGTACCGGTCTTGGCCTCGCGATCGTGCGCGACGTGGCGGAAATCTATGGCGGCTCGGTAGAGCTCGACGAGAGCGAGGATCTGGGCGGGCTGCTGGTGAAGCTGCGGCTGCCGCGGGCGGGCTAAGGCTCAGCCAGACGCTGCATTCCGGTGATGTCGGATCACCTCGTCGATGATGAAGCGGAGGAATTTCTCGGTAAATTCCGGATCGAGATCAGCTTCCTCGGCCAATTTGCGCAAGCGCGCGATTTGGCGCTCCTCGCGCCCGGGGTCTGACGGTGGCAGGGCATTCTCGGCCTTGTAGCGGCCAACCGCCTGGGTGGTGCGGAAGCGTTCGGCCAGGATATGGACCAGCGCGGCGTCGAAGTTGTCGATGCTGCGGCGAAAGCCGGCAAGCACCGGATCGGGCGAGGACATATCGTCGGCCATTGCACCGCGCTAGCATGAGGATTGCTGAACCGCCAAGGCCAGCTTTGCACTTGCCTTGAGCGGGGGCCGGGGCCAAACGCGGCCCGATGAGCGCGACGATCCTGCCTTTCGCCCCTGCGCGCGATCCGTCGCTCGATCCGCTGATAGGTTTGGTCGCCACCGGGATGAACAGCGTCAACGCGGTGATCCTCGACCGGATGCAGAGCCGCATCCCGTTGATTCCCGCGCTCGCCGGGCACCTGATCGCGGGCGGGGGCAAACGGCTGCGGCCGATGCTGACGCTCGCCAGCGCGGCGCTGCTCGATTACGCGGGTGCGCGGCACTACAAGCTCGCCGCCACGGTCGAATTCATCCACACCGCCACGCTGCTTCACGACGACGTCGTCGATGGCTCCGAGCTGCGCCGGGGCAAGGCCGCGGCCAACATCATCTTCGGCAATCCCGCGACGGTGCTTGTGGGCGACTTCCTGTTCAGCCGCGCGTTCGAGCTGATGGTCGAGGACGGCAGCCTCAAGGTGCTGAAGATACTCAGCCACGCCAGCGCGGTGATTGCCGAGGGTGAAGTCGATCAGCTCACCGCGCAGCGCCAGATCGCGACCAGCGAGGAGCGCTATCTCGACATCATCGGCGCCAAGACCGCCGCGCTATTCGCCGCCGCCTGCCGGATCGCCGCTGTGGTCGCCGAGCGCCCCGAGGCGGACGAGACCGCGCTCGACGACTATGGGCGCAACCTGGGCATCGCGTTCCAGCTGGTCGACGACGCGATCGACTACGATTCGGATGCCGACACGATGGGCAAGGGCCGCGGCGATGACTTCCGCGAAGGCAAGATGACTTTGCCGGTAATCCTCGCCCACGCCCGGGGCGACGAGGAGGAGCGCAAGTTCTGGCGCGCCGCGATCGGAGGGCACCGCACCTCGGACGACGACCTCGCTCACGCCATTGCGCTGATCAATCGCCACGACGCGGTCGGGGCCACCCGCGACCGCGCTCGCCATTTCGCCCAGCGCGCAATCGACGCGATCGCGGGCTTCCCAGCAAGCGCGGCGCGCGCGGCGATGATCGAGGCGGCGGAATTCGCGGTGGCGCGGCGGTATTGATACTGGTGTTGCGCGCGATGTCTCGACTTCGCTCGACGTGAGCGGGGTTTGGGTTGAAGACTGAAGCATCAAACAAGAGCCGCTCGTGTCGAGCGAAGTCGAGACACGCCGCGCCATGAGCGACCTTCCGATCCAAGCGGCCCTGCCCAAACTTCTCGCGGCCTTGCGCGACCAATCCTGCGCGGTCCTCATCGCCCCGCCAGGCGCGGGCAAGACAACCGCCGTGGCCCCCGCTCTGCTCGACGAGCCGTGGTGCACCGGCACGATAATCCTGCTGAGCCCGCGCCGCGTGGCCGCCCGCGCCGCCGCCGAACGCATGGCGGAACTTGCGGGCGAGCAGGCGGGCGAGACGGTCGGCTATCTGACCCGGCTCGACAGCAAGCGTTCGGCCCGCACCCGGATTGTGGTGATGACCGAGGCGATCTTCGTTTCGACCATACTCGCGGATCCCGACCTTGCCGGAGTCTCCTCGGTACTGTTCGACGAGGCGCACGAACGTCATCTCGACAGCGATCTCGGGCTGGCGCTGGCGATCGAGAGCCAGGCGGTGTTGCGCCCCGATCTGCGGCTGCTGGTGATGTCGGCAACGATCGACGGTGCGCGGTTTACCGAGCTGCTGGGCCACGCGCCGCTGATCGAAAGCGAAGGCCGGGCGCACCCGCTGGCGATCCGTTGGCTCGGCGCGCGGCCCGAGCAGCGCGTCGACGAGGCGATGGCGGGTGCGCTAGCGCTGGCGTGGCGCGAGGAGGGAGGTGACATCTTAGCGTTCCTGCCCGGCGTGCGGGAGATCGAGCGCACCGCCGAGCGGCTGGGCGAACGTCTACCCGAGGCGCTGGTGCTGCCGCTCCACGGCCAGGTCGATTCGGCGGGTCAGCGGGCTGCGATCCGTCGTCACGATCGCCGCCGGATCGTACTTGCCACGAACATCGCCGAAACCAGCCTGACCCTCGATGGCGTGAGTGTGGCGGTCGATTCCGGTCTGACCCGGCGCGCCGAATTCGACGTCGCCGCCGGTCACACTAGGCTGGCGACGCGCCCGGCGAGCCGCGCCTCGGCCGACCAACGTGCAGGTCGCGCGGCACGGCAGGGGCCGGGGAAAGCGTATCGTTTGTGGACCGAGGCCGCGCACCCCGGTCGCGCGGCGTTCGATCCGCCTGAGATCGCACTCGCCGACCTGGCGCCGTTGGCGCTGGCGTTGGCACAGTGGGGGACGCACGATCCCTCAGCTCTGGCGTGGCTCGATCAGCCCCCCGCCACCGCTTTCGCCGCGGCGCAGAACCGGCTCCGCGAACTCGCTGCGCTCGACGGGGAAGGGCGGATCACCGCGCACGGGCGTCTGCTTTCGAGACTTCCGCTGGACCCGCCGCTCGCGCACATGTTGTTATGGGCGGCGGAGCGAGGGGCCGAGGGCGAGGCCGCCGAACTGGCCCTGCTGCTACAGGAGCGCGGGCTGGGCGGTCGGGGGAAGATCTCGAGGCGCGGCTCGCGCGTTGGCGGGGGGATCGGTCGCCGCGAGCCAAGGCCTCGCGCGATCTCGCCGCGCGGTGGGCCAGTTCGGCGAGGGGTTTGTTGCACGCGGGCGCACGCAGCCAGCTCCCTACCGGCATCCTCCTCGCTGCCGCCTATCCTAGCAACCTCGCCCGCCGCCGTTCGCCATCGGGCGAGGATTGGCTGTCCGCCTCGGGCCGCGGGTTTCGCCTCGATCCTGCTTCGCCACTCGCTCGCGCCGAGTGGCTGGCGATCGGCGATGCCCAAGGCGAGGCCAAAGGTGCGCGGATCATGGCGGCGGCGGCGCTCGATCCCGCGGAAGTCGAGGCCTTGCTGGGCGACCGTATCGAGCGACGCGCGACGCTCCGCTGGAATGCCGACGAGGGCCGGGTCGAGGCGCGGCTAGAGCGGCGGATCGGGACGATCGTGCTGGGCAGCGCACCCGACCCCGCGCCCGACGCGGCGGCGGTCCTCGCGCTGCTCCGCGAACGGGCCGATCCTGCGATCTTGCTGCCCCCCGGCTTGGCGGCGCGCTTGCGCCATGCCGGCCTCGATGCGGGAAGCGAGTGGCTCGACGCTCTGCTCGAAAGTCGCCGAGATCTCGCGATCGAACCAGCAGCGGTTGCGCGCGCGGTCCTCGACCGTCTCTCGTGGGACGAGCGCCAGCTGCTCGACCGGCTGGCCCCGCGCGAATACCTCTCACCCGCAGGGACGACGCACGCCATCGACTACGGCGCGCCTGCCGGCCCGACGGTCGAGCTGCGCGTCCAGGCGCTGTTCGGGCTCGATGCGCATCCCGCGATCGGCGAGGGCACGCCGCTGCTGCTCAGCCTGACGTCGCCCGCGGGCCGTCCGATCCAGGCCACCGCCGATCTGCCAGGCTTCTGGCGCGGGACCTGGCGCGACGTGGTCAAGGAGATGAAGGGTCGCTATCCGCGCCACCGCTGGCCCGAGGAGCCATGGGCGGAAAAGCCCAGCCTCAAGACCAGGAACGCCTTCCAGCGCGGACAAACTTGAATTAGGGGGGCGCCATGCCCGCACGCATCTACCAGCCGCCCAAGAACGCCATGCAGTCCGGTCGCGCCCGCAGCGATGGCTGGGTGCTCGAGTTCGTCCCCGCCGAGGCGAAAAAGCCCGATCCGCTGATGGGCTGGGCAGGCAGCGGTGACGTGAACCAGCAGGTTGCGCTCAGCTTCGTCAACGCGGCGGAGGCCCAGGCTTATGCGGCCAAGCACGGGATCGAGGCGAGAGTCATTCCGACCCCGCCCCGCAAGCTCAAGATACAAGCCTACGCCGACAACTTCCGATGAATTTCCTCCCCCCAGGGCGAGAGGATAGCGCAGCTTGGCGGCGCATCCGCATAGCAAAGCTTGGAGGGGGTCTGCATGACCGACACCCTTCCAACCGCGACCAGCGAGCAAGCTAGCAAGTCTTCGTGTTCCCTCCCCCGGAGGGAGAAGACAAGGTTGAACTTTGCCTCCGGCCCCGCCATATGCCGCGCCGGGAGTCGGGCGGACGCTTGCGGCCGCCAACCTGGTCAGGTCCGGAAGGAAGCAGCCACAACGGTTTGCGGCGGGTCGCCCGGCTCCTTTTATTCCTGACATTCGCCCGGCGAGTGCCTACCCTTAGACCCATGGGTGATTCCCCCGACATCTTCGGCAATGAACCGGCGGACGAGGCAGAAATGCCCGGCCTTGGCCTCGACCAGCCGGCTCAGCCGCAACCGGCCCAGCCCTATCGCGTCCTCGCTCGCAAGTACCGTCCGCAGACCTTTTCCGAGCTGATCGGCCAGGAACCGATGGTCCGCACGCTGGGCAACGCGATCCGGCGCGAACGGCTGGCGCATGCGTTCTTGATGACCGGGGTGCGCGGCGTGGGCAAGACCAGCACCGCGCGGCTGATCGCCAAGGCACTGAACTGCATCGGGCCCGACGGGCAGGGCGGACCCACGATCGATCCCTGCGGAACTTGCGAGCCGTGCCGCGCGATTGCGGAAGGGCGCCACATCGACGTGATCGAGATGGATGCCGCCTCGCATAACGGGATCGACGACGTTCGCGCGATGACCGACGCGGTGCGCTATGCGGCAGTCACCGCGCGGTACAAGATCTATATCATCGACGAAGTCCACATGATGTCGAAGCCAGCCTTCAACGCGCTTCTGAAGACGCTCGAGGAGCCGCCCGCGCACGTCAAGTTCCTGTTCGCGACGACCGAGGTCGATAAACTGCCGATCACCGTGCTCAGCCGCTGCCAGCGGTTCGATCTGCGCCGGATCACCACACCCATGCTGACCGAACACTTCGCGCGGATATGCGCTGCGGAGAAGGTCGAGGCCGATGACGAGGCGCTGGCGCTGATCGCGGCGGCCGCCGAAGGCTCGGTGCGTGATGGTTTGTCGATCCTCGATCAGGCGATCGCCCATGCAGACCTGGAAGGCGAGGCCGTGGTCACCGCCGCCAAGGTCCGTGAGATGCTCGGGCTTGCCGACAAGACTGTCCAGCGGCGCCTGTTCGCGACAATCCTTAGGGGCGAGGGCAAGGCGCTGCTCGATCTGGTCGCCGAGCAATATGCGCTGGGCATCGAGCCGTTGGCGCTGATCCGCGCGCAGATGGATCTCGTCCACCGGATCACCGTCGCCCAGCTTGGCGAGAGCGGCGCGCAGGGCGCGACCGCGGAAGAGCGTGCAGCGCTCGAAGGCTGGGCCGGGCAATTGTCCGCCGGGCAACTTCATCGTCTTTGGCAACTGCTGCTCAAGGGCCACGGCGAAATCGTCAGCGCGCCCGATCCACTTGCGGCTGCCCAGATGGCGCTGCTGCGCGTGCTCCATGCCGCAGATCTTCCCGATCCCGGACAATTGGCGAAAAAGCTTGAGGAGATGGCGGCGCGCAGTCCCGTCCCGGCACCCGCCGCCGGTCGTACCGCGTCCGCCGAACCGGTTGCCGCGCTTGACTGGACCGCGTTGGTCGAGCGGATAGAAACCGCAAGGCCGCTGGTTGGTGGCGTAATGCGCAACTGGATTCGCCCGGTGGACGTCTCGCATGGCGTCCTGCGATTCCAGATCGACGCCGACTACCGGGCCGAGGACCCCGCCGCCGACATTCGCAAGGCGCTGGAGGAGGTCACCCGCGAGCGCTGGCAGGTCGAACGCGGGGTCGGCGACGCGCAGCCCAGCTTGCGCGAGCGGGCTGAGGCCGAGGCCACCGCGGCGCAGGCCGCGCTGCTCGCCGATCCGCTGGTCAAGGCCGCCTTCGCCGCCTTTCCCGATGCCCAATTGGTCGACGACGAGCGCGCCTCGCCCGGCCGCACCCCATGGAGTCGCAGCGCATGAAATCGATGGAAGAAATGATCCAGGCCGCCCAAGCCGCCGCCGAGACCATCCAGAAGCAAATGGGCGAGGCGCAGGCGACGCTCGATTCGATCCAGGTGGAGGGCAAGTCCGGCGGCGGGCTGGTGAGCATCCGCTGCACCGCCAAAGGCCGCATCCTGGGTGTGTCGATCGATGACAGCCTTATGAAGCTCGAGGAAAAGGGCATCCTCGAAGACCTGATCGCCGCAGCCTTCAACGATGCCCGGGCCAAGGCCGACGAGCGCTCCAATGCCGAAATGCAGAAAATCCAGTCGGGGATCGGACTGCCCGCGGGGTTCAAGCTGCCGGGCATGTGACGTTCCCCTCTCTCCCCCGGGCGGGAGAGGATCATGCGACCATTGCGCCCCAAACACCTTGCCCCCATATCCACAGCCAACTGACCGCCCCCTTGCGGCCCCGCGCCTCGCGCGCGCTATGAATGGACGGATATGACTGCCACCACCCTCGTTCCCATGCTCCCCTTGCGCGACATCGTCGTGTTTCCCGGAATGGTCGTCCCGCTGTTCGTCGGGCGCGAAAAGTCGGTCGCCGCGCTCGAGGCGGCGATGGCGGCGGACAAGGACATCTTTCTGCTCGCCCAACTCGATCCTGGCTGCGACGATCCCGATCGCGACGATCTCTATGACGTCGGGGTGATCGCCAGCGTCCTGCAACTGCTGAAGCTGCCCGATGGCACCGTGCGGGTGCTGGTCGAGGGCAAGCAACGCGGTTCGCTGGCGGACTTGCGCGAGGAATCCGGCAGCGCGGGCGAGATGTTGGTCGCGCACGTCCAACTGCACGACCCGGTGACCGTCTCGGGCACTGAGGTCTCGGCGATGATGCGCACCGTGGTCGAGCAGTTTGGCGAGTATGCCAAGCTCAACAAGAAACTGTCCGACGACGCCGGAGCCAACTTCGCCGAGATCGTCGATGCCGCTTTGCTGGCCGACGGCGTCGCCGCGCAGATTGCCGCCAAGGTCGCCGACAAGCAGGCGCTGCTAACCGAGGCCGATCCGCTCAAGCGGCTCGAAATGGTGCTCGCGTTCATGGAAGGCGAACTCGGCGTGCTTCAGGTCGAGCGTAAGATCCGCGGGCGGGTCAAGCGCCAGATGGAGAAGACCCAGCGCGAGTATTACCTCAACGAGCAGATGAAGGCGATCCAGTCCGAATTGGGCGGCGAGGGCGAAGAAGCCAACGAGATCGCCGAATTGCAGGCCAAGATCGACAAGCTCAAGCTCTCCAAGGAAGCGCGGACCAAGGCCACCGCAGAACTTAAGAAGCTCAAGGGCATGCAGCCGATGAGCGCCGAAGCGACGGTTGTCCGCAACTATCTCGACGTGCTGCTCGGGTTGCCGTGGGGCAAGAAGAGCAAGATCAAGAAGGACATCGTTGGCGCACAGGCGGTTCTCGACGCCGATCACTATGCGCTGGAGAAGGTCAAGGACCGCATCGTCGAATACCTTGCGGTGCAGGCCCGGACCAACAAGCTCAAGGGCCCGATCCTGTGTCTGGTCGGCCCCCCGGGTGTCGGCAAGACCTCGCTCGGCAAGTCGATCGCCAAGGCCACAGGCCGCGAGTTCGTCCGCCAGTCGCTGGGCGGCGTGCGCGACGAGGCCGAAATCCGCGGCCACCGCCGCACCTACATCGGCTCGCTGCCGGGCAAGATCATCACTAACTTGCGCAAGGCCGGGACCAGCAACCCACTGTTCCTGCTCGACGAAATCGACAAACTCGGCCAGGACTTCCGTGGCGATCCGGCCTCGGCGCTGCTCGAGGTGCTCGATCCAGAGCAGAACGCCAAGTTCCAGGACCACTACCTCGAGCTCGACTACGACCTTAGCGACGTGATGTTCGTGACCACCGCGAACAGCCTCAATCTGCCGCAGGCGCTGCTCGATCGGATGGAGATCATTCGCCTCGAAGGTTATACCGAGGATGAGAAGGTCGAGATCGCGACGCGCCACCTGGTGGCCAAGCAGATCGAGGCGCACGGACTCAAGGACGGCGAGTTCGTCCTGACCCCCGAGGGTCTGCGCGACCTGATCCGCTATTATACCCGCGAGGCCGGGGTCCGCACCCTGGAGCGCGAGATCGCGCGGCTGATGCGCAAGAGCCTGCGCAAGATTCTCGAAGGCAAGGAGACCGGGGTCACCATCACCCCCGAAAACCTCGGCGACTATGCCGGGGTGCGCAAGTACCGCCACGGGATGTCCGACGACGAACCCGAGGTGGGCGCGGTGACCGGGCTCGCATGGACCGAGGTCGGCGGTGAATTGCTGCAGATCGAGGCGGTGATGGTTCCCGGCAAGGGGCAAGCGCGGACCACCGGCAAGCTCGGCGAGGTGATGAACGAGAGCATCCAGGCCGCCTTCAGCTTCGTCAAGGCGCGGGCGCCGGCCTATGGCATCAAGCCCTCGCTGATCGGACGCAAGGACATCCACATCCACTTGCCCGAGGGTGCGGTGCCCAAGGACGGACCGAGCGCCGGGATCGGAATGGTTACTTCGATCGTCTCGACCCTCACCGGGATCGCCGTTCGCCCCGACGTGGCGATGACCGGTGAGGTCACGCTGCGCGGTCGCGTGTTGCCGATCGGGGGTCTGAAGGAAAAACTGCTCGCGGCTTTGCGCGGGGGTGTGAAGACGGTGCTGATCCCCGAGGAGAACCGCAAGGACCTGGTGGAAATCCCGGCGAACATCACCGGCGGGTTGGAGATCGTACCGGTGAGCCATGTCGACGAGGTGCTGGCGCGCGCGCTGACGGCGCCGTTGGTGGCGATCGACTGGACCGAGCAGGACGACATCGCCAGCCAGCCGGCCCCGTCCCAGTCGTCTCCCTCGCTTACCGCACATTGATGCTGCAACGCAGCGAATCGTTGGAGCCGGTGCTGCGCCAATGCCGCGCAGCACCGCGCTCCCGCGATTAAACGTCGATTCGTCGCAATTGGCGCGAAATCGGGGATAATCCGCCGGTTTCACCCGTGTTAGGCTTTGACAGTCGGCGCGGCATCGGCTCAATTCCGCGCCATCCTGCCCCGGCGATTCCGCCGAAATTTTCTCAACCAGCCTCCAGGGGGTTTCGAATGAACAAGAACGATCTGATCAGTGCGGTCGCCGACTCGAGCGGACTGACCAAGGGTGACGCGATGAAGGCGGTTGAATCCGTGTTCGAGGCGATCTCGGGCGCGCTCAAGAGCGGCGACGAAGTGCGCCTGGTGGGCTTCGGTACGTTCTCGGTAGCCAAGCGCAAGGCCTCGACCGGTCGCAACCCGCGCACCGGCGAGCCGATGACGATCAAGGCTTCGACCCAGCCCAAGTTCAAGGCCGGCAAGGGTCTGAAGGACGCGGTCAACTAAGACCGATCGGGTTTGGCGGTCCTCGGACTGCCGACGCATATAGCGCCGCGCTCGCCCAATGGCCGAGCGCGGCGTTTGCTTTTGCAGGGTCTTGAGAGGCCTACTTACCCAGTTTGATCAGCGCAGTCGGCGCTGCCGCAGTGCGCGGATTCACTTTCCAAGCAAGCCGCCGCATGCCCGCAACGCCGGTCTGCGGCCCGTCGTCGGTATTGTTGGCGAGGATCTCACCATCGGTCGCTACTGCGAACGCGCCGTCGAGTTCTGGCATGCCTTGCGGCCCGGTCTTGTCACCCGTCATGCCTTGCATCATTGCCCCCATCGGCCCGCCGTTGGCGCCTGCGGAAAACGCCGGGGCATCGATCCGTACGGTACCGTCGGTGCGGCGATAGATCGCGACGAACGGCGTGATCAGCGGCACCCGCTCGAGCGAAGGAAAGCTGAAATCGTGATCGAGCCGGCCCGCGATGGCGAAATCGACCACGTATTTGCCGTCGCCCACGTACTGCACCGAGCGCCACCCAGCCTGCTTGCGCATCCGTTCGGCCAGTTCCTCGGCGGCTCGGGGATCGGCCGGGTCGATCCCACCGAGCATCTGGCGCGCCATCTCCGCGTCCTGTCTTTTCTTGTCCTTCGCGGCCTGCTGCGACGACTCCCAGTTCTGGCGCTGGACGTCCTCGGTGTCGTAGCTGCAATTGTCGACGGGTTCGCCGTCGTCCTTGCACTGCGGCTGCGGCTTGAATGTGGCCTTGTCGTCCAATTCGTCCTGCGCCAACTTGCTCAACGCGAGGACATGGATGTCGCCCTTGTAGGAAAACGCGAATGTGCCGTCGCGTTTGACCGTCAGTTCGGAGGCGAACTTACCCGGAAGCAGGAAGCATCCCGTGGCGAGCAGGCAGAGCACTGCGGCGAAGACGACCTTGCCTCGAAACGTTTGCGGCACCATCGACAGACCCCCATTCGCAAGTCGCACACTCAGCGCACCGCCACAGCATAGAGCGCGACGGCCGCCGCATTCGAGACATTCAGGCTTTCCATCGCGGCGGCAATGGGCAATCGCGCGAGCACGTCGCAGTGCCCCGCCACGTTGTGGCGCAGGCCTTCGCCCTCGGCTCCGAGGACAAGCGCGATCGGACCCGGCTGGAGTACCGATCCAAACAGCGCGGGCGCCGCTCCATCCAGCCCGATCCGCCAGTATCCAGCGTCGGCCAAGTCTTCCAGCGCGCGTGACAGATTGACCACCCGGACCCACGGCACGATCTCCAGCGCGCCCGATGCGGTCTTGGCGACGGTGCCCGATTCGGGCGGTGCGTGGCGATCCTGAGTTACGATCGCCGCCGCGTCGAACGCCGCCGCCGAGCGCAGGATCGCGCCGAGGTTGTGCGGATCGGTGACCTGGTCGAGCACAACGATCGGCCGCGCCGGATCCGCCTCCGGCAGATCGTCGAGCGCCAGGTCTTCCAACGGCGCGCAATCGAGCACCAGCCCCTGGTGCGGCGCATCGCGCGCGACCAGCCGCGCCAAATCGGCGGGGGAGGCGTACTCGACCGTAAAATCGGCGGGCAACTCGCCGTCGAGCGAGGCGACACCCTCGCGCGTGGCCCATAGTTTGCGATGGACCCGATCGGGGTTGAGCAGCGCGGCTTCCACCGCGTGGCGTCCCCACAAGCGGACCTGGCCCGCCCCGGTGCGGCCGCTGCCGCGCCCGCCGCGCATCCGTCCGGCGCGCCCCCCGCAAGTTTCTGGCCGGCTTCCTGTCGTCGCGTTCGCTCATCGACCGGCCTGTGCCAGCCGGGTCTCGCCCGCGCAAGCTGCGGGCTTGCTTGACAGCGCGCAGCCGCTTCGCCATGGACGCGGCCTCTCGGCTGGGAGGCCCGTTTCGGGCCTGCAAACGCATCAAGCAGCACCCGGCAGACCGGTGTGGACAGGTGGCCGAGTGGTTAATGGCAGCAGACTGTAAATCTGCCCGCGAGAGCGTACGCTGGTTCGAATCCAGCCCTGTCCACCACCCGCGCGTTCCTGGCGAGCTACGCAGGAAACGCCGCTCCTGCCGAGGCGCGTATCGTCGATCCCAGCCGCCAGCGATCCCAGGCCACGAAGATCACGCCGCTCAACTTCCAGATCGCAACCGTTGCCAGCACCGCGACCACACCGTCTAGCGCATAGTGGTAGGCGAGATGGACCGACCCGATCCAGATTGCCACGAGGAAGGCGAAGAACCAGCGCCCGGCGCGGGGCGACACCTGTCGCACGGTCAGCCAAAACAGGCAGGCGAAGGCGATGTGCATGGATGGCATCGCGGTGATCCCGCTACCTAGGTTGTGCGAGGCGTGGCGGAAACGCTCGAGCAGCATTTCCTGGACCGTCAGGGTCATCACCGGCAGGTCTCGATCGGCCGCGTGCAAGTACGCCATTTGCGCGTCGAAGTGGTGGTTTCCCAGGATCGGGCCAACGAAACAAGGACCTACCGACGCCATCCCTGCGGCCAGCGCGAACCCGATGACCGTCCAGATCAGCACGAAGGCCAGGATGTAACGGCGCCGGACGCCACGCGCCGCCCGGGCGAACACGAGCCACAGTGTCCCGCCATAAAGGACCAACGCCCATCCATGGTAAAGCGCGGCGAGGCTTGCGGTGACCACGGGATAGCCGAGCACCGGCTGGATCACGCGCCAGGGATCGTGCCCGAAAAACAGAGCGCGATCGGCGGCGATCAGGGTGGCGTCCCAGGTATAGGGGTGAAACACCGGAACCATCGCCTTGAGCGCGGAGAAGAACGGCATCAGCAGGACGAGGATCGCGCATGTCGGTAACGTCGCGACGACCGCAGATGTCGATACAACCGATGCAACGTGCTGCGCGAGGAACGCGGCAGGATGACGCGGGCGATGGGCGCGGAGTAGCGTGATCGCCCGCGGGAGGACCATGAAAAGGCCGCAACACAGGTAAACCATCAGGTTTCCGGTCACGTCGGCGAGGGTGATTGCAACGTCATGCGCCGCCAGCACCGCGGCGCTGGCGACGACGAGCGCCAGCGTGATCAGGTGCATAGGCAGTTCGTCGAGCAAAATGGCGCGCGCGGTAGGCGGCGTCGGGTCGTGGCGATCGGGAAAATCAGCGTCGGACACCTCCCCCTATTCGCGGGACAAGGTTAAAATTCCGGCAAGTTGCAACACCTGGTCCAGCGTTTAGCTTGCCGCTGCCTGCCGCCAACCCTAGATGGGGTCGATGCCCGGAGAACTCGTCGACAACAAAGGCAAAGGCCAGGCCGGCTGGTCATGGCCCGCGATCCACCCCGAAGGCCGCAAGTTCGCGCTGATCGCCGCGGTCGGCAGCGGACTGACCGCTTTTCTGGCGTGGGAGACCATCGCCTGGCCGCTGGCCTTCCTGACCCTGGGCGTGCTCGCGTTCTTTCGCGATCCGCAGCGTGCGGTGCCGCAAAGCTCGAACCTGATCGTCGCGCCAGCAGACGGGCTGATCACGCTCATCCAGAAAGTCCCGCCGCCGCCCGAATTGCGCATCGCGGATGGCACCGGGGCGGGCTTGGGCGACGGCGTGCTGACCCGCATTTCCATTTTCATGAGCGTGTTCGATGTCCACATCAACCGCGCGCCGGTGGCGGGGACTATCCGCCGTGTTGTGTACATTCCCGGCAAGTTTCTGAACGCCGACCTCGACAAGGCGAGCGAGGACAACGAGCGCCAGCATTTCTTGATCGAGCGCAGCGACCGCGTGCTCGTCGGCTTCACTCAGATCGCCGGACTTGTGGCGCGCCGGATCGTGCCGTTCGTAAAGCCGGGCGATATCGTCGCGGCGGGGCAGCGCGTGGGCCTGATCCGCTTCGGCAGCCGGGTCGATGTCTATCTGCCCGAAGGCACCGAACCGCGCGTGCTGCTCGGCCAGAAGTGCGTTGCGGGCGAGACCGTGCTCGCCGAGATCGGCCAAGCGCCGGTGCTTGAAGGGGTGATCCAGTGATCCTGGGACCGGACGGCCACCCCATCGCAGACAATACCGACGATGAGAGCGAGTTGGAGGATGCCGAGGCCTCGCGATCCTATCGCCGCCTTCCCGGCGGGCTCACACTGCGTGCGCTGGCGCCCAATGCGATCACCTCGGCAGCGCTGTGCTCGGGGCTTACGGGTATCCGCTTCGCTACCGACGGGCAGTGGGAAAAGGCGGTGCTGGCGGTGATTCTGGCGGGGATGCTCGACGGGATCGACGGCCGGGTGGCGCGGCTGATGAAGGCGCAGTCGCGTTTCGGGGCGGAGCTCGATAGCCTGGCGGACAACGTCTCGTTCGGAGTGGCCCCGGCGCTGATCCTTTTCATGTGGTCGTTGACCGACGTGCCCCGGCTGGGTTGGCTGGCGGCGCTGGCGCTGGCGGTATGTTGCGCGCTCCGGCTAGCCCGGTTCAACGCGCGAATCGATCTGCAGGACCAACCGCACAAGTCGGCTGGATTCCTGACCGGCGTGCCCGCTCCCGTTGGCGCCGGCCTTGCTTTCCTGCCCCTGTACCTGTGGATCGCGAGCGGTGAGGCGGTGTTCCGCAATCCGCTGTTGGTCGGGCTGTGGATCGCACTGATCGCGTTCCTGATGATCTCCAACATTGCGACGCCCAGCTGGGGATCAGCGCGACCGAGGCGCAACATTCGTCTCGAGGTCATTGCGCTGACGGGACTAGTTATAGCGGCGCTTCTGACCGAACCATGGTGGACTCTGGTCGGGCTGTGCGCGGCCTATATGGCTGTACTGCCCCTCGCGGTGTTTCGCTACGCCAAGGTCAAGCGGCAGCGCGCAGCCCACGCGACTGCCTGATCCGGCGCGGCTGGATCGTCCGCGCCGCGACCCGCCGGATATCCGCGCCGATGGCGTTGCGGGCAACCACGCACACCGCCTGAACCCGGAACTCACGCGCATCGCTGCAATCGCGCAGCGCGGCGACATTCGCCAGCGCCGCGTCGCGGTATTGCAGAACGGTCGCGCGCGCCGCTGTGATCACGCAAAACGCGGCGAGCGCGAAAACGACGGAGGCGAGAAGGCTCATCGACATGCATCCTTGTCCGTTCGGTCCCTACCCGCAGGCCCCCTGTTTACAGGTGTGTGGATAACTGGGGCGTTAACGTGTTGGTAACCGATTTTGTTCCCGCGTGATTCGCGGAATAGAGCCGTTGTTCTTGATATGTTCCGAATGGTCAAGCGAAATTGAGTCGAAACGTGTCACCGCCACGATGAAAACGGGGTGGCAATGTTGCGTCTCCGCGGCTAAGGGCGCGCATCGTCGGCGTGGAAATCCCTCTGCGCCTGGCGAAATCCACATGGGAAACGCCCATACCGGTGCCGCAGAGGGGTTTCCTCACGGTTCCAGTTTCCCAGAGGCAGCCCGCGGCTCTGCGGGCGTAACCGGAAAGGAAATATCTATGGCGGCTCCCGTCGTCACCATGCAGCAATTGATCGAGGCCGGCGCGCACTTCGGCCACCAGACCCACCGCTGGAACCCGCGGATGAAGCCGTACATCTTTGGCGCGCGCAACGGCATCCACATCCTCGACCTGTCGCAGACCGTCCCACTGATGGCGCGCGCGCTCGAGTTTGTCTCGGCCACCGTCCAAGCGGGCGGCAAGGTCCTGTTCGTCGGTACCAAGCGCCAGGCGCAGGAGCCGATCGCCCAGGCCGCGCGCCAGTGCGGCCAGCACTTCGTCAACCACCGCTGGCTGGGCGGGATGCTCACCAACTGGAAGACCATTTCCAACTCGATCAAGCGCCTCAAGACGCTCGACGAGCAGCTTTCGGGCGACATCGTGGGGCTGACCAAGAAGGAGGTGCTCCAGCTTACCCGCGAGCGTGACAAGCTCGAGCTGTCGCTTGGCGGCATCCGCGACATGGGCGGCATCCCGGATGTGATGTTCGTGATCGACGCCAACAAGGAAGAGCTGGCGATCAAGGAAGCCAACGTCCTGGGCATCCCGGTCGTCGCGATTCTCGATTCGAACGTCTCGCCCGACGGCATTGCCTTCCCGGTTCCGGCCAACGACGACGCCAGCCGCGCGGTGCGCCTGTACTGCGATGCGATCGCCACCGCCGCGACCAGGGGCGGTCGCGAGGCCGTGGTCGCTTCGGGTGCGGACATCGGCGCGATGGACGTGCCGCTGGCGGAGCCAGCCATCGAGGCGCCTGAAGCCGCGGTCGAAGCGTCCGAAACGGCCGTTGAAGCTGCTCCGGAGGCTGACGCCGAGGCTCCGGCCGAGGCCTGATCCAATTCAGGCGGCGGGGCTTGATCTCGCTGCCCACCCTTTAAAATCAAGAGGATAGACGCAATGGCTTATACCGCCACTGACGTGAAGACGCTGCGCGAGCGCACCGGCGCCGGGATGATGGACTGCAAGAAGGCGCTCGACGAGACGGGCGGCGACATGGAAGCTGCGGTCGATGCGCTGCGCGCCAAGGGCTTGGCGGCCGTCGCCAAGAAGTCCAGCCGCACCGCGGCCGAGGGCCCTCGTCGGCGTGGCCGTCAACGGCACCCGCGGCGTGGCGGTCGAGGTAAACTCGGAAACCGATTTCGTCGCCAAGAACGAGCAGTTCCAGGATTTCGTCCGCAAGACCACCGAAGTCGCGCTGGGCGCGGCCACCGACGATGTCGAGGCGCTCAAGGCCGCGGCCTATCCGGGTGGCGGCACGGTCGCCGACACGCTGACCAACAATGTGGCGACGATCGGCGAGAACCAGCAGGTACGCCGAATGAAGTCGGTCTCGGTCGCCAACGGCCTGGTCGTGCCCTACATGCACAACGCCGCCGCGCCGATGCTCGGCAAGATCGGTGTGCTCGTCGCGCTCGAGAGCGAGGCGGGTGCCGATGTACTCGAGCCGCTCGGCAAGCAGATCGCGATGCACATCGCCGCGGCGTTCCCGCTGGCGCTCAACGCCGATGATCTCGACCCCGATACTTTGGCTCGTGAGCGCAAGATCGCCGCAGAGAAGGCGGCCGAGAGCGGCAAGCCCGCCGAAGTGCAGGCCAAGATGGTCGATGGTGCCGTGTCCAAATACGCCAAGGACAATGCGCTGCTCAGCCAGGTCTTCGTGATGGACAACAAGACGCCGGTTGCGCAGGTCGTCGAGGCGGCGGGCAAGGCCGCCGGCGCCAAGATCGTGCTCAAGGACTATGTCCGCTTCCAGCTGGGCGAGGGCATCGAAAAAGCCACGAGCGACTTCGCCGCCGAGGTTGCGGCGGCGGCTGGGCTGCAGGCGGTTACCTGATTGTCATCGTGCGAGTCCCGGCGGCCAGCCGGGACTCGCTTGTTGACGCGGCTGGTGCGGCTATAAGGCGCCCCGATCCCTTCTCGCGAGCACGCCCGTCCGATGACCCCGCCGCACTTCAAGCGCATCCTGCTCAAGCTGTCGGGCGAAGTCCTGATGGGTGGCCAGCAGTACGGCATCGACCCCGATTTCGTCGCCGAGCTGGCGCGCGAAGTGAAGGCGGCCAAAGACACCGGGCTTGAGATCTGCCTGGTGATCGGCGGGGGCAACATCTTCCGCGGAATGGCCGGGGCGGCCAAGGGCATGGACCGCGCCCAGGCCGATTACATGGGCATGCTCGCCACGGTGATGAACGCGCTGGCGATGCAGAACGCGCTGGAACAGTGCGGGGTGCCGACCCGGGTCCAGTCGGCGATCGAGATGGACAAGGTGTGCGAGCCGGTGATCCGCCGTCGCGCCGAACGCCACCTGGAAAAGGGCCGGGTGGTGATCTTCGCGGCGGGCGTGGGCGCGCCCTATTTCACCACCGACAGCGGCGCGGCCCTGCGCGCGGCGGAAATGAAATGCGACGCGCTGCTCAAAGGCACCAGCGTCGATGGCGTCTATGACAGCGACCCGAAAACCAATCCCGCCGCCAAGCGTTACGACAGCGTGGATTACGACACGGTTCTGGCGCAAAATCTCAAGGTGATGGACGCGAGCGCGGTGGCGTTGTGCCGCGACAACAAGATACCGATCGTCGTGTTCTCGATCCGCGAGAAGGGCAATCTCGCGCGGGTGCTCAAGGGCGAGGGCGTGCAGACGATCGTCAGGGGAGAAAGCTGATGGCCAAGTACGGAGTCTCGTCATGAAGTACGACCGGGCCGATCTCGAACGCCGGATGAAGGGCGCGGTCGAGGCGCTGCGTCATGATCTGGCCGGGCTGCGCACGGGCCGCGCCAACGTCGGGCTGCTCGATCCGATCATGGTGACGGTCTATGGCTCGTCGATGCCGCTCAACCAGGTCGCGACCGTCTCCGCGCCCGAACCGCGGATGCTGTCGGTGCAGGTGTGGGACAAGTCGAACGTGGGCCCGGTGGAAAAGGCGATCCGCTCGGCAGGGCTGGGGCTGAACCCGATCAACGATGGCCAGATGCTGCGTCTGCCGATCCCCGACCTGACCGAGGAGCGTCGCAAGGAACTTGCGAAGTTGGCGCATCAATACGCTGAAAAAGCTCGGATCGCGATCCGAAACGTCCGCCGCGACGGGATGGACAATCTCAAGACCGACGAGAAGAAGCACGAGATTTCGGAAGACGAGCGCAAGCGCGCGGAAACCGAAGTCCAGAAACTGACCGACGAGCAGATCAAGGCCGCCGACGACGTCGCCGCGCACAAGGAAAAGGAAATTCTCGGGCAGTGATCCTGCGGGCACCCAAACGCCCGCTCATGTCGAGCGAAGTCGAGACACATGCTCTGGCCGGGCGCGTCTCGCCTTCCCACGACACCAGCGGGCCGGGGTCAGGCAAGGGGGCTCAAGCCCGGCACGTCGCGATCATCATGGACGGCAACGGGCGCTGGGCGAAGAAGCGCCACCTGCCGCGCGCGGTGGGCCACAAGCGCGGGGTCGACGCGGTGCGCGAGGTCGCCCGCGCGGCGCGCACGATGGGGCTCGAGGCGCTGACCCTCTACGCCTTCAGCACCGAGAACTGGCGGCGTCCGGAAGACGAGATCGGCGCGCTGATGGGGCTGCTCAAGAGCTTCATCGTCAGCGATCTCGACGAGTTCGCCGCGAACAACGTCCGGCTCAAGATTATCGGCGATTACAAGGCGTTCGCCCCCGATATTGTCGCGATGGTCGAGAATGCGCTGGCGCGCACCGCGGGCAACGACGGCACCACCCTGGTGGTCGCACTCAACTATGGCTCGCAGGCCGAGATCGCCAACGCCGCGGCGCGCGCGGCGGCCAAGGGCGCAATCACGCCGGAGAGCATCGAAGCCGAGCTCGACACCGCCGACCTGCCCCCGCTCGACCTGCTGATCCGCACTTCGGGCGAGGTCCGGCTGTCGAACTTCCTGCTGTGGCAGGCCGCCTACGCCGAGATGTGGTTCACCGAGGTGCTCTGGCCCGATTTCAAGCCCGCGCATCTGCAGGAGGCGCTCGACGCCTTTGCCCGGCGGGAGCGGCGCTATGGCGGGCGGTGAGGCAATGTCCCTCGTTCCGGTTCCCCGTCATGCTGAACTTGTTTCAGCATCCATCATGCCGCGCGCCGGGCCTCTGAGAGCCGAAGCCGCCAGCGCGGTTTGCTCATCAAACGCTTCGGCGCAAACCAAGGGATGGACCCTGAAGCAAGTTCAGGGTGACGGTGAATTGAGGGTTGTCGGATGACCGAACCCGCCCCTCGCAAATCCGACCTCGGCGTTCGCGTGGTCTCGGCGGTGGTGATGGTCGCCGTGGCGGGTACGGCGCTGTGGCTGGGAGGGTGGTTTTGGGGTGCGTTCGTCGCTCTCGTAACGCTGGGCGTCGGCTGGGAGTGGCGAGGGCTCACGAAGGGCTTTCGCCATCCAGCGCTGTGGATGATTCTTGGCATCCTCTACATCTTCGGTGCCGCCGCCACGCTGTGGGACTTGCGGTTGAGCCAGGGTTTGGCCGTGGCCCTGCAAGTCCTGTTGATGGTCGTCGGCGTGGACATCGGGGCCTACTTCGCGGGCCGAGCCATAGGCGGACCGAAGATCGCACCCAAAATCAGCCCGTCGAAAACGTGGGCCGGGCTTGGCGGCGGGGTTTTGGGCGCTGCCTTGGCGCATGCCGCGATCATGCCGTGGACATATCGTGACTATGATCCCAGCGATGTCGCAACGATCATCGCCTTCTCGTTGCTGGGCGGTGCGATGGTCGCGGTCATCGCCCAAGGCGGGGACTTCTTCGAAAGCTGGATGAAGCGCCGCGCCGGAGTGAAGGATTCGGGCAATCTCATTCCGGGCCACGGCGGCTTGTTCGATCGCACCGACGGATTGATTGCGGTGCTGTTTGTCGCGGGCGTGATTGGCATGGGCGCTTCGCTGCTCCCCACGCAGCCAGCGCACACACAAGCCGGGCATCTCGCCGGATGACCCGCACCCTCTCCATCCTCGGCGCGACCGGCTCGATCGGCGCCTCCACGCTCGACCTGATCCGGCGCGAACGCGACAATTGGCGCGTCGTCGCGCTCACCGCCAACTGCCAGGCGCGCGAGCTGGCGGCTTTGGCGCGCGAGTTTTCCGCCGAGGTCGCGGTCGTCGCCGACGAATCCTGCCTCGCCGAACTGCGCGAAGCCCTGTCCGGTACCGGCATCGCCACCGCCGCCGGACTCGCCGCGCTGATCGAGGCCGCCGCGCGGCCCGCCGACATCGTTCTCGCCGCGATCGTCGGCACCGCGGGCCTCGCGCCGACGATGGCCGCGATCGAGCAGGGGCGGATCGTCGCGCTGGCCAACAAGGAAGCGCTGGTCTCGGCGGGTGACGTCATGACGGCGGCGGTGGCGCGGTGCGGCACGACGCTGCTGCCCGTGGACTCCGAGCACAACGCGATCTTCCAGTGCCTCGCGGGCAACGATGTGGCGCACGTCCGCTCGATCACGCTCACCGCCAGCGGAGGGCCGTTCCGCGACTGGAGCCACGCGCAGCTCGCCGCCGCCACCCCGGCGCAGGCGGTGCGTCATCCCAACTGGGACATGGGCGCCAAGATCAGCGTGGACAGCGCCACGATGTTCAACAAGGGGCTCGAGCTGATCGAGGCGCACCACCTGTTCCCGGTCGGCCACGAACGCCTGCGGATCGTGGTCCACCCGCAGTCGGTGGTGCATTCGATGGTCGAATACCGCGACGGCTCGACGCTGGCGCAGCTCGGCCCTTCGGACATGCGCGTGCCGATCGCCAACGTCCTCGCCTGGCCGGCGCGGATGGACACCCCGTGCGCCCCGCTCGATCTGGCCGCGCTGGGCGAACTTACCTTCCGCGCGCCCGACGAGGAGCGCTTTCCCGCGACCGCACTGGCGCGCGCGGCGGTGCAGGCGGGCGGCGCGGCCCCCGCCGTCCTCAACGCCGCCAACGAGATCGCGGTCGCGGCGTTTCTGGCTGGACACATTCCGTTCACCCGGATCGCCGCATATGTGGCACAAGTGCTGGCGCAAACCGCGCTGCCCGCCCCGGCGACGCTTGCCGAGGTGATCGCGGTCGATGCCGAAGCCCGGTCGCGGGCGCGCGCCCTGATGGAGTTCGCCTGAGTTGGATCAGATCGTTCACCCCGTTTTCGCGATGTACGTGCTCGGCTTCTTCCTGCTGCTCGGGCCGCTGGTCACGATCCATGAGCTCGGCCACTACCTGGTCGGGCGTTGGTGCGGAGTGCGGGCGGACGTGTTCTCGATCGGCTTCGGCAGGGAGCTGACCGGGTGGACCGACAAGCGCGGCACGCGGTGGAAACTGTCGGCGCTGCCGCTGGGCGGCTACGTCCAGTTCGCGGGCGACATGAACCCGGCGAGCCAGCCCGACGCCGAATGGCTCAAGCTGCCCGCCGCAGAACGCAACGTCTGCTTCCAGGCCCAGCCGCTGTGGCAGCGCGCACTGATCGTGCTGGCGGGACCGGCGGCCAACTTCATCGCGGCGATCGCGATCCTCGCCGCGTTCCTGATGGCCTATGGCCAGATCGTCGCCGCGCCGACCATCGGCAAGGTCGAGGCCGGATCGGTCGCCGCCGCGGCGGGCTTGCGAACGGGCGACCGGATCGTCTCGATCGGCGGGTCCGAGGTCGGCGAATTCGGCGACATCAGCCGGCTGGTCGCACCCCACCCGCGCGAAACCATGGCGGTTCGCCTGGTCCGCGACGGCGCGCCGCTTAACCTGTCGCTGGTCACCGCGGGCAAGACCGAGCGCGACGAGTTCGGCAACACCTTCGTGCGCGGCTATCTAGGCATCGGGCCTGCCGCGGTCGAGGCGCGGCCGGTCAATCCGGTCCAGGCGGTTGGCCTGGCGATCGGTCAGACCCGCGACATGGTCGCCCTGATGGTCACCGGAATCGGCCAGATCGTCACCGGCAAGCGCAGCGTCGACGAGCTGGGCGGGCCGCTCAAGATCGCCAAGTTTTCGGGCGAGCAGTTGAGCCTGGGCTGGCGGGCTTTCGTCGCCTTCGCGGCGTTCATCTCAATTAACTTGGGGTTCATCAACCTGCTGCCAATTCCGGTCCTCGACGGAGGGCATCTGGCTTTCTACGCGGCCGAGGCGATCCGGCGCAAACCGGCCAGTGCGAAAAGCCAGGAATGGGCGTTTCGCACCGGGGTCGCGTTCGTGGTGGCGCTGATGCTGTTCGTGACCTTCAACGACATCGCGTCGCTCAAGGTGTTCGGCGGCTGACCACACGTTCTGGGTGTGGGCCGGATGGTTTGGGCTTGCGAAACGAGGCTGTTTTCCACTGTTTGCGGGGGCAATGACTGCTTGATCGGCCCTTGATCGACTGGGGGCTATCGGGCAGAGGGCGGCGACTGTTGGCCGGTGGCCGGGTAGCCCCGCGCCGCTCACTCGAGTGACGGAAAGATATCACGCAATGACGGGACGCACTTCGGCACAGGTTCGCATGGCTCGCCAGTCATGCCGCCCGCTGCCCCGCCTTGGCGCTGCGCTGCTGGCCGGAACGATCCTCACGGGAATGCCGCTGGCGGCGTTCGCCCAGGCGGCGGGACCGGCGGCGACCACAACCGCAAGCGCGCCCGCGCCCGCGCCTGCCGAGGCGGCGCCCGTCGTCGCGGCCCCGGTGACGATCTCGTCGGTCACCGTCAGCGGCGCACAGCGGCTCGAGCCCGATACGATCCGCTCGTACGTTCAGTTGCGGCCCGGCCAGGTCTATTCGCAGGCGTTGGCCGACCAGGCGCTCAAGGATCTCTACGCGACCGAGCTGTTCAGCGAAGTCCAGATCCGCAACGACAACGGCGTCGTGGTGATCGAGGTCAAGGAGAACCCGGTGATCAACCGCGTGATCCTGGAAGGCAACAAGCGCCTCAAGGACGAGAAGATCAATCCCGAGATCAAGCTCGCGCCGCGGCAGATCTTCACCCGGTCCAAGGTCCGCGCCGACGTTTCCCGGATCATCGAGCTGTACAAGCGCCAGGGCCGGTTCGCGGCCACGGTCGAGCCCAAGATGGTCCAGCTCGACCAGAACCGCGTCGACGTGGTGTTCGAGATCAGCGAAGGGCCCAAGTCCAAGGTCCGCCAGATCAACATCATCGGCAACGAGAAGTTCGGCGACGGCGACCTCAAGGGCCAGATGGTCACCAAGGAAGCGCGCTTCACCCGCCTGCTTTCGGGCGGCACCAGCTACGATCCCGATCGCCTGGCGTTCGACCAGCAGAAGCTGCGCCAGTACTACCTGACCCAGGGCTATGCCGACTTCCGCGTGGTTTCCGCGGTGGCCGAGCTGACCCCGGACAAGAAGGACTTCATCATCACCTACGTCGTCGAGGAAGGCGAACGCTACAAGTTCGGCGACGTGAAGGTGGAAAGCCAGTTGCGCGAGTTCGACGGCGACAAGGTCGCGGCGCGGCTGCGGATGAAGAAGGGCGACTGGTACAACGCCAAGCTGGTCGAGGACACGGTCGAGCAGCTTCAGGAATCGGTCGGCACCTTCGGCTATGCCTTCGCCGACGTCCGCCCCGAATTCCAGCGCAACAAGGCCGATCTCACGATGGGGATCACCTATGTCCTCAACGAGGCGCCGCGGGTCTACATCGAGAAGGTCGAGGTCAACGGCAACACGCTGACCCAGGACAAGGTCATCCGCCGCGAGTTCCGCCTGGCCGAGGGCGACGCGTTCAACACCTTCCAGGTCAAGCGCTCGACCAACCGGATCAAGTCGCTCGGCTATTTCCAGGAAAAGTTCGAAGTCGAGCAGAAGCCCGGCAGCGCGCCCGACCGGATCATCCTCGAGGCCAACGTCGAGGAAAAGCCGACCGGGCAGCTCCAGCTTTCGGCCGGATTCTCGAGCCTCGAAAGCTTCATCCTCCAGGCTTCGATCCAGCAGAACAACTTCCGCGGGCGCGGCCAGACGGTCGGCGCCAGCGCGAACTATTCGCGCTATTCCAAGAGCGCCGAGATCAGCTTCACCGAGCCGTACCTGTTCGACAAGAACGTCTCGGCCGGCGCGGACATCTATCGCCGCGACTACAACAGCTTCAACTTCGTCAACAGCAACCGCAACACGCTGTACAAGCAGACCACCACCGGCTTCCAGGGCCGGGTCGGCGTGCCGCTGACCGAATTCGTCACCGCGGTCGCCCGCTACACGCTCAACTACGACGACGTGACGCTCGACCGGAACCAGTTCTTCACCCCGGACACCAGCGGCAACCTGAGCTGCAACCCGCTGCTCGCGGGCCGCTATCTGTGCGATGCGCTGGGGCAGCGGACGAGCTCGATCGTCGGCCTCTCGCTGATCTACGACACGCTCGACAACCGCGCGCGCCCGACCCGTGGGCAGACCGCGGTCCTGAGCGGCGATTTTGCCGGCTTGGGCGGTTCGGTCAAATACGCCCGCGCGCGGTTCAACGCGGCCAAGTACTGGCCGGTGCACGGCAACTTCATCTTCTCGATCTCGGGCGAGGCGGGCGCGATCAAGTCGCTTCAGAACCGTGCTGGGGCGGGGGTCGACGACATTCGCCTGACCGACCGCTTCTATCTGGGCGAGCCGCAGCTGCGCGGCTTCGACATCCGCGGGGTCGGCCCGCGGGTGCTGCGCATCCCCTATATCGACGACGACAACAATCCCGCGACGCCGTCGGTTCTGTCGAAGGATCGCAAGCAGTTCACCGACGACGCGCTGGGCGGCAAGTTCTATTACCTGGCCCACGCCGAACTGGAGATTCCGCTCGGTTCCGGCGCCAAGGAGCTGGGGCTGCGGCCTTCGATCTTCGCCGACATCGGCTCGCTGTTCGGGATCAAGAACCCGATCGTGCTCGATCGTCCCAATGGCGATTTCATCGCCCAGCGCGATGCCAACGGCAATCCGTTGTTCACCCAGGTCGACATGGCGAGCCTGGTCGGCGGGGTCTGCACGGCGTCGGCCACCTCGACCACGACGAACATGACCAACCCCAATCCGCCATCGTGCCTGACCAGCGCCGCCAACACGCCCCAGGGCACGCAAATCCCCCCGTTCAAGGAAGTGTTCTTCGGCGACAGCCCGCGGCCGCGCGTCTCGGTCGGCATCGGGGTGAACTGGAACTCGCCGTTCGGTCCGTTCCGCATCGATTTCGCCAAAGTGCTGATGAAGCAGAAGGGCGACGACACCAAAGCCTTCACATTCAACGTAGGAACCCAATTCTGATGAAGATCATGTCCAAGTCGCTTGTGGCCGCCAGCCTGTTGCTGGCCGGCTCGCAGTTCGCGTTCGTCGTCCCCGCCGCCGCGCAGGCGGTCAAGGGTATCGCGGTCGCCAATCCCACCGCGATCGTCGCGCTGTCCAACGCGTTCAAGGTCGCCGAAACCCAGCGTCCGGTCACCTACAAGGCGCAGATCGACCAGGCCAACGCACGCAAGGCCCAGATCGAGGCGCAGCTGCGCCCGATGGCGGCCAAGCTGCAGACCGACGCGCAGGCGCCGAATGCCGCCAGCAACCAGGCCGCGCTGCAGCAGCAGTATGCGCAGATCCAGCAGATCGAACAGTCCGGCCAGAACGAGATCAACCAGATCCTCCAGCCGGTCGCGCTGAGCCGCGCCTATGTGATCGAGCAGATCGGCGACAAGCTGGAGCAGGCGACCAAGCAGGCGATGGCCAAGCAGAAGATCGAAATCCTGCTGGATTCGCAGTCGGTGATCAACGCCGGCGAGACCTACAACCTCAACCAGGCGATCCTTAACGAGGTGAACGCGATCCTGCCCAGCGCGCAGCTCGTGCCCCCCGCCGGCTGGCTCCCGCGCCAGCAGCGCGAGGCGCAGGCGCAGCAGCAGGGCGCCGCGCCCGCTCCGGCCGCCGCTGCTCCGGCCACGCCGAGCACGAAGCCCAAAGGCCGCTGATCGAGCGACCCGGGGGCAGGGGATGAGCGAGGACACTCCGAACACGGGCGCGGCGGCTTCCAGCGATGGGGGCGCCGCGCCGGTTTCGTTCGACATCCAGCGCGTGCTCCACACGCTCCCGCACCGCTATCCGCTGCTGCTGGTCGATCGCGTCGCGGCGCTGACGATCGGCGAGACGATCCACGCGGTGAAGGCGGTGACCTTCAATGAGCAGTTCTTCCAGGGCCACTTCCCCGGCCGCCCGATCATGCCCGGCGTGCTCCAGATCGAGGCGCTGGCGCAAGCCGCCGCGATCCTCGCGATCGAGACGCTGGAACTCAGCGGAAGCGGCAAGCTCGTCTATTTCATGGCGATCGAGGAAGCCAAGTTCCGCGCGCCGGTGGAGCCGGGCTGCCTGCTCGATCTCCACGTCGGCTTCGTCCAGAAGCGCGCGCGGGTGTGCAAGTTCTGGGGCCGGGCGGAAGTGAACGGCAAAGTCACCTGCGACGTCAAGTTCACCGCGATGGTGGCCGATCCGCCGAGCGTTTGACAACCCGGCCTTCGCCGGGGCGACGGGCAGGATTTGAGCGGTTGCAAATTCCCCCACCCCTCGCTATGCGCGCCGCTCTTTCAGACCGGTCGGAACCGGTCGCCTCACGAAAGCCCAGACCCATGAAGCCCGAAGGCCACCCCGATTACCACACCATCAAGGTCCAGATGACCGATGGCACCACGTTCGAGACCCGCTCCACCTGGGGCAAGGAAGGCGACACGCTGGTCCTCGAAATCGACCCGACCAGCCACCCGGCGTGGACTGGCGACAACAAGCGCCTGGTCAACGAAGGCGGCCGCGTCGCCCAGTTCAACAAGCGCTTCGGCGGGCTGAGCCTGAAGAAGTAAGGCTTCGCGCAACACGCAAACGGAAAGGGCGGCCCGCGAGCCGCCCTTTTTCGTTTCGGGCTCCTGATCCTCCCCTGCAAGGGGAGGTGCCCCGAAGGGGCGGAGGGGTGTCCACGCCAGCATCGACACCCCTCCGTCAGCCCAAGAGGGCTGCCACCTCCCCTTCCAGAGGAGGATTGCGTTCAGGCCGCCAGCTTCAACGCCGCCTCGGTCGCGCCCGCCAGCGCCTGCTCGCGCTGCTCGGCGCCCAGGGCGATCCCTTCCGCCAGCACGAATTCGGGCACGATCCCGATGAAGCCGAACGCCGCGCGCAGATAGCTTTCGACGTGCTCCAGGCCCGCCGCCGGGCTGCCCGCGCCGTACAGCCCGCCGCGCGAGAGGGCGACGATCACCCGGCGCCCGCCCGCCAGGCCCTCGGGGCCGGTCGCGGTGTAGCGAAAGGTCACGCCCGCCAGCAGGATGCGGTCGATCCACGCCTTGAGCTGGGTCGGCACCGTAAAGTTGTACATCGGCGCGCCGATTACGATCGTGTCGGCGGCCAGGAACTCGTCGACCGCCTCGCGCTCGGCCAGCGCGGGCAAGGTGAGGTGCGGCAGCGGGTCTGCGGCGAGGTCGCGGTGGATCACCACCCCGCCGCTCACCGCCGCGACCGAATCGACGATCGCCTTCGAAACCTGGCGGCTGACGCTGGAGTCGCCGGTGATGCTGCTGTCGATGTGGAGTATGGTCATCATTGTATCCTTGGTATTGATTTGTTACTGACGCACTCCACATAACCACCAGCCGCCGAGTCGCAAGACGGCACTTTTTCGTTACTCAGGCACAATTTTGTTACCGCCTCGGAGAACTCAGATGGACCACAATCCCGAAAGCCCGGCCTGCAAGGGCATCAACGAGGTGCTGTCGCGGATCGGCGACAAGTGGAGCATGCTGATCGTCGCCAACCTGTCCGAAGGCGCGCGCCGCTTCAGCGAACTGCGCCGCGCGATTCCCACGATCTCGCAGCGGATGCTGACGCTGACGCTGCGCGGGCTGGAACGCGACGGGCTGGTGACGCGCACCGTCACCCCCAGCATCCCCCCGCGGGTCGACTACGAACTCACCCCGCTCGGCCACTCGCTGCGCGGCCCGGTTTGCACGCTGTCGCAATGGGCGATCGACAACATCGACGCGATCCACGGCGCGCAAGATGCGTTCGACGAGGCGGGGGAGGTTGAGCGGGCGGCTTGAGCGATGTCTGGATTCGGGTGGTAAGCGGTCGACCGGCTTTCGGGAGAACACTTGATAATAGCGGCCCTCAACCGGGCGACCTCAAGATGGGGAGCCCAAGAAAATCGTAGCGGATTGAGGCACGAAAGCCTGCTTCTACTTTTGTTGCGCGACGTGCGTTAGGAGGGTCTAGCCAAGGCAATCCTGTTGCGACCTTCGCTCTTAGCGCGATACAAAGCTTCGTCGACGGTTCGGAAGACCCCGTTGGCGTCGCGCCCGCCCACGAAGGAGGCGATTCCGAGCGAGGCCGTAACCTGGTCATAGGGCGGATTGCCGGAATGCGGCTGCTGCAAGTCCGTGATGCTCGTGCGCACGGCGTCAAATAGGCTATGCGCGTCGACGTCGCGATCGGTGCGGACCGCCATGACGAACTCCTCGCCTCCAATACGAAATAGCAAGTCATCCGCGCGGTGCAGATGGGATCGTAGTATCGTACCGATCTGCCGCAGGACCTCGTCCCCGGCGGCATGACCATAAAGATCATTGTATTTCTTGAAGTTATCGACATCCATTATTGCCACCGACCGGATGTACTCGCCTCCGGTGTCTTCGACGAAGGGACGAAACTCGCGCGAGAACGCCAATCGGTTGCGCAGGCCTGTCAGGTGATCGAGCGTTGCGCTTCTCGCCTCAGTGACGTCGCTGAAGATCCAAATACGTGCATGCGTGTTGTCGAGTTCGCAGAACGGAACACTTCTCCTGGAGAATACCCGACCGTCCTTGAAACGTAACTCGTCCTCCGAAGGCTCCAAGCTTTCGTGCAGCCGCTCCACTTCCGCCACGAAGCCAGCGGGATCGACGAGCTGATCCGTCACCATCGCCAGAGTCTTGCGATCATCGCGCGATCCGCAAGGAATACCCGGAATGTTCCAATAGCGTGCGAAAGCGCTGTTAGAATAGATAATCTTCCGACGCGCGTCCACCAAAAGCACGCCGTCCGGGAGGGCGTCAAGAGCACGCTCGAAGATCGAGCACTCCGCTTCCCCTGAGGACATCAAGGGACTGGAAGATAGAGCTTGTGCCACGGCAGTTCCCAACCAAAACCCAGCTTTGAGCGACGAGTTTGAAGATTGAGTTATTGAAGCTGCGGGGGCATCTCGTAGTCGCCGTAAGCAGCCAAAGGCGGTAGCGCCTTTTCGACTCTGCTCGGCTCGTGCATACAAGCGTAGGAGACGTGCGTCCCGCTGTTCACGGGTCAGCAACCATTCCACCGTTCGCGAATGGACGGCAGCTTACGGGAACGCCGAAGACGCGGCTGAGCGGCGACAATAGGGTCGTAACCAGCCGGTCCGAAATCGAATTTTCCTACACGCCGTGAATTTGCCATGACCCGCTCATGGCCCGGAGAATCGTCCCGAGGGCTGCGCGCAACTGAAAGTCACACCAACTCGCGCCAGTCCGCCGAATTCTGGTTATGATCCAGGTTCTTGCGGAGAAATTCGGATTTTTTTGGAAAGGCGTTTCGCGGTCCATCGACCGCCGAAAACTAGCCCCACACCCGTTCGCGATACCACTTCGTGATCACGTACTTCACCCCCTTGCGCACCTTCATCCCGTGATGGAGCGTCGCCGGGTTCAGCGAGCCGTCGGCGCGGCGGTTGTTCCACGCCAGCAGCTTTCCGGTTTCGGGCTGGACGGTCTTGTCGATCACCTTGAACCGCGTCGCGCCGCCGGCTTCGGGCTGGTTGAGATAGAGCATCACCGTCCAGGTGCGGTTGCCCGCGACCGAGCAGAACTTGGTGAAGTCGGCGCCGTTGGGCTCGAAATAGTCGGTGTGGCCTTTGAACTCCTGCCCCACCGCATAGCGCTGGCCCTGCAGCGGCTCGCCATAGGCGGGATCGATGCCGCTCCACGCGCTGAGCAAGGCATCGAGCCCGGCGATCTCGGGCATCGAGGCATCGAGGTCGCACGTCTCGCTGGTGCGGAAATAGTGGTCGCCGTTGGGGTCGGCGATGGTCGAGGGGCGGCGGTTGGCGTCGATCAGCCCGCACAGCCGCGTGCAGAACGCAGGGTCGAGGAATTGCTTGACGATATACAGTTCGAGCCTGGGATTGGGCACGCGCTGGACGCCCGGATTGCTCAGTATGCGCTGCGCGGTGGTATCGGGCGAAAGGGTGGCGTAAGCGCTGGCCATGGCGCGGATGCTATCGTGATGGAGCGGCTTTTGTCACCACCCTCCGCGCGTTCCAAGCCACGACCACCTCCCTCCGCTCGTCCCGAGCGAAGTCGAGGGACCAGCTCAAAATCCCTCGACTTCGCTCGGGATGAGCGGAACAGGAGGGCAAGTCAGGCGGGTTTCAGCCTGGTCGAGATGATGGTCGTGCTGTTCGTCTTGGGGCTGCTGGCGGCGGTGGTGGTGCTGTCGCTGCCCGGCGATGCGCGGGTGCTGCGCGACGAGGCCGAACGGTTCGCCGCGCGCACCGTGGCGGCGCGCGACGAGGCGATTTCGGGGGCGCGGCCGGTGGCGGTGGTGGTCGGGACGGCCGGGTACTACTTCGAACAGCGCCGCGACGGCGGCTGGCAGCCGCTCGATCCCGGGCGCTTCGGGCTGGTCGCGTGGAAGGACGGCACCGCGGCTAGCGTTTCCGGAGCCTCATCCGAACCAGGAGGGGGCGAGGGCGGGCAGCCCGGCGCCGCGCCCGAGCGCCAGCGGCTGGTGTTCGATCCTGTCGGGCTGGCGGGCAGCGAGGCGCGGGTCCGGCTGGCACGCGGCAAGGACGCGCTGGCCGTGAGCGTGGCGCGCGATGGCACGGTCAAGCTCGATGCGGGGTGATCGCGCCAAATCACAACCCCGCTCATGTCGAGCGAAGTCGAGACATCCCGCGCCGCGCGAGCGTGTCTCGACTTCGCTCGACACGAGCGGACGTGGGTGCAAGGCCAAGCGAAACGGCTTCACCCTGATCGAGCTGATGGTCGCGCTGGCGGTCTTCGCCATCGCCGCGTTGACCCTGCTGCGAATGGAAGGCGCGAGCATCGGCCGCACCGCCGATCTCGACCAGCGGCTGCTGCGCGAGGTAGTCGCGCAAAACCTCGCCGCCGAATGGCTGACCGATCCCACGCCGCCGGCGCTGGGCGACACCACCGGCCAGACCGCCAACCTGGGGCGCCAGTTCGCCTACACCCGCCATGTCGAGACGATGTCCGACGCCGGGGTGATCCGCGTGGTCGTCGCGGTGCGTGAAGTGACCCCCGGCGCGCCGAGCCAGGCGTTCACGCTGGAATTCATGCGTCAGGGTGGGGCGTGATGGGGCGGGTGCGCTTCAGGGTCCTCCCCTGCAAGGGGAGGTCGCAGCCCTCTTGGGCTGACGGAGGGGTGACGACGCTGGCGGAGACACCCCTCCCTCAGCGCATTCGCGCTGCCACCTCCCCCGCGGGGGGAGGATCGACGACAGTAAACGGCTTCACCCTGGTCGAAATGCTCATCGCGCTGGCGATCTTCGCGGTGATCGCGGGCGGCGCGCTGATGCTGCTGCAGTTCAGCGTCGAGGCCGAGGCGGCGAGCCGGACCAAGACCCAGCAGATCGCCGCGATGCGCCGCTTTCTCAGCGTGTGGAACGCCGATCTCGCCCAGGCGGTGCCGCGCCCGTCGCGCGATGCGGGCGGCGCTGCCGGGGCCGCGATCGAGGCCCCGACCGGCGCGCCCGACGGGGTGATCCTGCGCCTCACCCGCGGCGGGTGGAGCAATTACGACGGCGCGGCGCGGCCCAGCCTCCAGCGCGTCGAATACCGCTGGCAGGGCGGGAAGATCGCGCGCGCGGGCTATCCGTTCCTCGACGGCGCGCGCGCCGATGCCGCGGCGCCGCTCGCCGATTCCGCCGGCCCGCCGCGGCTGCGCTTCCGCACCAGCGACGGCAACTGGCGCGACCGCTGGGAACCCCAGCGCAGCGGCGAGCTGCCGGTGGCGATCGAGCTCAACCTGCCCCAGGCGGGCGGGCAGGCGCTACGCGTGGTGGCGCTGGTCGGGGCGAACTACCAGTGAGGCGCTTTCCCGACCGCGAACGCGGGGCCGCGCTCCTCTCGGTCCTGCTCCTCGTCGCGGTGATGGCGGTGATCGCCGCGATCATGCTCGAGCGGCTCAACCTCGCCACGCGGCTGGCCGCGAACAGCCAGGCAATGACCCAGGCGCGGTTCTATGCGTTGTCGGCCGAGAGCATCGCCACCGCGCGGATCAAGGCGCTGGTGACGGCCAGCCCCGATCGCACCGCCGATCCGCAGGGCCTGCTGGGCCGCGATTTCAACATGCCGCTGGCCGCCGGGCTGGTGGTCGCGCGAGTCGACGATGCCGGCAACTGCTTCAACCTCAACTCGCTGGTCGAAGGGCAAGATGGCAGCTTCAGCTTGCGCCCCACCGGCCTCGCCCAGCTTCGCGCGCTGATGGAGGGACTGGCGATCCCCGCGGGCGAGGCGATCCCCCTGTCCGATGGGATGGCCGACTGGATCGACAGCGACGACATCCCCGCGCCCAACGGCAGCGAAGACGCCTATTACCAGGCGCTGCCGGTGCCCTATCGCACCGCCGGGCGGCTGATCGTCGATCCCGGCGAGATGCGCGCGGTCAAGGGCATGACGCCCGCCTACTACGCCCGCCTGCGGCCGTGGCTCTGCGCGCTGCCGGGCAACGAACTGTCGCCGATCAACGTCAACACGATCCGTCCCGATCAGGCCAGGCTGATCGCCATGCTCAGCCCGGCGACGATTCCGATCCAGCGCGCCCAGTCGATCATCGCCCAGCGTCCGCCGGGCGGGGTCGCCGCCGCCGCCGATTTCCTCCGCCCGTTCGCCGCGGGCGGGCACACGCTGGGGCCCGAACCGATGGGCCAGCTCAAGGTCACCAGCCGGTGGTTCCTGATCGACCTGCAGGTGGCGGTCGATTCGATCCGGCTCGACGAGCAGGCGCTGGTCGATGTCGGGGTCGATCCGCCGCGGGTGGTCGGCCGCAGCTGGGGCGACCGGGAAAGCCGGTGATTTTCCGGGCGCGTAATATTGTTGCGCGCGGGCGCGGGCGCCGCAACTTTCGCTTTGCTTCGGACGCACCTTGTGCAATGGCGCGGCCCCGTTCCAATCGCTGCTTGACGGCGGGGAACGCGCCCGCAAAAGCGCCCGCTTCTGGCGGGTGTGCCGGGATATGGCGATCATAGCTCAGTTGGTTAGAGCGCCGGCTTGTGGTGCCGGAGGTCACGGGTTCGAGACCCGTTGGTCGCCCCAGTCCTGCCATCGCGCCGGTCGCCTTGACCAAGGAACCGCGCGTGCCTGCATTCTGGACCGACCCCGACTTCGACGATCACGAGAGCGTGACGGTTGTGCGCGATCGCGCGTCCAACCTGACCGCGATCATTGCGATCCATTCGACCCATCTCGGCCCCGCCGCGGGCGGCACCCGGTTCTGGCATTATCCCGACCCCGCGCTGGCGATGCGCGACGCGCTGCGGCTGTCGCGCGGGATGAGCTACAAGAACGCGATGGCCGAGTTGCCGATGGGTGGCGGCAAGGCAGTGATCCTGGCCGACAAGAAGGGCCACAAGTCCCCCGAGATGCTCGCCGCGTTCGGCGACGCGGTCGAGGCGCTGGGCGGACGCTACGTCACCGCCGAGGATGTGGGGATCAGCCTGGCGGACATGGTCGCGGTCTCCGAACGCACCCGCCACGTCTCGGGCCTGCCCGCCGAAGGCAGCGCGGCGGGAGGCGACCCGGGGCCGTTCACCGCGATGGGCATCTACCACGGGATCAAGGCGGCGGTCGCGCACAAGCTGGGCAAGGACAGCGTCAAGGGCGTTCACGTCGCGGTCCAGGGCACCGGCAGCGTCGGCGGCGGGGTGGCGCGGCTGCTCCATCGCGACGGCGCGCGGCTGACGCTTGCGGATGTGAACGACGATCGCGCCAAGACCCTGTCCAAGGAACTCGATGCCGCGCTGGTTGCGCCCGACGCGATCATGAGCGTGGCTTGCGACGTGTTCAGCCCCAACGCGCTCGGCGCGATCCTCGACGACGCGGGCATCGCCCGGCTCGATTGCGCGATCGTCGCGGGCGGCGCGAACAACCAGCTCGCCCGGCCCGAACACGGCGCGGCGCTGGCGGCGCGCGGCATCCTCTATGCGCCCGACTACGTGATCAACGCCGGCGGGATCATTTCGGTCAGCCTGGAACACCTTGCCCGCCAAAGCGGATCGCACTGCGACATCAACGAAGTGCGCAAGCGGCTGGCGCAGATTCCCGATCGCCTGCTCGCGATCTGGCGCGAAAGTGAGGCCACCACGGTCTCGGCGGATGTGGTGGCTGATCGCATGGCGCAGAAGCTCATCGGCCGCTGAGGGTTTGATCTTCCCCATGCAAGGCACGGGGAGGAAAGCCAATCCCGTCTCAACCCGCTTGCCGCGCTCGCCGGGGCGTGGCAGAGCAGCGCCGAGCCGGTGACGGGGGTCGCCGGAGTGTTGCGAAAGTCCGCTTCCCGCGCCTCATGCACGGTTTTGCCAATCCCGCCCGGTTCCTGCGCATCGCGCGCTGGCTCACGCCGCTGCTGCTCGGTCTCGGGCTGGCGCTGGCGGGCGGGGCGCTGGCGTGGGGGGCGACGCAAGTTCCGCCGGACCGGCTGATGGGCGAGACCGTCCGAATCCTGTTCATCCACGTTCCCTCGGCCTGGCTGGGCATGGCCGGGTGGAGTACCATCGCCATCGCCAGCCTGGTCGAACTCGTCTGGCGTCACCCGCTCGCCGGGATCGCAGCGCGTGCCGCGGCGGTTCCGGGCTGCGCGTTCACCGCAATCTGCCTCGCCACCGGATCGATCTGGGCGCGCCCGACCTGGGGAACCTGGTGGGTGTGGGACGGGCGGCTGACCAGCTTCCTCATCCTGCTGTTCCTCTATTTCGGCTACATCGCCCTGGCCGGGGCGGCGCAGAAGGACGCGGCCGGCGGATCGGGTGGGGGCAGCCGGATCACCGCGATCTTCGGCCTGGTCGGCGCGATCAACATCCCGATCATCAACCGTTCGGTGGTGTGGTGGAACAGCCTGCACCAGCCGCCCTCGATCACCGCGGGCAAGTCGGCGATCGACGCGACGTTCCTGGTGCCGCTGCTGATCGCCGCGCTGGGGTTCAGCTTCCTGTTCGGCGGGGTGATCCTGGCGCGGATGCGCACGCTGCTCGCCGAAATCCAGACCGAGGCGCGGCTGCGCCGCAAGGCGTTTGCCTGAACCCGATGGCCGAGGGTCTCAACCAGTGGCACTTCGTGATCGCAGCCTATGCGGTCGGCGTGCTGGGCACGCTCACGCTGGTCGGCTGGGTGTGGAGCGCGATGCGCCGCGCCGAAAAGCGCCGCGACGATTCGAGAGGGCGCTAATCCGATGGCCACGTCCGCAATCAAGCCCAAGCACCAGCGGCTCGTGCTGCTGACCATCGCGCTGGTCGCGCTGATTGGCGCTGGCTTGCTGGCGGCATGGGCGCTGAAGAACCAGGCGGCCTATTTCTATGTCCCCGCTGATATCGTCGCCAACCCGCCCGAGGCCGGGCGCGCGGTGCGGCTGGGCGGGATGGTCGAAAAAGGGTCGATCAAGACCGCACCCGATGGCTTGACGATCGATTTCATCGTCGAGGACGGCAAGGCCAAGGTGCCGGTGCGGTTTCGCGGGATCACCCCCGACCTGTTCGTCGAAGGATCGGGCGTCGTCGCTGAAGGACGGATGGAGGCGGGCGGAAAGTTCGTCGCCGACAACCTGCTGGCCAAGCACGACGAGAACTACGTCCCGCGCGAGATGGCGAACATGAGCAAGGCCCGCGCTGCGGTGGCGGAGACGAAATGAGCAGCCTCCGCGACTTCGCGCCGGCCGTTCTTTCCCTCTCCCGCCCGCGGGAGGGGGAGACTCACGTGATCGCCGAACTCGGTCTTGCGATGTTGTGGCTGGCGGCCGCCCTGGCGTTGCTCCAGTTGGCGGCGGGTGCGGGCGCGCTGACCGCCAGGGGCGGCGAACTGGCCGGGATAGTCCGGCCCGTCGCGGTGGTGCAGGGTGTGCTCTGCGCGGGCGCGTTCCTGTCGCTGATCACGCTGTTCCTGCGCACCGATTTGTCGGTCAAGCTCGTCGCGACCAACAGCCATTCGCTCAAGCCGGTGATCTTCAAGCTGGCCGGAACCTGGGGCAACCACGAAGGCTCGATGCTGCTGTGGGTTACGGTCATGGCGCTTTGCGGCGGGTTCATCGCGTTGTTCGAGAAGCGCCTGCGCCAGGACACGATGCTGGCGACGCTGGCCGGGCAGGCGTTCGTCAGCCTGGGCTTTTACGCCTTCATGCTGCTGTCCTCGAACCCGTTCGAGCGGCTGGCCGAGCCGCCGCCCGAGGGCAACGGGCTCAACCCGCTGCTCCAGGACATCGGCCTCGCGTTCCATCCGCCGACGCTGTACCTCGGCTACGTCGGGCTCTCGATCGCGTTCAGCTTCGCGATCGGCGCGCTGGTCACCCGCGACGTCGGCCCGGCGTTCGCCCGCGCAATGCGGCCGTGGGTGCTGGGGGCGTGGATATTCCTCAGCCTGGGCATCACCGCGGGGTCGTACTGGGCCTATTACGAACTCGGCTGGGGCGGCTGGTGGTTCTGGGATCCGGTCGAGAACGCCAGCTTGATGCCGTGGCTGGCGGCGACTGCGCTGCTTCATTCCTCGACCGTGCTCGCCGCGCGCAACGCCTTGCGGGCTTGGACCGTGATGCTCGGCGTGGTGGCGTTCTCGATGTCGATGATCGGGACCTTCCTGGTCCGCTCGGGCATCCTCACCAGCGTGCATGCGTTCGCGGTCGATCCCGAGCGCGGCAGCTTCATCCTGGCGCTGCTGACGATCTATATCGGCGGCGCGCTGGCGCTGTTCGCCTTGCGCGCCAGCACCATCAGCGAGGGCACGCGGTTCGCCGCGGTCAGCCGCGAATCGGCTCTGGTGTTCAACAATGTGATGCTCAGCGCGATCCTCGGCATCGTCCTGATCGGCACGCTCTATCCGCTGCTGACCGAGGCGTTCGGCGAAAAGGTCTCGGTGGGTCCGCCCTATTTCAACCCGATGGCGGCGATCTTCTTCGTGCCTATGCTGCTGGTGATGACGGTCGGTCCGCTGCTGCGCTGGCGCGACGACCGCGCCGGGCGGACCACGGGCAGGCTGGCGCTGCCCGCGCTGGCCGCGGCGATTGTTGCGCTGGGGCTGGTCGCCTTCGCACCGGTGATCAAGCCGCTTCCATTCCTCGGCATGGCGCTAGCGGTGGGCCTGGCGGTGGCGAGCGTGTTGCCGTTGATCGGCCGCGACCTGCGGCGCACGCCGTTGCCGACTTATGGCATGGTCGTTTCGCACCTTGGCATCGCGGTCGCGCTGTTCGGGGTCGGCAGCGACAGCGCGTTCTCGATCGAGAAGCTGGTCGCTTCGCGTGTCGGCGAAACCCATTCCGTGGGTCCGTGGAAGGTCACCCTGCGCGACATCGAGCCGGTGGCCGGACCCAACTGGACCGCGCTCGAGGCCGCGCTCGCCGCCAGCTACGACGGCGGCAGCCCCAGCATTCTGCGCACCCAGTCGCGCAACTTCACCTCGCCGCCGCAGCAGACCAACGAAAGCGCGCTGCACACCCGCTGGAACGGCCAGCTCTACGCGGTGCTGGGCGAAGAGGCCGATGATGGCCGCTGGCAGTTGCGGTTGTGGTGGAAGCCGTTCGTGCCGATGATCTGGTACGGCGGGATCCTGGTCGGCCTGGGCGGGCTGCTTGCGCTGATCGGGCGGTTATCGCGCGACATTAAGCGGACCCGGGCCGAAGCCAAGATCGCCTATCGCCGCGAAAGGCAGGGGCGATGAGCGACCCGGCCACCGCCGCGCCCGAAACGAACCGCCCCGGCTGGGTGCTGTGGCTCCCGCTGGCGCTGTTCGTCGGCTTCTTCGTGCTGGTCATGGTCGGGCTGTTTCGCCCCGCCGACCGTGAGGTGGCGAGCGCGTTCATCGGCAAGCCGCTGCCCGCGTTTGATTTGCGCCCCGCGGTGCCCGAACGGCCCGGGCTGAAGACGGCGGAGATGGCCACGGGCAAGCCCAAGTTGCTCAACGTCTTCGCCAGTTGGTGTATCCCCTGCGCCGCCGAAGCGCCGCAACTCGCCGCCCTGGCGCAGCAGGGGGTGGAGATCGACGGGGTCGCGATCCGCGACCGCCAGGAGGACGTCCAACGCTTCCTCGGCCAATACGGCAACCCCTTCGCCCGGATCGGCGCCGACGACCTCAGCGCGGTGCAGCTCGCGATCGGCAGTTCGGGGGTGCCCGAAACTTTCGTGATCGACGGCAAAGGCGTGATCCGCCACCAGCACATCGGCGACATTCGGGCGGAGGACATCCCGACGATCCTGGCCAAGCTGCAGGAGGCGGGGGGATGATCAGACTTCTCGCTCTACTGCTGCTGGTCTTCTCGCTTCCCGCCACGGCCCAGGACCTCCTTCCCCCTGCGCCGTATGCTTACAAGCAGCTCGACGACCCCGCGCAGGAGGCCAAGGCGCAGGCGCTGATGGAGACGTTGCGCTGCCTCAAGTGCCAGTCGCAATCGATTGCGGATTCGGACGCGCCGATGGCCGGAGACATGCGCAACCAGGTCCGTGAGCGGATTGCAAAGGGCGAAGAGCCCGAGGCCATCCGCCAGTGGCTGATCGAGCGCTATGGCGACTACGTCACCTACACCCCGCAAGTCCGCCCGCTGACCGCGCCGTTGTTCGCCGCGCCGGTGGTGTTCCTCCTCGTCGCCGGGCTGCTTTTGCGGCGGCGCTTTCGCAAGACCAAGGCGGTCAAGCCATGACCTGGGTGTTGATCGTGCTGTTGGCGATCGGAGTGTTCGCCGCGTTGGTGTGGCTGCTCAAGCTGCCGCGCACGGGATGGGAATGGGCCGGCGCGGCCTTGCTGCTCGGGCTGGCGGGTTATGCGCTGCAAGGCTCGCCGGGCCAGCCGGGCGCGCCCAAGCCGCCGGTCGAGACCCCCGGCACCGCCGACGCCGCGCTGATCGCGCAGCGCCAGGCGATGGGCAGCGCGTTCGGGTCGGGGCAGAGCTGGCTGGTCGTCGCCGACGGACTCAGTCGCCAAGGCCAGTACGGCGCCGCCGCGCAAGTGCTGCGCACCGCGGTCCACCAGAATCCGAAGGATGCGGACTTGTGGGTCGCGTTGGGCAACGCGCTGGTCGGGCACGGCGATGGCTTCATCAGTCCCGCCGCGCAATTCGCGTTCCAGCGTGCTGCGACGATCTCGCCGACACACCCCGGGCCGCCGTTCTTCATGGGGTTGGCGCTGGCGCAATCGGGGCGCCTAGCCGAAGCGCGGGTGATCTGGGCGCGTCTGCTCGAACAGGCTCCCAAGGAAGCCGGCTACCGCGCCGATCTTGAATCGCGGCTGGCCCGGCTCGACGCGATGATCGGCGAGCAGGGGGCGGCGACTCCGAATACTCCGGCCCCGTCAGCCGCAGCAAGTGGCGCGCCGCCGCAACCCTGATGGACGTTGGCGGAACCGTGTGTTTGCCGTCTCGTTTCATCGAGGCGCGGTGGATCATGGCGTTGTTGCGGCCCCATCGGGCTGCTGCTAAGCGCCGCCGTCCGTTGGGCGACACTCGGGTCGCGTTGGGGTCCATGACGCAATGAGCGACGCCGACACCGCCACGGAAATCACCGAACCGCCGTCGGCGACGGATCACGCCCACGGCCATGGTCATCAGCATGGGGGTCCGCTGCTCAAGATGGCGGTGGGCGCGATCGGCGTGGTCTTCGGCGACATCGGCACCAGCCCGCTCTACGCGCTGCGCGATACCTTCGCCGGGCACCACGCGCTGCCGCTCGACCAGCTTCACGTGTTCGGGATCATCAGCCTGATGTTCTGGTCCATGATGATCATCGTGACACTGAAGTACGTCACCGTGATCATGCGCGCCGACAACAAGGGCGAGGGCGGCAGCCTGGCGCTCCTGGCGCTGATCAACAAGAACGTCGGCGGCAAGAAGTGGACCGCCGGAATTATCCTGCTCGGGGTGTTCGCGACCGCGCTGTTCTATGGCGACAGCATGATCACCCCGGCTGTCTCGGTCCTCGGCGCGATCGAGGGCATGGCGGTCTACGAGCCGGGGCTCAACGCCTTGGTGGTGCCGATGGTCGTCGGAATTCTGGTCTTTCTGTTCTTCATCCAGAGCCGGGGAACGGCCAAGGTCGCGACCTTCTTCGGCCCGATCATGCTCCTCTATTTCGGGATCATCTCGGTCCTTGGGGGGCTGTCGATCCTCGAGATGCCGTCGGTGATCGGCGCGCTAAATCCATGGCACGCGGTCGAAATGTTCATCGCCGACCCGTTCCGCGGGTTCCTGGCGATGGGGTCGGCAGTGCTGGCGGTGACCGGGGCGGAGGCGCTCTATGCCGATATGGGTCATTTCGGCCGCGCCCCGATCCGGGTCTCTTGGCTGTGGTTCGTGCTCCCCGGGCTTACCCTCAACTACCTCGGCCAGGCCTCGCTGCTGATCCGCGATCCGTCGAGCCTGGAGAGTCCCTTCTATTTCCTGGCGCCCGACTGGTTCCAGTATCCGCTGCTGATCGTCGCCAGCCTGGCCGCGGTGATCGCCAGCCAGGCTGTGATCTCGGGCGCGTTTTCTGTCACCCAGCAGGCGATCCAGCTCGGCTTCATTCCCCGCATGACGATCAAACACACCAGCGAGACCGCCGCCGGACAGATCTACATTCCGGTGATCAACTGGGCGCTGATGATCGCGGTGATCCTGCTGGTGCTGGTGTTCCAGCGCTCCTCCAACCTGACCGCGGCCTATGGCATCGCCGTGACCGGGGCGATGATGATCGACAACTTCCTGCTGGCGGTGGTGCTGTGGCAGATGTGGAAGTGGAAGCCGATCCTGGCGGTGCCGCTGCTGGTCTTGTTCTTCGTGATCGATCTTGGCTACCTCTCGGCCAATCTCACCAAGATCCCCGATGGCGGCTGGGTGCCCCTGCTGATGGGAATGGCGATCTTCACCCTGCTGACGACCTGGGCGCGCGGCCGGACGCTGATGCGGCAGAACATGGCCGAGGGTGCGATTCCCTTCGAGGTGTTCACCAAAAGCGCGCACAACAGCGCCGCGCGGGTGCCCGGTACCGCGATCTTCATGGCTTCGACCTCGTCGGGGGTGCCTTCCGCACTGCTTCACAACATCAAGCACAACAAGGTGCTCCACGAACGCGTGGTGGTGTTGACGGTGGCGATCCAGGACGTGCCCTATGTCGACGATGCCGAGCGGTTCGCGATCAAGGACCTGGGCCAGGGCTTCTATCGCATCACCCTGCGCTTCGGCTTTCTCGAGGAGACCGACGTACCGTTCGCACTGAGCAAGGTGTCGATGTGCGGCGCCCCGTTCGAGATGATGAAGACCAGCTTCTTCCTCAGCCGCCAGACGCTGATCGCCTCGGCCAAGCCGGGGATGGCGATCTGGCGCGAGAAGCTGTTCTCGTGGATGCTGCGCAATGCCGCCAGCGCGATGGAGTTCTTCCGCCTGCCCACCAACCGCGTGGTCGAACTCGGCAGCCAGATCGAAATCTGATCCCTTTCAAGCAAGTCACGGAGCAAGCATGTCCAAGACGATTTCCCTCAAGCTGACCGAGGAAGAGGTCGAGATGCTGATCGACGCGCTCGAGGTCGACCAGGAAGGCTATGTCGAAGCCGCCAAGGAAGCCCGCGGCAACAACAACCGCGAGGACGTGGCGACGTTCACCGAGGCGGGCGAACGGATCGCCGCGCTAATGGCCAAGCTGCGGCCGCTGGTGGAGTAGTTCCAGCAGGTTGGATAGCGCCCAATCCTTGCTTGTACCGAGCTTGTCGAAGCACCGTCCTTCCCATTGCGCACCAGGCGCTGACGCCTGAAGAAAAGCGGTCCTTCGACTGGTTCCAGGACGAAGCTGATTTTGGACGAATGTGGCGTACAAAAAAGGGCGCGGGGCCGAAGCCGCCGCGCCCTTTTTGGTTCGAGTGGTCCTGCCCTCAGACGTAGAGGTTTGCGCTGACCATGCAGTAGAGCATCGGCAGCGACAGCAGCAGATTGGTGCGGCTGGCGGCAAGCGCGCGCGGCGCGAGCTTTGCCTTTTCCTCGGCGGTCGCTTCCGCGATGCCCAAGATCTTCTTCTGCGCGGGCCAGATGATGAACCACACGTTGAACGCCATAATCAGGCCAAGCCACATGCCGAGGCCGATCATGTTGACCTTGTCCGCGCCAGCCCCCTGGAAGGTCAACGCTTGGGCACCGTAGCCATGGTGGAAAGCCATCGCGAGACCGATCAGAACGGTGATCGCGGCGGACCAGCGGAAGAAAAAGAACACCCGGGGTGCGATGTGCCCGGTGACGCCAGCCTTCAGCTCGGCGGGAATCTGGGGCATGGTCGGTACTTGCACGAAGTTGAGATAATAGAGCAAGCCGATCCACAGCACTCCGAAAAAGGTATGGAGCCAGTGCATCGTGTAGCCGGCGATCGCCCCGGCGTCGGGTCCGGTCGCATTCGCGAACGCCATGATTACCACGATCGCCAGGACCAGCCCGGTGACCAGAACCAGATGCAGATTGCCGAAAAACTTGGCCATTGGAATTCCCCCTTGCTAACCCTTTGGATCGCCTAATGTCACAGGTTGCGCGAGGTCTTCAACCCTGCGGCGGCGTTGTTTCCACTTCGACGGCGTCATCTGCGCCCAGTCCGTGGCGCATAAGCATTGGAATCTGGGCGAAGGTGAACAGGAACGACGCGACGCTCACCCCCCACAACTTGGCCTGGAGCCAGCCGTCGAAGCTCAATGTCCGGCGCAACACCTCGTTGGCGATGGCCAGGACGACGAACCACACCGCCCAGTTGCGCGACAGTTTGCGCCAGCCGAGATCGGTCAGCCCCTCGAACGCCGACTGGAGCAGGTACTTGAGCATCGCCTTGCCGCGCAGCAACCCTCCGAACAGCGCGGCGGCGAAGGCGAGGTAGATGATCGTCGGCTTGACCTGAATCCAGAACGGATCGTTGAGCCATACGGTCAGCGATCCGAAACCGATGATCAGCACCGACGACAGCCACAGCATCGGCGAGACCTTGCCCAACCGCAGCTTCGACACGACGAGCGCAATGATAGTCGCGACCATGAACGCGACGGTGCTTTTGGTCACCGCGATCACTTCGCCTACTCCGGATGAGTCGTCGACCGGCTTGAAATGGCGATAGGCGAGGAAGAACACGAGCAACGGACCGTAATCGACCACCAGGTTGAGCCACGACGATTTGCGCGGCGGCTTTGGCACCGGCGGTGGTCCTTCGATCCGCTCCAAGGCCAGCCGCACGGTGCGCTGCTCGACGGTCTCCACGGGCCGGCCGTCCGTCATCGACCGACCCCGGCGATGACTTTCGCCAGCAGATCGGGATCGAATGGGCGCAAGTCGTCGATCCGCTCGCCAACTCCGATCGCGTGGATCGGCAGCCCGTATTGCTCGGCCGCGGCGACGAGGACGCCGCCCCGCGCGGTGCCGTCAAGCTTGGTCATGATCAGTCCGGTCACCCCGGCGACCTCCTTGAAGATTTCGATCTGTTGCAAGGCGTTCTGGCCGTTGGTGGCATCGAGCACCAGCACGACGTCGTGCGGCGCTTCCGGGTTCAGCCTCCCCAGAACGCGGCGGATCTTGGCCAGTTCCTCCATCAGTTCGCGCTTGTTCTGAAGGCGCCCAGCAGTGTCGACGACCAGCGCGTCGATCCCGGTGGCGGTCGCCTCGCGCAACGCGTCGAACACGATGCTCGCGGGATCCCCGCCCTCGGCGCCCGCAATGATGGGCACTTCCAGCCGCTCTGCCCAGACCCGCAACTGGCCGATCGCGGCGGCGCGGAAGGTGTCGCCGGCCGCCAGCATCACCCCGTAGTCCTGCTCCTGGAACAAGTGCGCGAGCTTGGCGATGGTCGTGGTTTTGCCGCTGCCGTTGACCCCGATCACCAGGATCACCTGCGGGCGGGGGAAGGCAACGATTTCTAGCGGCTTGGCCACTGGGCGCAGGATCGCGGCGATCTCGTCGGCGACGGCCTGCTTGATCGCCTCGTCGGTCAGCCCGCGATCAAAGCGCTCGTTCGCCAGCTTGTCGCGGATGCGTGCCGCGGCGCGCGGGCCCAGATCGGAAAGGATCAGTGCATCCTCAATCGCGTCGAGCTGGGCGTCGTCCAGCCTGGCCTTGGTGACGATGCCCGAAAGGTTCTCGGTCAGCCGCTCGGATGTCTTGCGAAAGCCGCCGAAAAGGCGGTCGGTCCAGCTCTCGCCGCTCATGCTGCTTCACCCAGCAGCAGACCATCGCCGACCGATGTGGCCCTCAGCATGGCAACGGTTCCAGGAGGAATAGCCTCGGGCAGCCGGTAACGGGCAAAATCGGGGGCGTGGCCAGTGCCGTCCTGCTCGGCAAGCACCGCCTCGACGGTGCCGACCTTGCCGGCCAGCCAGCGCTCGCGCCGCGTCGCCACCGCGGCGCGCAGTCCGGCCGCGCGCTCGCGCACCACGACCGGATCGACTTGCGGCATCCGCGCCGCCGGGGTCCCGGGGCGGGGTGAATAAGGGAAGACATGGCCATGGACGATGGCGCATTGTTCGATCAGTGAAAGATTGCTGGCGTGCGCCGTAGCGCTCTCGGTCGGGAACCCGGCGATGATGTCGGCACCGATTGCGATCTCGGGGCGGGCCGTCTTGAGCCGCTCGACGAGTCGAACCGCGTCGCTACGTGCGTGGCGGCGCTTCATCCGCTTGAGGATCAGGTCGTCGCCCGATTGCAGCGAGAGGTGGACGTGCGGCATGACCCGCGGCTCGCCCACGATGAGCTCGAACAGCAGCGGATCGATCTCCACCCCGTCGAGCGAGGACAGCCGCAGGCGGGGCAGGGCCGGCACCCTGGCAAGGATCTTGGCGACGAGCGTGCCGAGGTTGGGGGCGGCGTAGCTGGTCAAATCCACCCCGGTGAGTACGACTTCGCCGACGCCGGTTTCAGCCAGCACCGCGATCTCATCCACCACCGCAGCGATCGGTCGCGAGCGGCTGGGGCCGCGGCCCTGGGGGATTATGCAGAATGTGCAGGCGTGGTCGCACCCGTTCTGGACCGGCACGAACGCGCGCGTGTGCACCCGGTCGGCGCTAGCAGGAAGCGCGCTCTCCGGCTTGGCGGAATTGGGCAGCACTTCGTCCGCCAGCGCTGCAAATCCTTTGGGATCGATCGTTGCCGCGCAGCCGGTAGCGATCACGCGCAGCCCCTGTCCTCGCGCGTGCCGCACCGCGCGGCGGCTCTGACGCACGGCTTGCGCGGTGACGGCGCAGGTATTGACCACGACCGTGCCACGCCGTTCACGCAACGCGACGGCCAGTCGTGCGCTTTCGGCGTGGTTGAGGCGGCAGCCTAGCGTGACCACCTGCACCGAGCTCGCCTGGTCGGCCATCAGGTATAGTCCGCCAGATCGAAACTCCCCCGGAAACTCTCGCTCGCCGCCCCGCTCATCCGCACCGCCCCGGCCATCGGCCAGGCGATATGCAGCGTGCCTCCGGGAAGCGTGACCGCTACGTCGCGCGAGGTCAGCCCGCGGCGGATCGCGGCGACGGCGCTGGCGCATGCGCCGGTGCCACAGGCGCGGGTCAACCCGACACCACGCTCCCACACCCGCAGCCTCAGTCCGCCGTCGTGAACGGTGGCGACGTTGACGTTGATCCGCTCTGGAAACAGCGGATCGTGTTCGATTTGCGGGCCGAGCCGCTCGAGATCGACTGCGTCGCAATCGGGTACGAAGAACACCACATGCGGGTTGCCGACGTTGACCGCGACCGGGCTTTCCAGGTCTTCCCAACCCACCGGAAGGGCCAGAGTATCCATCGCGTAGGCCAGCGGGATGTCTTGCCATTCGAAGCGCGGCTTGCCCATGTCGACCGCCGCGCCGCCAGGCTCGGGCTCGCCAGTGATGACCCCGCCCAAGGTTTCGATCCGCGCTGCATGGCCCAGCAGCATCGTCACCGCGCGGCTGGCGTTGCCGCAACTTTCCACCTCGCCGCCATCGGCGTTGAAGATCCGCATGCCGAGGTCGGCAGCGGTCGAAGGGACGAGAACGATGAGCTGGTCGCAGCCGATCCCGGTTTTGCGATCGGCGAGCGCGTGGGCCAGGCCGTTGGTCATCGCCAGCGGGGTCGTGCGCGCATCGAGCACGACGAAATCGTTGCCAAGGCCATGCATCTTGGTGAATTCGACGCGCATCGCGCGCCAGTTAGGCGCTGGCTGGGCTTACGTCCAGCCGAGCGGCTGCAGGATCAGCCGTGCGTTCCCGACCACGCGGGCGCATCGATCGGTCCGTCGGGCTTCAAATCGAGCTGAGTAGTGCGCTCGGTGACCAGCAGACCCTTTTCGGCGAGCATTTGCGCCACGGTCGTCGCGTCGACCGGGCGGCCATAGAGATAGCCCTGGCCCTTGTATTTGCCCATCGTGCGCAGTTCGGCGAGTACCTCGGGGCTTTCGATTCCCTCGGCGGTGATCGGCAGGTTCATCCCTTCGCCCAGCGAGGTAATCGACTTGACGATGGTCGAAGCGTCCTTGCTCGCGTTGATCGACGAGACGAAGCTACGATCGATCTTGATCCGGTCGAACGGCAGCGAGCGGAGTTGGGCAAGGCTCGAATAGCCGGTCCCGAAATCGTCGAGGCTGATCGCCACGCCCTGGTTCTTGAGGCTCGTGACGAGCGAGCGGACCACGCCGACGTTCTCGTGAAGGCAGCTCTCGGTGATCTCGATCTCGAGGCGGCTGGCGGGGAAATTGGCCTCCACCAGCAGCTTGAGGATGCGCTGAGCGAACCATGGATCGCGCAACTGGATGGCCGAGATATTGACCGAGATCGTCAGCGAGGGATCCCAAGTGGAGGCATCGCGCAGGGCCTGGGCGATGAGTTGTTCGGACATCTCGGCGATGGCGCCGATTTCCTCGGCGATCGGGATGAAGATCTCGGGGCTGACCAGCCCCAGTGCGGGCGAGCGCCACCGTGCCAGCATCTCGAAGCCGACCAGTTCGCCGGTCTCGAGGTCGATCTGCTGTTCGTAATACGGCACGAATTCGCCGCGGGTCAGGCCGCGGCGGATGCCGGTTTCCAGCTCGCTGCGAAAGCGCAGCTCGTTGGCCATCTCGGGTTCGAACCAGTAATGACAGTTCCGGCCCTGCTTCTTTGCGTGGTACATCGCGATGTCGGCGTTGTGCAGCAGCGCCTGTGCATCGATCCGTCCATCGCCCGACCGAGTCTTGTCGCTGCTCGCGATGCCGATCGAGATCGTCGTTTCGAGCGACAGCCCCTCGTGCTGAAAGGGCATGGCGACGGTTTCGAGGAGGCGGTCGGCGAGGCGGTCGATAGTTGCCGGGTTCGCCGGGTCGAAAGTGATCACCGCCGCGAATTCGTCCCCGCCAAGTCGCGCCAGTACGTTTTCGGGCGGTAGCAGCCGGCTGACCCGCAGCGCCGCGGCATTGAGCAGCGCGTCGCCGGCGACATGACCGTTGAGATCGTTGATCGCCTTGAAGTTGTCGAGATCGAACAGCAGGAACGCTACCGCCTGACCGCGGGATTTGGCCACCGCGAGCAATTCGTCGGTCTTGGGTCCGATGCTGCGCCGGTTGAAGCAGCCGGTCAGCGGGTCGGTCAGGGCGAGCAGACACGCGCGCTTCTCGGCCTCGCGGCGTTCGTCGACCTCGCGTGTCAGATCGTTGTACCGCCGCCAGCCGAAGATGATCAGCGCGATGTTCAGGAGCAACGCATTGACCAGCATCCCGTCGGGGCCCTGGCCGCCTTGGGTCCAAGCCCGGACGACCTGCGGCAGGACGCTCCCGCCCGTGCCCACGAACATGATGATCGCCGCGGCGGCAAGGCCCAGCGCGACGACATCGCGCTGGGCCTTGCCGACGCGCGTTTGAGCGACGTCCGCCACGTGGGCAGGGTCGGTCGCGGGCGACGGATGCGACAACTCGATTTCCCCCTGGTCCATCATCCTCGCCTAGCCCAAACGGGGCTAACAACCGGTTAAGTGATGTGCCCGAGCCGTGACGGCGCTTGCCAGCAACGTGCGTGATGGCTAAGGGCACCCGCAACATCGGCTTTCCGCAAGGGGCCGGATCACCACGACGCCGACGAAATGCGGCGCGCCGGTCGGCGAGGTTTCGCCCACCGGCGTTTTTTGCGTTTCGCTAGAACGAACGGAAGAGCCAGTGTTCGACAGCCTGTCCGATCGCCTCAGCACCGTCTTCGACAAGCTGCGTGGCCGCGGCGCGCTCAGCGAGGACGACGTCCGCGCCGCAATGCGCGAAGTGCGGATCGCGCTGCTCGAGGCTGACGTCGCGCTGCCGGTGGTGCGGCGGTTCGTCGACCGGGTGACCGAGGCGGCGATCGGCCAGCAAGTGCTGCGCTCGGTGACGCCGGGTCAGCAGGTCGTCAAAATCGTCAACGACGAGCTGATCGCGACGCTGGGCGGCGACGACGGCAAGTCATCAGAGCTCGACCTCAACGCCGCCCCGCCGGTGGTGATCCTGATGGCCGGGCTTCAGGGATCGGGCAAGACCACCAGCACCGCCAAGATCGCCAAGGTGCTGAAGGAGCGACACGGCAAGAAGGTGCTGATGGCGTCGCTCGACGTCTATCGCCCCGCCGCACAGGAACAGCTCCGCGTGCTCGGCGAGCAAATCGACGTCGCCACGCTGCCGATCGTCGATGGCCAGATGCCGGTGGCGATTGCCTCCCGTGCGTTGCAGTCGGCCAAGCTCCAGGCGGTCGATGTTCTGCTGCTCGATACCGCCGGGCGGCTCCACGTCGATCCCGCGCTGATGGACGAGCTGAAAGCGGTCGAGGCCGCCACCCGGCCGCGCGAGACGCTGCTGGTGGTCGATGCACTGACCGGGCAGGACGCCGTCAACGTCGCGCAGAGCTTTGCCGGACAGGTCGAGCTGACCGGCGTCGTGCTCACCCGGATGGACGGCGACGCGCGCGGCGGTGCGGCGCTTTCGATGCGCGCGGTCACTGGTAAGCCGATCAAGTTTGCCGGCACGGGCGAAAAACTCGACGGCATCGAGAGCTTCGATCCTGCGCGCGTAGCGGGTCGCATTCTCGGGATGGGCGACATCGTCTCGATCGTCGAGAAGGCGGCGGCGACGATCCAGCAGGACGAGGCGGAGAAGCTCGCGGGGCGGTTGGCCAAGGGCCAGTTCGATCTCGAAGACTTGCGTACCCAGCTGCGCCAGATGACCAAGATGGGCGGCTTGGGCATGCTCGCTGGTCTGATGCCGGGGATGAAGCAGGCAAAGCAAGCCTTGGCGCAAAGCGGCGACGACAAGGTGCTCCAGCGGATGGAGGCGATCATCGGTTCGATGACCCCCAAGGAACGCAGCCGTCCCGAACTGCTCAACGCCAGGCGCAAGATTCGCGTCGCCAAGGGGGCGGGTGTGCAGGTGCAGGACGTCAACCGGGTGCTCAAGATGCACAAGGATATGAGCGGGGCGATGAAGCAGTTGCGCAAGATGGGCGGCCTGAAGGGCTTGGGCGCCTTGTTCGGCAAGGGCGGAATTCCCGGCATGGGCGGCGGCGGAATGGGTGGATCGCCCGGCCTCGGCGGAGGAGGCGGCCAGCTGCCCGGCCTGGGTGGCGGCGGGCTTCCCGGCAACCTCAACGATCTTCTCAAGAGATAATCGACTTTAGCGAATTCAACGACCAAGATTTTCAGGAAAGGTAGAATACAATGTCTGTTTCCATGCGTCTGTCGCGCGGCGGTTCCAAGAAGCGTCCTTATTACCGGATCGTGGTGGCCAACAGCCGGGCCCCGCGCGACGGCAACTATCTCGAGCAGATCGGGACCTACAATCCGTTGCTCGCCAAGGACGACGCCAACCGCGTCAAGCTGACTGAGGATCGTGCTCGTTATTGGCTGGGCGTCGGCGCGCAGCCGACCGACCGCGTCGCGCGGATGCTCGACAAGGCCGGGATCAAGGAACGCGCGGCGACCAACAACCCGAAAAAGGCCGAGCCGGGCCAGAAGGCCAAGGATCGGGCCGAGGACCGCGCGACCAAGCTCGCCGAAGCCGAGGAAGCCAAGGCCGCGGCAGCTGCCGCTCCGGCGCCTGAGCCCGAGCCGGAAGTCGAGGTCGCCGCAGAGGAAGCAGCTCCGGAGGCGCCCGCCGAGGAAGCCGCTCCCGAGGCGCCGACTGAAGAGCCCGTCGCCGAAGTCGCCAGCGAGGACGCGCCGTCGGACGCCGCTCCCGAGGCGGCTCAGGAAGCAACCAACGAAGCGACCCCAAACTCCGATGCGGGTGACGATGCCCAAGTAGGCGAGGGCGAAAGCGCTCAAGCTCCGGCCGAGGGCTGACGATTGATCCCGGACAAGCCCGTCACGCTTGCCGCCATCATCGGCGCGCACGGCGTGACGGGCGAAGTCCGGCTCAAGCTGTTCGGCGAGGGCGTAGCGTCTTTGAAGCCGCACAAGGCATTCAACGGCGGTGCGCTGACGATCCTGAAACTCAAGGACGATGGCAAGGGCGGCGCCATCGCCCGCTTCGCTGGAGTGGCCGACCGCACCGCCGCCGAAGCCCTGCGCGGCACCGCACTGACCGTCCCCCGCTCGGCGCTGCCGCCGTTGGGCGAGGGCGAGTACTACCACACCGACCTGATCGGCCTTCCCGCAGTCTCGACCGAGGGCGAGCCGCTCGGGTTGTGCGTCGCGGTCGAGAACTTCGGCGCGGGCGATGTGATCGAAATCGAGAAGGCTGACGGCATGCGCTTCATGGTGCCGATGACCGCCGAGGCCGTGCCGGAATGGGGAGATCGGCTGCTCATCGACGCAGCCTTCGCCGCGGGATGACCTTCTCCGCCGCCGTTCTCACTCTCTATCCGGAGATGTTTCCCGGGCCGCTCGGCATGTCGCTCGCTGGGCGGGCGCTGACCGACGGCGCGTGGTCGCTCGACGCCGTCCACATCCGCGACTTCGCCACCGACAGGCACCGCACCGTCGATGATACCCCAGCGGGTGGCGGGGCGGGGATGGTGCTGCGCGCGGATATCGTCGCGCGAGCGGTCGATCATGCCACGGTGCTCCACCCCGCCAACCCGGTCATCGCGATGACCCCGCGCGGCGCACCGCTGACCCAGGCGCGCATCCGCGAGCTTGCCTCCGGCCCTGGCGTCACCATCCTGTGCGGGCGCTTCGAGGGCTTCGACGAACGCTTGTTCGAGGCCCGCCCCGCCATCGAACAGGTCAGCCTCGGCGACATCGTCTTGTCCGGCGGAGAGCCCGCTGCGATCGCGTTGCTCGACGCTTGCATTCGCCTGCTCCCCGGCGTAATGGGCGCGCCTTCCAGCGGGACCGAGGAATCGTTCGAGGACGGACTTCTCGAGTACCCGCACTATACCCGGCCCCAGCAATGGGAAGGGCGCACGATCCCCGAAGTGCTGCGATCGGGGGATCATGCGAAGATCGCGGCCTGGCGGAAACGGCAGGCGGAGATCGACACACGGTTACGCAGGCCGGACCTTTGGGAGCGCCACACCGGCGCTCGGGACCAGCCTGCCTCTGGCGCGCGGCGTGAAAAGAAGGACCAGGTCGAATGAACCTGATTCAGACCCTCGAGGCCGAGGCCATCGAGGAATTCAAGGGCCGGAAGGACATTCCGGAATTCCGCGCGGGAGACACCGTCCGCGTCGGCGTGCGCGTCGTCGAGGGCGAGCGCACCCGCGTCCAGGCGTTCGAGGGTGTGTGCATCGCGCGTTCGAACCGTGGGCTCGGTTCGAACTTCACCGTGCGCAAGATGTCGTTCGGCGAGGGTGTGGAACGCGTATTCCCGCTGTACTCACCCAACATCGACAGCATCGTCGTGGTCCGCCGCGGCGTGGTCCGTCGCGCCAAGCTCTATTACCTGCGCGGCCGCACCGGCAAGCGCGCGCGTATTGCAGAGCGCAAAGTCATTAAGACTACGACGGCGGCCGCGGAATGAGCTGAAGACCGATCACCATAGCGATCGGGCTGCAACACAGACCGAGACGGCCGGCTTCCCACACAGGAACGCCGGCCGTTCTCGTATTTGAGGAATGAAACGATGGGTTACCGGGTGGTGGTTGTCGGCGCGACGGGGAACGTCGGCCGTGAAATGCTCAACGTCCTGGCGGAACGCGAGTTTCCCGCCGACGAGATCGCCGCTGTCGCCAGCGCGCGCTCGCAGGGCACAGAGGTCGAGTACGGCGAGACCGGGCGGCGCTTCAAGTGCCAGAACATCGCCAACTTCGACTTCACCGGCTGGGACATCGCGTTGTTCGCGGCGGGCTCGGGTCCGGCCAAGGAATACGCGCCCAAGGCCGCGGCGGCGGGCTGCGTGGTGATCGACAACTCGTCGTATTACCGCATGGATCCCGACGTGCCGCTGATCGTGCCCGAGGTGAACCCTGATGCGATCGACGGCTATACCGCGCGCAATATCATCGCCAACCCCAACTGCTCGACCGCGCAGATGGTCGTCGCGCTCAAGCCGTTGCACGACGCCGCGACGATCACGCGCGTGGTGGTCAGCACGTATCAATCGGTCTCGGGCGCGGGCAAGCCGGGGATGGACGAGCTGTTCGAGCAGAGCCGCGCCATTTTCGTGGGCGACCAGGTCTCCATCAACAAGTTCACCAAGCAGATCGCCTTCAACGTGATCCCACACATCGACGTCTTCCTCGACGACGGCTCGACCAAGGAAGAGTGGAAAATGGTGGTCGAGACCAAGAAGATCCTCGATCCCAAGATCAAGGTCGTGGCGACGTGCGTGCGCGTGCCCGTCTTCGTCGGCCATTCGGAGGCGATCAACCTCGAGTTCGCCAACGAGATCGGCGCCGAGCAGGCGCAGGACATTCTGCGCGAGGCGCCCGGCGTGATGCTGATCGACAAGCGCGAGGACGGCGGATACGTGACCCCGATCGAATGCGTCGGTGATGGCGCGACTTACGTCAGCCGCGTCCGCGAGGACTCGACGGTCGAGAACGGCCTCGTGCTGTGGTGCGTTTCGGACAACTTGCGCAAGGGAGCGGCACTAAACGCCGTCCAGATCGCTGAACTCCTCGGAAGGCGTCACCTCAAAAAGGGCTGAGCGCCACAGCGAGGAATTTTCGATGCGCCTTGCCCTGCCGTTCGTCGCGCTCATCGTGCTCGCGGCGTGTGATCGCTCGCCGGAACAACCCGTTCCGGCGGATGCGGCCACCACCGTGCCTGCCTCGGAGGCCAGTGTCTTGCCGATCGCGTCCGCTGCACCGCAAGCTCCGGCCAAAAAGACGCCTCGGGTGACGCTGGCGGCCGACGGCATCATCATGGCTGGCGCGGTCGATGGGCGGGACACCGCCGCCACGCTGAAGTTCGGACGCGATCAGGCGGAAACGTTGGAGGCGATGACCGTCGAATTCGGCAAGCCGAAGTTCGGCAAGCTCGCCGAATGCGGTGCGGGTCCGATGGAGTTCGCCGCGTGGGGGCCGCTGACGCTCAATTTCCTCGGTGGGAAGCTCGTCGGCTGGCGGGCGGAGAAGGGCGCGCCGGTGGTAACCGTCGATGGACTGCAACTGGGCAATACCCTCGCCGAGATTAGCGCCGAACGCTCCGCCCGGCGGGTGCCCGGCACCACCTTGCCCGGCGAGTTCGAGTACGCATCCGGCGACGGCGGGACGATCGGCGGTTTCCTCGATGGCGCAGGCGATGGGGCCAAGGTCGTCAGTTTCCACGCCGGGACGACCTGCTTCTTCCGCTGACCCGAAGTCTCAGCGCCCTTTGGTCAGCGCGCCCGCTTTGTGCGCCGCGCGTTTGCCGTCCTCGGTTTCGACCAGATATTCGGGATTGTCCTTGCTCGCGGCGACGTGGTGGCCCTTGATCTCCATCGGCGCGGTGATCTTTTTCACGACCTTCCCGTGCGCGGTTCCGCCGTGGCTTTTCCAGCTGACGGCATCGCCCTTGGAAAGCGACTTGGGCATGGCTGTTCTCCGATCGGGGTGGCCGTTCAACCGGTGGCGGCGGCGCCAGTTCCGCCTGCCTTCGCCCAACGCTGTACGTGTCGGGCCGAGTTGAGATGCGCTCCGCATTCCAGCCTCGCGCAGCGTCCCTCGACTTCGCTCGGGATGAGCGGCATTGTACCGCAGGGAGACATACGATGGCTCGAATGAAATCCTGGGGGATGCCTGGTCCATGACCCTCGCCGCCGACATCTTCTGGTCGTTCCGCAGCCCTTACAGCTACCTCGCCACGCGCCGCTACCGGGCGCTGGCTGACCAATACGATCTCGCGCTCACCCTGCGGCCGGTCTATCCGTTGGCGATCCGCCAGCCCGATTTCTTTGAGCGCAACCATCCCAGCTGGCTGCGCTACCTGCTCACCGATGTGGTGCGGCTCTCGCAATCTCTGGAGATACCGTTCGCGCCGCCGCGCCCCGATCCGATCGTCCAGGACATCGCCACGCGCCGGATCGCGGATGACCAGCCGCATATCTATCGGCTCACCCGGCTGGGCCAGGCCGCAGCGCGACGGGGGCAAGTCGCTGGCGTTTGCCGACGAGGTTTCGCGGCTGATCTGGGGCGGGACCGCGGGATGGAACGAGGGCGACCACCTTGCCGGGGCGACTCAGCGGGCTGGCCTCGACTTCGCCGAGCTCGAAGCCGAAATCGCCAGCGAGCCCGAGGCGCTGGACGCCGAGATCGCCGCCAACCAGGCTGCGCTCGAAGCCGCCGGGCACTGGGGCGTGCCGACGCTGGTATTCGAGGGCGAGCCTTTCTTCGGCCAGGATCGGATCGATCTGGCGGTATGGCGAATGCAGCAGAAAGGACTGGCCGAACGATGAGCGTGCAGACCGGCGGGTGCCAGTGCGGCAAGGTGCGTTATCGCGTCGAAACCGAGAAGGCGCAGGCGTATCTCTGCCACTGCCGGATGTGCCAGAAGGCGACCGGCGGGTTCGCCGCCGCGTTCGTCCAGGTTCCCGCCGGTGCGTTGACTTGGGAGAGCAAACCCGACTGGTATCAAAGCTCGCCGATCGCGCGGCGGCCGTTCTGTTCGCACTGCGGCACCCCGCTCGGGTTCCACTTCGCCGATGGCAAGGGCAATCCCGACATCACCTTCGGCAGCTTCGACGATCCTTCCGAGTTCACGCCGGAGGCCCACGCGGGGTCGGAGAGCATCCACGAAGCCTGGCTCGATACGCGCGCTCTGCCGCGCCACCACTCCGCGACGACCGAAAGCATCGCCAAGCGCTGGAAGGCGGCCGGGCGCGAGGTTCCCGAGTGAGGGGCGAGTTCTTTGAGGGTTTCGGCGGGGCCAAGCTGGCGCTGCATCGGTTGGGGGCGGGCCGCCCGGTCATACTGCTGCATGGCCTGTTCTCCAGCGCCGAGATGAACTGGATCAGGTTCGGCCATGCCAAGCGCCTCGCCGAGGCGGGGTTCGAGGCGCTGATGCCCGATCTGCGAGCCCACGGAGAGAGCGCCAAGCCGCATGATCCGGCGAGCTATCCGCCCGACGTCCTCGCCAACGATGCCGCCGCGCTGGTCACATACCTTGGCGTGACCGACTACGATCTCGTCGGCTTCTCGCTCGGCTCGCGGACAAGCGTGCGCGCGGTGCTGGCGGGACTCGCGCCGCGCCGTCTGGTGCTGGGCGGGATGGGACTCGAGGGTTTGGCCGGGTGGGCCAGGCGGGCCGCGTTCTTCCTCGACGTGATCGCCCGCTTCGGCTCGATCCGCCCCGGCGACCCGGCCTACATGGCGCAGCAGTTCATGAAATCGATGAAGGTCGATGCCGAGGCGGCGCGGCTGTTGCTGGGGTCGATGGCCGACACCCCGCCCTCCGCGCTGGCCGCGGTGACCATGCCGACACTGGTTCTGTGCGGCGCGCAGGACGATGACAACGGCGATCCCGACGCGCTGGCCGCGGCGCTGCCCGATGCACGCCGCGCGACCGTTCCGGGCACGCACATGGGCTCGGTTACCCAGCCGGAGATGGCTAGCGAGATCGTTTCATTTCTAACCACTTGACGCTGTCCCGGACCGCCGTAACGTGAATTCGCGCCGCGAAGCCTAAGCTTCGGGCACTCTTTGCCGTCACGCCGGAGTCGCTTCCCATGAAAACCATTGCTTCCGCCCTTGCGCTCGCCGCCAGCCTTGCCGCCTCGCCCGCGCTGGCCGAGGATATGGCGCCGCCCGCCACCCCCGCCGAAGTCACGCAATGGGTGAAGTCGGCGGACGCGGCCTATGCCGAGCAAACCGTGGCCCAGGGCCACGCCGACTGGGTCTACCAGACCTATATCAACGACGACTCCGAGTTCGTCTCGGCGCAAGCCGGAGCCACGACGACCAAGATGCAGGTGGCCAACGCCTTGGCCGCGGCGCGTGCCGCCGGCGTGGCCGGGCTGGACAAGGACACCCAGCGCCAGCTCACCATGTTCCGCACGCAGATCACCTCGCCCGCATCGACCAAGCCGGGGGCGGCGGAGGAGGTCGCGCGGCGCACCGCATCGATGCAGGGCGTCTACGGCAAGGGCAAGGGCACGCTGAAGGGTCAGCCGATCAACGGCAGCGACATCGAGGCGGCGATGGGCACCAACCGCAACCCCGACGAGCTCAAGGAGATGTGGGCGAGCTGGCATGACAACGTGGGCAAGCCGATGAAGGCGGACTACGAGCGTACTGCGGCGCTGATGAACGAGGGCGCCAGGGAACTCGGCTTCGCCGACGCAGGCGCGTTGTGGCGGTCCAACTACGACATGGACCCCGACGCCTTCGCCGCGCTGACCGACAAGATCTGGGGTGAGGTCAGGCCGCTCTACGACCAGCTCCACTGCTACACCCGGACCAAGCTCAACGAGAAATACGGCGATGCGGTTCAGGCCAAGACCGGCCCGATCCGCGCCGATCTGCTCGGCAACATGTGGGCGCAGGAATGGGGCAACATCTACGACATCGTCGCTCCTCCGGGCGCGGGCGACATCGGCTACGACACCGGCGAGCTGCTGACCGCCAAGGGCTATGATCCGATCAAGATGGTCAAGGCGGGTGAGGGTTTCTACACCTCGCTCGGCTTCCCCGCGCTGCCCGAGACGTTCTGGCAGCGCTCGCTGTTCGTCAAGCCGGCCGACCGCGAGGTGATCTGCCACGCCAGCGCGTGGGACGTCGACAACAAGGACGACCTGCGGATCAAGATGTGCATCAAGGTCAACGCCGACGACTTCACCACGATCCACCATGAGCTGGGCCACAACTTCTACCAGCGCGCCTACAACCAGCAGCCGCTGCGGATCTATCAGGAGGGCGCCAACGACGGCTTCCACGAGGCGATCGGGGATACGATGGCGCTGTCGATCACGCCCGAATACCTCGTCCAGATTGGCCTGCTCGAACGCAGCCAGGTTCCGCCGGCGAGCAAGGACACCGGGTTGCTGCTGCGCCAGGCGATGGACAAGGTCGCGTTTCTGCCGTTCGGGTTGCTGATCGATAAGTGGCGTTGGGGGGTGTTCTCGGGCAAGATCCAGCCCGCCGACTACAACACTGCGTGGGTCGATCTAAAGCGGCAGTACCAGGGCATCGTCCCGCCGGTCGACCGCCCGGCCGATGCGTTCGATCCGGGAGCGAAGTATCACATCCCGGCCAATGTGCCCTACACGCGCTATTTCCTCGCCCGCGTGCTCCAGTTCCAGTTCTTCGAGGCGGCGTGCAAGATCGCCGGGTGGAAAGGGCCGCTCCACCGCTGCTCGTTCTATGGCAACAAGGCGGTCGGCGCGAAGCTCAACGCGATGCTCGCGATGGGCGCGTCGAAGCCGTGGCCCGATGCGCTGCAGGCCTTCACCGGCAGCCGCGAGATGAGCGGCAAGTCCATGGTCCGCTATTTCGCCCCGTTGACGAAGTGGCTGCAAACGCAGAACAAGGGCAGGACGTGCGGCTGGTAGCTGGCGGATGGTGAGGGCAAGCTGACATGCGATTGGGGCGGGCGATTTCGATAGCGGTGGCTATGGGGCTCGCCGCCCCGGCCATGGCCGCCACGGTTGCGGCGCAGAAGCCCGAATCGCTAGCCGAGGCGCTCAAATCCGCAGGTTACGACGTGACCACCGGCGTCGACGACACCGGCGATCCGGTGCTCGACCTCGTGATGAACGGGTTCAAGGCGCGGCTGCTGTTCCTCGATTGCGACGAGGCGCGGCACGACCAGTGCGGCTCGGTCCAGTTCTTCTCCGCGTTCGATGCCGAGGGCGCGGGGATGAGCCTGGAGGACGCCAACCTGTTCGCACGGCGATATCGCTACGGCGCGGTGAGTGTCACCGCCAACGGCGATCCCCGCCTGCGCTGGGATATCGAGACCGGCGACGGCATCCCGCGCGAGGTGTTCCTGGCCAGCGCGGCGCGCTTCGCCACGACCGTCCAGGCGATGGCGGCGACGCTGTTTCCAAAGGTTGCGGCGGGGCAACAGCCCCGAAGTTGATTGACGCCGATTGCCGATCGCGGATTCGAGCGCTATGGAAGAATTCTTCCCTGGAATGGAAGAATAGATCATGAACCTCAATATCAAGAGCGCCGAAACGCACCGTCTTGCCGTTCAACTCGCCAAGGAGACGGGCGACAGCATCACCGGGGCGGTCACCAAGGCGATCCGGGCCGAGCTTCGCAAGCGCGAAGACAAGCAAGCCAAGCTTGCAAGGATCGAGAAAATTCTCGAGTACACTTCCAAGGCGCTGCGTGGCGGGCCGGGCTCCGCCGATATCGACGCGCTGCTCTATGATGAGGCGGGGCTGCCCAAGTGATCGTCGATTCATCGGCGCTTATCGCGATGTTGAACAAAGAGGCGGGCTACCAGCGATTGGCGAGAGCTTTGGTTGATTCCGAGGCGCTGCCCCAGATTGCTAGCGGCAATTTTCTAGAGACGGCGATCGTGGCCGACGGCCGACGCGATCCAGTACTAAGCCGACGATTCGACGATCTTCTCGACCAGTTCGATATCGAGATTGTCTCCTTCACCCCCGAGCTCGCCGAAATCGCACGGCAAGCCTATCGTGATTTCGGCAAGGGCAGCGGGCATCCGGCAAAGCTCAACTTCGGCGACTGCATGGCCTATGCTCTGGCACGAAGCGAGGGAAAGCCATTGCTCTACGTCGGCAACGATTTCACCCACACCGACATCGAAGCGGCGTGATCACCTGAACGGCGGCTCGTTGAACGCCCTTAGCTTGCGGCTGTGCAGCCTTGGGCCCTCGGCACGCAGTAGTTCGCAGGCCTGCGTCCCGATCGCCAAATGCCCGGCGATGGCTTCCTCGTAGAACTGGTTGGCCTGGCCGGGCAGCTTGATCTCGCCGTGCAGCGGCTTGTCCGAAACGCACAGCAGCGTCCCGTAAGGCACCCGGAAGCGATAGCCTTGCGCGGCGATGGTCGCGCTTTCCATGTCGATCCCGACCGCGCGGCTCAGGCTCAGGCGGCGGGCCGAATGAGTGTAGCGCAGCTCCCAGTTGCGATCGTCGGTGGTGACCACGGTGCCGGTCCGCATCCGCCGCTTGAGGTCGGCGCCGCCCTGGCCGCTGACCAGCTCGGCCGCCTTCTGCAGCGCGACCTGGACTTCGGCGATGGCGGGAATCGGGATTTCCGGCGGCAGCACCGGATCGAGCACGTGGTCGTCGCGCAGATAGGCGTGGGCCAGCACATAGTCGCCGATCTTCTGGGTTGGCCGCAGCCCGCCGCAGTGCCCGATCATCAGCCATGCCTCTGGCCGCAGGACGGCGAGGTGATCGGTGATTGTCTTGGCATTGGACGGGCCGACCCCGATGTTGACCAGGGTGATCCCGCTGCGGTCTGGCGCGCACAGGTGATAGGCGGGCATCTGGTGCCGCCGCCACGCCGTGTCCGCAACCAGCCCGCGCGCGTCGGCGGTATGGTCGGTGACCAGCAGCCCGCCCGCACCGACCAGTTGCGAATATCTACCGTTGCCGAGCTGCTGCCCGGCCCACAGCACGAACTCGTCGACATAGCGGTGGTAGTTGGTGAACAGGATATAGCGCTGGACGTGCTCGGGCGCGGTGCCGGTGTAGTGCGCCAGCCGGGCCAGGCTGAAATCGGTGCGCAAGCCATCGAACAGGCTCAGCGGCAGGCTGCGAGCGGTGTGGCCCATGTCGTAGCCGTCGGCTAGCTCGTCGCCGATCATCGCCAGCTCTGTGGTCGGGAAATAGCGCGCCAGGTCCTGCGGCGAGACCGCGCCGAGCCCCGCGCCGTACGCGCCGTCAAGCACGTAAGGAAACGGCATCTCCTGGGTCGACGGGCCGACCTCGATCCGCACGTCGTAGCCGGTGTCGATAAGGCGGAGCTGTTCGGACAGGTAATCGGCATAGAGCGCCGGGCGGGTGATCGTGCACGAATAGGTGCCCTGGGTGGTCAGCCGTCCGAACGAATGGCTCGAACTGCCCGAGTGCTCCTCGCCGCCATAGTGGATGCGCAGCTCGGGATAGCAGTAGCTGCCGTCGCGGCGGCGTTCGGGGGGGCGCGCTGCCATTGGCGGCATAGGCGGCGATGTCTTCGCGCAGACACGCGACCGCGGCGTCGTAGATGCGGGAAAGTTCCGCGATGATCTGATCGGGCGATTCCATCGCGGGGCGATAGCGCGCGGCGGGGGGTTATTCAAACCGGACCCAAACACCCAAGTCCGCTTACCGGCGTGGCCCCACCGCTCGTGTCGAGCGAAGTCGCGACACGCAAGCGATGGCGTAAACTTGCGCGCGGTGTCTCGACGGTCGCCTGCTGCGCAGGCTGCTCGACATGAGCCGGACTTGGGGGAAGACCTAACCCCCAACCCCCAGCCGCCGCATCGCGCGCCACGCCAGCGCCTTGCCGCGGTTGGCTGCCGGAAACGCTCCCGGTCGCCGCGGGCGCATGCCCATGCCGCGCAAGACCCGGTTGAATGCTCGCGCATCGGCCTCGGCATAGCTCCATTCCGACCGCCAGGTGATCGACAGCGAAATCGAGGGTGCGGGTCCGTTCCGGACCCAATGGGGCGCCTTGACCGGAACATGGACCGCTTCGCCCGGGGCCAGGTGCACCGCCTCGCCCAGCGCGGCGAAGGCGTCGTTCCACGGCAGGTTGCGATGGTGCTGGCCAAGGTGGAACGCCTCTTGCGCCTCGGCTGAAAGCAGGCGCTCGTCGCCGCCGGGGAACACCGTCAACGTCTTGGTTCCCCGCAACTGGAGCAGGATGTTGTGCTCGGGATCGAAGTGGAACGGGGTGACCGATCCGGGTGAGCTGACGAACACGAACCCCTCGAGCTGGTGCATCGCCCCGGTGCGCGGGGTAGCGACGGCCTCCAGCTCGGCCAGCGCCGCGCGCAGCAGCGCGGCATAGGCGGGAACCTGCTCGATCCGCTTGAGCACCACCCACGAGGCGCTGGTGTCGATCCCGCGGATCGTCTCGCCCACGCCCAGCGTGGCCCGCGGCACGTCCCCCGGATCGACCCCGATCGGCAGCGTGCCGGGGTTCCACTCGGCGCTGCCGGCGGGCAACGCCTCGGCCAGTGCGGCCAGCGCGTCCAGCGTCAACAGCGGATGACCGGCCAGCCCATGCGCCAGCTTGCCCGCCCGCGTCGGATAGAGCGCGGCGAACGCAGCGCGCGCGTCGGGCGGAAAGATGGCTGCCTCGCTCAAGCCCGCGGCGTTAGCAGCGCGGGGTAAACAGACGGCAAAGGGCAGTTTTTCCTCGCCCTTTCAGGCGAGAGGATACGAAGACTTGCGAGCTTGCTCGCGAGTCGCAGTTGGAGAGGGCTCGCGGCAAGGCGCCATGCCGCTACCCCTCACCAAGCCGCGCTAGCTTCTTGAAGAAGCAAGCTTCGCTATCCTTTCCCGCAAGGGGAGAGGGGATCGTGGCGGATCCATTTTCCTACATCGTGCCGGCGGGCTACATGCTGGCGGATGGCGCGAGTTGGTTCTTTCTCGGGTGAAGCGCAGGGCTGGCGCTCGGGCTTGCACGGCGGAAGGTCACAACACCTCTGTCGCTCGTGGCCTACAAGCTATTGTTCTTACGACGATAGTCTGTCGAAAGTCACACAGTTTAGCGCGCCGTCTCGCGGTCCATCCGGCGGGGGCGCGCGGCGGTTGCATTCGCGGGGGAAACCTGTATGTGCCCCGCTTCCCCGCCGCCGTGCGCCGGGGATCACGAAAGCCGGAGGGGCCCCGCAATCCGCGGATCAGCCAGCGGTCGGCAACAAGGAGATGCGCAGCGATGCCGCTGTACGAACACGTATTCCTGGCCCGCCAGGACCTCAGCCAGGCGCAGGTCGATGCGCTGGCCCAAACCGCCACCGAGATCGTCGAAGCCGGCAAGGGCAAGGTCACCAAGACCGAGACCTGGGGCCTGCGCTCGCTGGCCTACAAGATCGCCAAGAACCGCAAGGCGCACTTCGTGCTGCTCAACATCGACGCCCCCGCGGGCGTGGTGGCCGAGCTCGAGCGCCAGACCGCGATCAGCGAAGACGTCATCCGGTTCATGACCGTGCGCGTCGACGAGCTTGAGGGCGGACCCTCGGTGATGATGCGCAAGCAGGATCGCGAGCGCACCCGCCGCCGCGAACGCGAGGGAGAATAAGCCATGGCACGCCCGTTTTTCCGCCGCCGCAAGTCATGCCCGTTTTCGGGCAAGAACGCGCCCAAGATCGATTACAAGGACGTCCGTCTGCTCCAGGGCTTCATGTCCGAGCGCGGCAAGATCGTCCCCAGCCGCATCACCGCGGTCTCGGCCAAGAAGCAGCGCGAGCTGAGCCAGGCGATCAAGCGCGCCCGCCAGATCGGCCTGCTGCCGTACCTCGTGAAGTAAGGAGCGCACGCCATGGACATCATCCTGCTCGAGCGGATCGAGAAGCTGGGCGGCATCGGCGACGTGGTCTCCGTCAAGGACGGCTACGCGCGCAACTTCCTGCTGCCCAACAAGAAGGCGCTGCGCGCCAACGAATCGAACAAGAAGGTCTTCGAGGCCAACCGCTCGAAGATCGAGGCTGACAACGCCAACCGTCGCGGCGAGGCCGAGAAGCATGCCAAGGACGTCGAGGGCAAGCAGGTCGTCCTGATCCGCGCCTCGTCGAACTCGGGCCAGCTCTATGGTTCGGTTTCGGTGCGCGACATCGTCGATGCGCTGAACGCCGATGGCGCCAAGCTGGCCAAGTCGATGGTCGTGCTCGAACGCCCGATCAAGTCGATCGGCCTCTACGACGTGCGCGTGGCGCTGCACCCCGAAGTCGCGGTGCTGGTCAAGGTCAACGTCGCGCGGTCGCCCGACGAGGCCGAATTGCAGGCCCAGGGCGTCGACGTAATGGCGGCGATGTTCGAGGAGGCCAGCGTGCCGTCGGGCTTCACCGAAGCACAGGACCGCAGCCTCGAGCCCGGCGAAATCCCCGCCGACATGTTCGAGGAGGCTCCGGCCGAGGAGGGCGAGGAAGCCTGAACGCTTCGTCGTCCGGCCGACTGTTCCAGAAGGGCGCCCCTCATCCGGGCGCCCTTTTTTGTTCGCAAGGCCGCGCGCTCGTTGCAACTCGTCGCCCAGGCGGCCGGCGCGTAACGCGAATTTAACTACTTTGTCGCGAGGTGAGGGCTCCACGCGAAAGCCAGACCATGCCCATCGCCGCCCACTTCGAACCCATTCCCCACAGCGACGACCCGCGCTACGCGGTGCGCTACACCCTCCGCCTCGAAGCTACCGGCGCCACCGCCGACGGCGAGACGACGCGAGTTACCGTGCATAACGTCTCGGCCGGCGGCCTGCTGATCGAGACCGCGGCGATGCTCGCGATCGGCGAGGCCATCACCCTCGATCTGCCGGAAGCCGGGGGTCGCCGCGCCACGGTCACCTGGGCGAGCGGGACATACTATGGTTGCCAGTTCGATACCCCGCTGAGCTCGGCGGAACTCAGCGGCGCGCAGTTGCGCAGCGAAGCCCCGGTTCCGCGCCCCGCGCTGTCCGCGCTCGATGACGATTTCGGCCACCGCCTGCAGCGCTTGCGCAAACAGCGTGGGATGACGCTGGCCCAGATCGCCGACCGGCTGGGGGTGAGCAAGCCGACGGTGTGGGCGTGGGAGCAGGGCCGCAGCCGCCCGGTCGGAAACCGTATCGACCCGCTCGCCGAAGCGCTGGGGGTGGCCCGATCCGAACTCTATCCAGACGTCGGCGACCGGTCGCACCTCCACGACCTGCTCGCCCGCGCCCGCGCCGAAATCGCCACTGCCGCCGGGTCGAGCCCCGACAAGATTCGTATCCTGATCGAACTGTGACCGGCGGGGCTCTCCCCACAAAAAATTACCGGGCAAGTCCACAAATCCACTTTCCCACAAATAAATTGATGGTAAACAGTCACATAAAGTCGATTCGCAGTAAATAGAAGTCAACTAACGACGCTTTACTTCAAATCGTCTTTTTAGGTACGTCGAGTTGCGATGTGCAGGCCGCGGTGGGGCAAATACCGCGGCTTGCGATTGAACTGGCGAGGGGTGTGTTTGCTAAACCAGTTTGTGAGACGCCTAACGGGGGGCGCGGAGGCACAGGTCGCATGGGAGTACATTTTACGCCCGAGGAGAGGAGCACTCTCTATCGGTTGTGGTCCGACAGCACCGACGACATCATTCTGAAAACGGATTGCAGCGGCAACATCCTCAGCGCATCGCCGGGGCTGGAACGCGTGCCCTTCGCCGGGATCAACGGATTGTTCGGGCGGCATATCCTCGATCTGGTTCACCCTTCGCGGGCGGCGGCGGTGATGGCCGAGCACGAATCGGCGGTCGCCGGGCGACAGGACGGCAACTGGGTAGAATTCCCGGCGCGCACCACCGATCGCCAGGAACGCTGGTTCGAAATCCAGTCGCGCTGCCTGATCGACGATAGCGGCAAGGTCAACGGCGCAGTGAGCCTCATGCGCTCGATCCAGGAACGGCGCGTGTTCGAGGAACGCCTGTTCGTGGCGGCGATGACGGACCACCTCACTGGCCTCACCAACCGCAGCGCTTTCGTCTCGATGCTCGAGCACCTGGTCGAAGCGCGTACCGGCGGCAGCATGGCGATGTTCGACATCGACCACTTCAGGGCGATCAACATGCGCTACGGCCACGCCGTGGGCGACAAGCTGCTGGTGGCGTTTGCCGAACTGGTCCGCACGTTTGCCGGGAACGACGACATCATCTCGCGGATCGGCGGCGAAAGCTTCGGAATCCTGTTTCCGGGAACGTCGATGGATCACGCCGAGACCATCTGTAGTGGGATTGTCTCCGCGCTTGCCGAGTCGAGCGGAGCATCCGGGGTCGATTGCCTGCCGATCACGGTCAGCGCCGGACTCACGATGATCGGGTCGTCGCTCGATGCCACGATCAAGGCAGGGGAACTGGCACTGACCGTGGCCAAGGCCAAGGGGCGCAACCGGCTTGAAGTGGACTCCGGTATTCCGGCCTACTTCTTTGGGACGGCGAAGGCGAGCTAGCCGACCCGCGCAAGGATATCGGCGGCAAAAGAACTGAGCGTGTCGTCGCGCGCGCCCATCACCACGATGCGGTCGCCAGGGCGGGCGAGAGTGACGATGCGGTCCGCGCAGGCGGTGCGTTCGGGGATATGCTCGGCATGGCCGCCGGCCGCCTCGATCCATGCGGCGACGTGTTCACTGGAGACCGAGCGATCGACGGTGCCGCCGAAATAGACCGGGTCGCACAGCACGGTCAGGTCGTCCGGGCCAAGGCGAGTGGCCAACACTTCGGCCAGCTCGGCGCCCATCTGGCGAAGCGGCCCGAACCCGTGGGGCTGGAAGAAGGCGATGATCCTGCCCGGGTGCATCCGCAGCGTGTCAAGCGTCGCCGCGACCTTCTCGGGATTGTGGCCGAAGTCGTCGATCACGACGATGCCCTGGGGGCTCGTGCCGACGATGTCGAAGCGGCGGGCGAGGCCGGCGAAGCTGCCCAGTGCCGTGACACCCTCAGCCACTGGCACGTCAGCTAGCGACGCACCTGCCAGCGCGGCGAGCGCATTGGCCAGATTGTGCCGTCCGGGCACGCGCAAGGCGAGCGCATGGCGCGAGCCGTCGCGGGTGTCGACCACCGTTCCTGAAACCCCGTTGGGGCGATCGGCGATCGAGCCAGGCGCAACATGCAGCACGGCCTCGCCGCGATCGATGGCGAAGGTCATCGCGTCGCGCGCCAAATGCAGCAGAGCCGCGCTTTCGGCATCGTCGAGGTTGAGTGCGACGCGGTCGCTGGCCGCCAGGAAGCCGCCGAACAGCGCACGCAGTTCCTCGAGGCTCTTATGGTCGAGGCTGACGTTGTTGAGCACCGCGATGGCCGGGCGATACAGTGCAATCGAGCCGTCGCTCTCGTCGACTTCGCTGACGAAGACGTCGCCGCCGCCGACACGCGCGCTGGCGAAGGGCGCATCGGCGGAAACGAAGTTCTTCATCACCGCGCCGTTCATGATCGTCGGGTCGCGTCCCGCCTGGGCCATGATCCAGCCGAGCATGCCGGTGACGGTGGATTTGCCGCTGGTCCCGCCCACCGCGATCCCGCGGCCGCTGGCGTTGAACAGCGTGGCCAGCAGTTCGGCGCGGGTCATCCGTGCGCAGCCGAGTTCGGTGGCGCGGACGACTTCGGGGACGGTATTTTCAACGGCGGCGGAGGCGACGAGCGTCTGGTCGGCGCTGGCGATTCCGCTGCCGTCTTGCGGAAAAAGGCGGATACCCTGCGCTTCGAGCCAGGCAAACTTCTCGGCACTACGGCCCTGGTCGCGGCTACGGTCGGACCCTGCGATCTCGGCGCCGTGGCCGCGCAGGATCAGCGCGAGCGGGAGCATGCCCGATCCGCCGATGCCGCAAAAAAACCAGGGGTGGGCGGTGAGGTCGTCGGCGTGCGCGGTCATGGCGGAAGCGGTCATGGGGCCGGGGGTTAGGTTTGGCTTTGCGACAATACAACCGCGAAGCTACGGACGGGCATGGCCCGCATCGCAATCTGCGCCCCGTCCACCCCGTTCACCCGCGACGATGCGGATCGCGTCCTGGGATTGGCAAGCGCGGAATATCCGCAACATGACCTGGTGTTCCACGAGCAATGCTTCGCGATCGACGGCCATTTCGCAGGGCCGGACGCCTTACGGCTGGCCGCGCTGGTCGAATGCGCGAACGATCCGGGCTTCGACGCGGTATGGTTCGTGCGCGGCGGCTATGGCGCCAATCGCCTTGCCGGTGAGGCCGTCCTGGGCATGAACGAGGCAGCGCGGGCCAAGGCCTTCGTCGGGTATAGCGATGGCGGCACGCTGCTCGCGGCGCTCTATCGCGCCGGGATCGGCCGCCCGGTTCACGCGCCGATGCCTGCCGACATCCGGCGCGCAGGCGGCGAGGATGCCGTCCGGAGGGCGCTTGGCTGGCTGGACGGTAACGTTGAAGGCTGCGAACCGTCCCTCGACGATCGCCCGGCGGTGGCGTTCAACCTGATGACGCTGGCCATGCTGGTAGGGACCGATCTGATGCCCGACCTGAGGGGGCACGTGGTGATGGTCGAGGAAGTGGCGGAGCACCTTTACGCGGTCGACCGGCTGCTGTTTCACGTGACTCACCATCTCGCCGCGCACCGAATCGCCGGGCTTCGCCTCGGGCGGGTCAGCGATGTTCCCGAGAACGACCGCCCGTTCGGCTCCGAGCCCGAGGCGATGGCGCGTTTCTGGTGCGAAAAGCATGCCATTGCGTGGCTCGGGCGCGCCGATATCGGGCACGATGCTGCCAACAAGATTGTGCCCTTCGGGGTAGCCGGCGGGGTCTGAGGCCCATAATCGGCACGACAAAGGAGACTTAGATGAGAGCGTTCGTTTTTCCGGGACAGGGCAGCCAAAAGGTCGGCATGGGCGCGGACCTCGCCGCCGCCAGCGCCGCGGCGCGTGCGGTGTTCGAGGAAGTCGACGATGCGCTCGGGCAGAAGCTGTTCGCATTGATGCGCGAGGGACCCGAAGATCAGCTTACGCTGACCGAGAACGCCCAACCGGCGATCATGGCCAACGCCATCGCCGTGCTGCGCGTGCTCGAGAAGGAAGGCGGCATCGCGCTTGCGGATAAAGCGGATTGCGTGGCTGGGCACAGCCTGGGCGAATACACCGCGCTGTGCGCCGCCGGAGCGTTCAGCCTTGCCGACACTGCGCGGCTGCTCAAACTGCGCGGGCAGGCGATGCAGGCGGCGGTTCCGGTGGGGATCGGCGCGATGGCGGCTTTGCTCGGCGCCGACGTCGAGAAGGCGCAGGCGCTGGCGGATGCGGCGGCCGAGGGGCAGGTCTGTTCGGTCGCGAACGACAACGACCCGACCCAGGTCGTCATCTCCGGCCACCGCGAGGCGGTCGAGCGAGCAATCGCGCTGGTCAAGGACCACGGGATCAAGCGCGGCATTCTCCTGCCGGTTTCGGCCCCGTTCCACTGCCCGCTGATGCAGCCCGCCGCCGATGCGATGGCCGAGGCGCTGGGCCGGACCCCACCGGGTGCGCTGCGCCTGCCGTTGTACGCCAACGTTACCGCGAGCGCGGCTAGCGATCCCGCGGAGATCCAGCGCCTGCTGGTCGAACAAGTCACTGGCCGCGTGCGCTGGCGCGAGAGCGTGCTCGCCATGGCCGCAGCGGGAACCGAGCAATTCGTCGAACTGGGCGGCAAAGTCCTCGGCCCCATGATCGGCCGGATCACGCCCGATGCGAGAGGGACGAGCGTCGTCACGATGGCCGACATCGAGGCGCTGGCGGGACAGTTGTAGGATTGTCTCACGCTGGGTCCAGAAGGCGTAGAGAAGAGGCAAGACGATTTGATTCACACGAAGCCACGAAGATGTCGCTGCTGCGCCACACGCTCTTGAATCTTCCCGGTGTGGCCGCATAGGCAGGCATCGATATTGAAAGGGGCTTCGCCCCACGCGCACCATCTACGTGGCTTCGTGTGAACCTTCTGGCCTCTCCGCGCCTTCGCCCCTCCGCGTGACAAATATGGAGTCTAAGATGTTCGATCTCACAGGAATGACCGCGCTCGTGACCGGCGCCAGCGGGGGATCGGCAGCGCCATCGCGCGCGCGCTCGCCGCCCAGGGCGCTCGGCTTGCGGTTTCCGGGTCCAATTCGTCCAAGCTGCGCGCGTTTCGCGACGAGCTGGACGAGCATACGCCCCAGCATCTGCAGAAGGTCGACCATCTCGCGATTACCTGCGACCTGTCGAAGGCTGACGATGTCGAAAAGCTGATCCCCGCGGCGGTCGACAGCCTCGGCAAGCTCGACATCCTCGTCAACAACGCCGGGATCACCCGCGACAACCTGGCGATGCGGATGAAGGACGAGGAGTGGGATGCGGTGATCCGGGTCAACCTGGAGGCCGCGTTCCGGCTGATGCGCGCCGCGGCCAAGCCGATGATGAAGGCCCGGTTCGGGCGGATCGTCACGATCACCAGCGTCGTCGGCGCCACTGGAAATCCCGGTCAGGTCAACTACGCCGCCGCCAAGGGCGGGCTGACCGCGATGACCAAGAGCCTCGCGCAGGAACTTGCCAGCCGCGGCATCACCGCCAATTGCGTCGCGCCCGGTTTCATCCGCACCGCGATGACCGACAGCCTGCCCGATGGCCAGAAGGAGGCGCTCAATGCGCGCATCCCGATGGGGCGGATGGGCGAGGGCGAGGACATCGGGGCAGCGGTCGCCTATTTGTGCAGCCGCGAGGCGGGATACGTCACCGGCCACACGCTCCACGTCAATGGCGGGATGGCGATGCTGTCCTGACGCCCTTTGGGGGCGCAAAGGCGCAGTTTTGCACAGTCTTTGCGGGGCGTTCACCGCTTGACGCTTGCCGGACGAATGCCCTGCGTTAAGGAAGGTGGTCCGTATTCCGGGCCCGCCAAGCGCGCCCGGTCCAGCGTCCGTTTGAGGGGCACGACAAGACCATGAAGGCCACGATCGAACGCGCGACCCTGCTTCGCTGCCTGTCGCACGTCCAGTCCGTCGTTGAGCGGCGCAACACCATCCCGATCCTGTCGAACGTGTTGATCGAGGCTTCGGCCGATGGCTCGGTCAAGCTGATGGCGACCGATCTCGACCTTCAGGTGGTCGAATCGATGGCAGCGGTCACCGTCGACAGCGCCGGCGCGATCACCGTCTCCGCCCACCTCCTGTTCGATATCGCGCGCAAGTTGCAGGATGGCAGCCAGGTCAGCTTCGAAACCGCCGACAACCGGATGACGGTCAAGGCCGGGCGCAGCCGTTTCCAGCTGCCAACGCTGCCGCGCGACGACTTTCCCGTCATCGTCGAGGGGGATTTGCCCACCAGTTTCGAGATTCCTGCTGCCACACTCGCGCAACTGATAGACCGCACGCGGTTCGCGATCTCGACCGAAGAGACGCGGTATTATCTCAACGGCATCTTTCTCCACGTCACCGACGAGGAGCTGAAGGCCGCCGCAACAGATGGCCACCGCCTCGCGCGCTACACAGTCGCCCGCCCCGATGGCGCGGCGGGAATGCCCGACGTTATCGTGCCGCGCAAATGCGTCGCCGAGCTGCGCAAGCTGATCGAGGAAGCGCTCGACACCAACGTCGAGATAGACCTTTCGGCGAGCAAAATCCGCTTCACCCTGGGCGGCGAAAACGGCGTGGTGCTGACCAGCAAGCTGATCGACGGTACCTTCCCCGATTACACCCGCGTGATCCCGACGGGCAACGACAAACTGCTCAAGCTCGATCCGCGAAGCTTCTTCGAAGGGGTGGATCGCGTTGCCACGATCGCCACCGAAAAGACCCGCGCGGTCAAGATGAGTCTCGAGACCGACAAGGTCACGCTTTCGGTGACCAGCCCCGACAACGGCACCGCTGCGGAAGAGATCGCCGCCGACTATAGCTCGGCAGGGTTCGAAATCGGCTTCAACGCGAACTACCTCAAGGACATCCTCGGCCAGATCGAAGGCGATACGGTGGAACTGCACTTGGCCGACGCTGGTGCGCCCACACTGATCCGCCAGGACGAGAAAAGCCCTGCGCTCTACGTGCTGATGCCGATGCGGGTTTGAGGATCGATTCGCCCCCGGCGAACAACCCTTGGACCACTTGGACCACTGTCCTGGGCTAAAAAATCCTTCCCACCCGCGCCACATTTTCGAGGTGGCTGTACGTTGGACGGGGCTGGGCATGGCTTTGGAATACCGGGCTGGTCCGATGTAGGAAAATAGTCTGTGAACAGCCGCCGGCGGGGAGAGATTTCGATGAGCAGGACGGTGCAGGTCCGGCGCGCTGCGTTGAACCAGATGCGTATTGTCGAGGCGCCGTTGCCACCGCTCGGCCAGGACGAGGCCCGGCTAAGAGTCGAGAGCTTCTCGGTTACCGCCAACAATGTCACATACGCCGTTGCGGGCGATGCCTTCGGCTATTGGAACTTCTTTCCAGGCGAGGGCAAGTGGGGCGTTGTACCGATGTGGGGGCACGCCGTGGTCGAGGCGTCGAACCACCCCGGTATTACGGTGGGCGAACGGGTTTACGGCTATCTGCCGATGGCGACGCATCTCGATGTTCTGCCGGTGAAAGTCGGATCGGGCGGCTTCGTGGATGGCGCCGCGCATCGTCAGCCGATGAGTCCGATCTATAACCAGTACAGCCGACTGGCGGCAGATCCCGAGCATGATCCGGCCAGGGAAGCCGAGCGGATGATCTTCGGCCCGTTGTTCAAGACCGGTTTCCTGATCGAGAGCATGTTCCGCGGCAAAGGCTGGTTCGGTGCGGAGGCCGTGATCAGCACTAGCGCATCGTCGAAGACGGCCATGGCGCTGGCCAGCGTCGCGCGCGACAAATCGCCGCAGGTCGAGCGGATTGGCCTGACCTCGCCGGGCCGGGTCGATTTCGTCAAGGCGACCGGGTTCTACGATCGAGTATTGGCCTATGATGCGGTCGCCAGCCTGCCACAGGCGCCCAGCGTCTCGGTCGACTTTGCGGGGAATGCGGCGCTGCTCCACGCGATCCACAGCGCGCTTGGCGACAATCTCCGTTATTCCTGCACAGTCGGGGCAACCCACGTCGGCCAAGGCTTCGGTAGGGAGAACGGTGCACTTCCCGGACCCGCGCCGGTGCTGTTTTTCGCCCCGGACCATGCCGTGGCGGCGATCGCGGAGCTGGGTCCCAAGGGTTTCGGCGATGCCGTGGCGGCGAGCTGGGCCAAGTTTGTGCGCGAAACCGAGGGTGCGGTGAGGGTAGACGAACGGCACGGGCTTGCCGCGGCGCAAGCGGCGTTTGTCGATACGCTCAACGGCGTTGCCGATCCGGCGGTGGGAATCGTGATCCTGCCCTAAATGTCGATCACGATCTTCCCGAAGTGCTTGTTCGCCACCTGATGGCAAAAGGCGTCGGCCAGGTCCGCCAGGGGGAAGCGGTCCGAGATAATCGGCTTGATCCCGGTCGCCTCTACCCCCGCGATCATCGCTAGTTGCTGGGCGCGGCTGCCCACCGTCAGACCCTGGACGCGCAGGTTTTTGGCCATGAGCAGCACGGTTTGAACCGTCCCGCCATAACCGGCCAGCACCCCGATCAGCGCGACGTGGCCGCCCACTTTGGCCGCGACCATCGACTGGTCGAGCGTTCCCGCGCCGCCGATCTCGACCACGGTGTCCACCCCCGCGCCGCCGGTCAGCTCGAGCGCTTTGGCGCCCCACGCCGCGGTTTCCTTGTAGTTGATCAGTTCGTCGGCGCCGAGATCGCGCAGTTTCTCGAGCTTTTCGCGCGACGAACTCGTCGCGATCACCCGCGCGCCCGCGGCCTTGGCCATCTGCAGCGCGAAGATCGAAACACCTCCGGTGCCCTGGATCAGCACCGTCGATCCCGGCTTGACCGCGCCATCGACGAACAGCGCACGCCAGGCGGTGAGGCCGGCGCACGTCAGCGTCGCGGCCTCGGCGGCGGAGTAGCCGACGGGCGCGCGGGTGAACCAACCGGCGGGAGCGACGATCGCCTCGCGAGCGTAGCCGTCCATCCCGTCGCCGGGCACGCGCCGAAACGCGGTGGCGGGCGTCGCGCCGTCGTCCCATTCGGGAAAGAACAGCGACAGCGCGAGGTCGCCTGGCTTGAACGCGGTGACGCCCGCTCCGACCGCCTCGATAACGCCTGCGCCGTCGGACATCGGGATGCGCCCCGGCTCGGTCGGGATCATCCCCGCGACCACCGCGAAGTCGTGATAGTTGAGCGACGAGGCTTGCAGTTTCACTCGGATCTCGCCCGGACCGGGCTGGCCGGGATCGTCGAGCGTGGCGACGCCGAGCGTATCGAGGCTGGCGGGCGAGCCCACGCGGATGCCAGTGATGGTCATTTCATGTCCTCGATCCGCTCATGTCGAGCGAAGTCGAGACATCCGGCGCCGGCTGTCTCGACTTCGCTCGCCATGAGCGGGCTGGTTTTCGGTTACTGGGTTTATTCTGCCGCTTCGAGCATCTCGGCCCGCTGCGGCCCGCGGATCAGGCCGCCGGGGGTTTCGCCGGTCCATTCGCCATCGCGGAAAGTCACCACGCCGCCCTTGATCGTCGCGACATAACCCTCGGCCTTCTGCAGCAGGCGTTTGCCGCCCGCGGGCAAGTCGAACGCCAGCCAAGGCTTGCCGAGCTTGACCCGGTCGAGATCGATCACGTTGAGATCGGCCATATAGCCCGGCGCGATCACCCCGCGATCGTCGAGGCCATAGAGCCGCGCGGTGTCGCGGCACTGGCGCTTGACCGCATTCTCCAGCGTGATCTTGCCCTCGGGGCGGCCCTCGGCGCGCTTGCGGTCGCGAACCCAGTGCTGGAGCATGAACGTCGGGCTCGCCGCGTCGCAGATCGTGCCGCAATGTGCGCCGCCGTCGGACAGCGAGTTGACGGTGTCGTCAGCGGTCTGCAACGCCTCGAGGAAATCGAGGTTGCCGTCGGCATAATTGAGGATCGGGAAATAGATGAAGCCTGTGCCCTCGTCCTTCATCAGCAGATCGTAGGCATATTCGGCCGGGTCTACCCCCGCCGCGGCCGCTCGGGCGAGAATCGCCTCGGAAGCGGTTGGTTCGTAGTCGAAATCGGGATCCATCTCGAATTGAAGGAACCACCCGGTCGCGACGACGCGCAGGAAATCGATGATGTCGCTCTCGGGATAGACGTTTTCCTCGGCCAGCATCCGCGCCTTGAACGCCGGGTCCTGGAGCCGGGCGAGCTGTTGCTCCCACGGCAGCGTCTCGATTTCGACCCAGGCGGGCTTGAAGCGGAACGGATGGACCGTGCCGCGCCAGGCCATGACGATGCCGTTTCCGCGCAGCGCGATCTGCGCAACGATGTTGGCTCCGTTCGCGTTCTCCTTGCGCATCGTGGCGATCTGTTCGTCGAGCGGTAGCTCCTTGGCGATCGACTGGAGCGCGGCAAAGGTCACCGGCAGTCCGGTCTCGCGGCTGAGCGCGCCCATCCACTCGAACTCGTTCCATTCGCGCTTTAGATCGCTCGCCATCTCGAACACGCCGTGGCCGACCCGGCCCATCGCCCGGCCGATCGCGATGAGTTCCTCGGCGGTGGCGGTGGTGCCTGGGACCAGCTCGCCGTCGATCGACTTGTGAAGCACCGTACGGCTCGTCGAAAAGCCCAGCGCGCCGGCGCGAATCCCCTCTTCGACGATCGCCGACATTTGCGCGACATCGTCATCGGTCGGCACCGCGCCGGGCTTTTCGCGGTCGCCCATGACATAGGCACGGACCGCCCCATGGGGTACGTGGGTGCCGACATCGATGCTGCGCGGCATGCGCTCCAGCGCGTCGAGATATTCGGGGAAGCTCTCCCAGTCCCACTTCATCCCTTCGGCCAGCGCGGTGCCGGGGATGTCCTCGACGCCCTCCATCAGCGAGATCAGCCACTGGTGGCGTTCGGGTGCGGCAGGCGCGAAGCCGACCCCGCAGTTGCCCATGACCACCGTGGTGACGCCGTGCCACGACGACGGCGCCATCTCCGCATCCCAGGTCGCCTGACCGTCGTAATGCGTGTGAATGTCGACCCAGCCGGGCGCCACGACCTTGCCGGCGGCGTCTATCTCTTCGGCGCCATCACCCTGAACCCGACCGACCGCTGCGATCAGTCCGTCCTTGACCGCGACATCGGCGGAAAAGCGCGGCGCTCCGGTGCCATCGACGATGGTGCCGTTGCGGATGACCAGGTCGTATGAAGGCATGAGTCGTTCTCCCAACTTCGCCGGGAGAATGTCAGGCCTGGAGACCCAAGTCGAGCGATTTAATCGCGCGATTAAACCAGTTCATCCCCGCCGAGCCGCGATCATGCTGGCGACATCGACGAACTTTTCGCGCGGGGCGCCTTCGCGAGCGGCCTTGGTCTCGGCTTCCTCGATCAGTTTCCAGTCGGCGAAAGTGACGACGTCGAGTTTCCGCTCGGCGGCCAGCCGGTCGAAACCCGCGCGTCCCTGCTTGCCGCCGCCGGCGCCGATGTCCTCGACAATCTTGTCGATGACGCCGAAGCCGTCGGGACGGTTGGTGCCGATCGTGCCCGACGGACCGCGGCGAGCCCAACCGACGCAGTAGAGGCCCGGCAATATCCGGCCCTCGTCGTTGGCGAAACGGCCCGCGCGTTCGTCGAACGGAACGCCGGGGATGGGCGAAGTCTGGTAGCCGATGCAGCTCACCACAAGGCTGGCGGGAATTGTATAAGTCTCGCCGGTCGGGACCGCACGCCCCGCCTCGACCCGGGTGCGCTCTACCGTCACGCCGGTAACCTGCTTGTCCCCCTGCAACGCAACCGGTGAGGCGAAGAAGTCGAACTCCAGCTCGATTGCCATATCGGCGCGGTGGCTTTCAGGGATCGCGGCAAACCCGCGCAGATGGGTGACCGACTTGCGCAAGCCAGGCTCCAGCAACGCATCGTCGCCGAGGTCGGGCAGGTCGCCGGGATCGACCCGTGGACAAGCGCGCGCCAGGTGGCCCAGCTCGCCGAGCTCCTTGGGCGTCATCATGATCTGGTGCGGTCCCCGGCGCCCGAGGATGACGACCTTGTGGATGCGTGAGCAATCCAGGGTGTCGAGGGCGTGGGCCACGATGTCAGACCCATCGAATTCGGTGCGGGTCTTGGCGAGAATCCGCGCAACATCGAGCGCCACGTTGCCCATGCCGATCACCACCGCCGTCTCCCCCGACAGGTCCGGCTTGAGATCGGCAAACTGAGGGTGACCGTTGTACCAGCCGACGAACGCCGCGCTGCCGAAGACATTGCCGAGATGTTCGCCGGGAAGGGCGAGGGGCCGGTCGTGCGGAGCACCGGTCGCGAGGACCACGGCGTCGTAGAGCGACTGCATTTCCGCGATCGACACGTCGCTACCCACCGACACGTTGCCGATGAAGCGAACGTTGGCGCTCTGCGCGGTCGCCTCATAGCGGCGCGAGACGGCCTTGATCGACTGGTGATCGGGTGCGACCCCGCTGCGGATCAGGCCATAGGGGACGGGCAGTTGGTCGAAAATATCGACTGCGACCTCGTCTCCCCAGTGCTTCAGCGCGGCTTCGGCGGCGTAGTAGCCCGCCGGACCCGATCCGATGATCGCGATGTGCCGCATCGAAGCTCCCCGCTTGTCTGCGGCGATCTAAGCGGGTGGTGCCCTGTTTGGGAAGGGGTCTCAGGGACTGTCGACAGGTTCGTGCGCGACGAGGAAGGCGTTCAGCTTTTCGAGGAACTGTTTGCGATGGCTGAATGGAAAGAGGTGACCTCCGCCGCGGATCAAGGCCAGCGTGCTGCCCGGGATCAGCGCGTGGAGGAAGCGCGAGTTGACCGGCGGCACGACTTGATCTTCGTCGCCCGCGAGGATCAGCGTCGGGACGTCGAGCAGGGGCAAAAGCGGCACGCTGCTCCAACCCGCCAGCGCCGCCAACTGGTACATAAATCCTGCGGGCGAGGGCGGGGTCGCCGCGTTGAGCGAGACCGGGTCGCCCGTGCCACCGCCATTGTAGAGTAGCGCCAGATTGCGTTCGAGAGCCTTGCCCATGCTCCACTCCGCAGGGTCGGCCAAGCGCGATAGAGCGGGCAGGCTTCCCGGCGCCATCGTCATCCCCGCGCTGGTCGCCGCAAGCACCAGCCTGCCGACCCGGGCGCGGTGCTGCAGCGCAAACTGCTGGGCGATGCCGCCGCCCCAGCTAATTCCCAGAACATCGACCCTTTCCAACTCAAGTCGATCCAGCATCGCGGCCGTGGCCAGCGCCATGCTCACCGCATTGTAGGGCATCACCGGATCGGGCGATTTGCCGATGCCCGGCATATCGAAGCACAGCACCCGCCGGGGACCCATGGCGCGTGCCAGCGGATCGAGCAGTTCCAGGTTCATCCCGATCCCGTTGAACACCAGCAACGGCGGCAGCCCGCGATGTTGGCCAGCAAAGTTCCACTGCGCCACCCGCAAACGGCGACCATGAATGCGAAGCGAGGAAATGATCGGGTCCCGTACTGGCATGATCCAGCGCTAGCACGATTATGCTGCAATGCAACATCGAGTGTGAGGGCAAGCGGTGCTGGACGTGCCGGCGCGTTTCCGGCGAACGCTCGATTTGATTTATATTAACCTCGATCCTCTAACCGGACTTGTCGCGCGATATGGATCGCCGGGAGTTGCGGGTCAAAATGTCCAGCGGTCACTCCGCCCTTACGCGCCTCAAGCAAGCCATCCCGCGATCGCGCGCCTCGCGTCCGGTCGAGGTTGCGGGGCAGACGGGCGCTCCGCTCGCACTCTACCGCAACTACGAAGACGCGAAGCTTGGCTGGTTCTGGGCGACTGATGCCCAAGGGCTCCTCACATATGTCTCGCCGCAAATTGCGGAGGACTTGGCGGCCGAGGTCGGCGATCTGATCGGCAAGCCCTTCGCCGCCATCTTCGCCCTCGATAAGGACCCGGAACGTGCCAGCCAAAGGACGTTGCCGTTCCTGCTGGGGACGCACACGAGTTTCGTCGAGCTGGCGGCGAGCATCGCCGGCAGTTCCAATGGGCGCTGGTGGGCCCTGTCGGGTCTCCCGCAAACCGATGACCAGGGCGAGTTCGCCGGCTATCACGGCCATGGTCGCGATATCACCGCTACGCTGCTCAACCAGCGCGATGCATCGCAACTGGCAATGTACGATTCGCTTACCGGGCTGGCCAATCGCCATCACATGGCCGGACGCCTGGCGACCACGCTGACCGCGTATCAGGTCGCCAAGCGCAGCTGCGCGCTGATGATGCTCGATCTGGATCGGTTCAAGCACGTCAACGACACGCTCGGTCACCAGGCCGGCGACGAGCTGCTCAAGCAGGTCGCGCGCCGCCTGCGCCGGGTCGTCGACGAAACTTGCGAGATCGGCCGCTTGGGCGGAGACGAGTTCCAGATTGTCTTGCCCGATGTCGACGATCGCGGCGCGTTGGGCGAGCTCGGCCACAAGATCATCACGATGCTGACGCAGCCTTATTCGATCGACGGGTCGCGCTGCGTGATCGGCGCATCGGTAGGCATCGCCATCGCGCCCTACGACGGGCTCGACAGCGAGGAACTGGTCCGCAATGCAGACCTCGCGCTGTACGCGGCGAAGGGCGCGGGCCGGGGCCAATACCGCTTCTATTCCAGCGATCTGCACTCGGTCGCCGAAGAGCGCCGTCAACTCGAGGAGGACATGCGCGATGCGCTGGCCAAGGGGCAGATGCGCCTGGCGTACCAGCCGATCGTCGCGCTTGGCGAAAACCGCATAACCGGGTTCGAAGCCCTGTTGCGCTGGGAGCATCCCGAGCGTGGCAGCATTTCGCCCGCGCTGTTCATCCCGATCGCGGAAGATGCGGGTCTGATCGGTGCGCTTGGCGAATGGGCCTTGCGCCAGGCCTGCCTCGAAGCGGCCGCCTGGGAGGGCACTGCCCGCGTCGCGGTCAACGTCTCGCCGATCCAGTTTGCGCACATCGGGTTGCCCGCGCTCGTCTCCTCGGCGCTCGCCAACTCGCAGTTGGCGCCCGAACGGCTCGAACTGGAAATCACCGAAAGCGTCTTCCTCGGGGAAGGGGCGGATACCCAGGCAATGTTCGATGCGCTCAAACGCCTTGGCGTGCGGCTGGCGCTCGACGACTTCGGAACCGGCTACTCCTCGCTCGGCTATCTGCAAAAGGCGCCGTTCGACAAGATCAAGATCGACCAGAGCTTCGTGCGCAGCGCGACCGAGCCAGGCAATCGCAACGCGGCGATCATCACCGCGATCGTCAGCCTGGCTACTGCGCTCGACATGGAGACCACCGCCGAGGGGATCGAGGCGCGCGATACGCTGGATCTTATGCATTCGCTGGGGGTCAGCCACGGCCAGGGGTTCATCTTCAGCCGGGCGATCGATCACGACCGAATCGTGGAAATGCTTCGCGCCGGCCAGCTCGAGCTGGCTCCCGACGGACCATCGACGCATCGCTCGGATCGCAAGACCCTGTTTCGCAAGGTCGGGTTGATCCACGAGGATCATCGCTATGACGTGACGATGCGCAACCTGTCGAAGACCGGGGCGATGGTCGAGGGTCTGATCGACATACCGCTGGGAACGCGCTTCGTGGTCGATTTTGGCGAAGGCCAACTGGCGATCGCCGAAGTGCGCCGCTCCAACGGGCAGCGCCAGGGTCTGGAATTCGACGTGCCGCTCATCAGCGACGGCGCCGATGGGCTGTGCACCCGCCATCGCGTTTCGCCCTACATGCTCGCCGCCGCGGGCATGCCGCTGGCCGCGCTGCCGCCGGGCAACTACCCGCTGGTCGGGCTGGGCGAGAACCGCGCGTTCAGCCTGCCTCGCTTCGCCCAGGCCGATGCCCCGGGGGAAAGCCGCCGGGTCGCCTGAGACGAGAGGCTGACTTTCGCGCCAAGCCCGGCTAACGGCGGCGGATGATCGACCGTTCCCTCATTCGCAACTTTAGCATCATTGCCCATATCGACCATGGCAAGAGCACCTTGGCCGATCGCCTGATCCAGCACACCGGCGGGCTGACCGAGCGCGAGATGAGCGCACAAGTGCTTGATAACATGGACATCGAGCGCGAGCGCGGAATCACGATCAAGGCTCAGACGGTGCGGCTGAGCTATCCGGCGGCGGATGGGAAGACGTACGAACTGAACTTGATGGATACGCCGGGTCATGTGGACTTTGCGTATGAAGTCAGCCGCTCCCTCGCCGCCTGCGAAGGCGCGCTCCTCGTCGTCGACGCCGCGCAAGGGGTCGAGGCCCAGACGCTCGCCAACGTCTACCAGTCAATCGAGCACGACCACGAGATCGTGCCCGTCATCAACAAGATCGACCTCCCTGCCGCCGAGCCCGAGAAAGTCCGCGCCGAGATCGAGGAGATCATCGGCCTCGACGCCAGCCAGGCCGTCCTCACCAGCGCCAAGTCGGGCATCGGCATCGCCGACGTGCTCGAGGCGATCGTCACCCGCATCCCGCCGCCCAAGGGCGACGCCAACGCCCCGCTCAAGGCGATGCTGGTCGATAGCTGGTACGACCCCTACCTCGGCGTCGTCATCCTCGTCCGGGTGATCGACGGCACCATCCGCAAGGGCCTGAACGTCCGCTTCATGGCCGGCGACACCGAGCACCTGATCGACCGCGTCGGCTGCTTCACCCCCAAGCGCACCGACCTGCCCAGCCTCGCCGCGGGCGAGATCGGCTTCATCACCGCGCAGATCAAGGAAGTCGCCCAGGCCCGCGTCGGCGACACCATCACCACGGTGAAAGGCGGCGCCATCGAGCCGCTCCCCGGCTTCAAGGAAGTCCAGCCGGTGGTGTTCTGCGGGCTGTTCCCGGTCGACGCCGCGGATTTCGAGAAGCTGCGCGAAAGCATCAGCCGCCTGCGCCTCAACGACGCCAGCTTCACCTTCGAGACCGAGACCAGCGCCGCGCTCGGCTTCGGGTTTCGCTGCGGCTTCCTCGGCCTGCTCCACCTCGAGATCATCCAGGAACGCCTGACCCGCGAGTACGACCTCGACCTCATCACCACCGCCCCCAGCGTCGTCTACCGTATCCAGTTGCGCAAGAGTCGCACCGATGACGCCCAGGAAATCCTCCTCCACAACCCCGCCGACTACCCCGATCCCAGCCGGATCGAGCAGATCGACGAGCCGTGGATCAAGGCGGTGATCTACACGCCCGACGAATACCTCGGCAGCATCCTCAAGCTGTGCCAGGACCGCCGCGGGATCCAGACTGACCTGACCTACGTCGGCGGCCGCGCCCAGGTCAGCTACGAGCTGCCCTTGAACGAGGTGGTGTTCGATTTCTACGACCGCCTGAAGAGCATCAGCCGCGGTTACGCCAGCTTCGATTACGAGCAGATCGGGCTGCGCGAAGGCGATCTCGTCAAGATGAGCATCCTCGTCAACAACGAGCCGGTCGACGCGCTGAGCATGATCGTCCACCGCGGCGTCGCCGAGGAACGCGGCCGCCACATGTGCGAGCGCCTGAAAGACCTGATCCCCCGCCACCTGTTCAAGGTGCCGATCCAGGCCGCGATCGGCGGCAAGGTGATCGCCCGCGAGACGATCCAGGCGATGCGCAAGGACGTGACCGCCAAGTGTTATGGGGGCGACATCAGCCGCAAGAAGAAGCTGCTCGACAAGCAGAAGAAGGGCAAGGCCCGGATGCGGGAATACGGCAATGTGAGCATCCCGCAGGAAGCGTTCATCGCGGCGTTGCGGATGGGGGAGGAGTGACCCCATTCTGAGGACGCGGGAGCGCCGCAGGGGGCCTGCCCCGGCGAAGGCCGGGGGCTGATGACGGGCGCGGGTAGAGGCGCACTGCTCGCGGCGACGCCGGTCAGCTCGCCATTGACGCTGCACCCGTCAACGACGCGGGTTGCGAGCGCTGCCGAGCCTCCAAGCAATCGACAAATGGCAGAATTTGACATGGCTGGATGCTGTGCGTTAGTTGGCTCCAAGCCTGCCGTCCCATGCTCTCGAGGATCACGTGGTCGTAGCAGCCCCGAAGAAAAGCCAAGGAAATCAGACTCCCCAGCCTCGGCTCCCCGCGCTCCTGCATCTGTGCGCGTTGGAAAGTTTGCATCGGACCGGGAGTTCCCGCGACGCAGCGATTGACCAAGCTGTTACGGTCGCTTGCGTCTCGCAAAGGTTGAAGGCTCTCGAGAGGGAGCTAGGTCAGGTCCTGGTCATTCGTTCCAAAACAGATGCGCGCCGGTTCGCGTTTACGAGGGAAGGGCGGGATTTGGCGGTCTTTCTCCACGGATGGCTGCAGGAGCTATACCAGAATATTCCGGAAGGAGCCCACATTGCTCGTCGCACCCGTAGGGTCCGAACTCGGGGCTCTGCGGCCGACTTGTAAAATGCTCGAGGTGGATGGCAAACCTGCCTAGGTCTAGGTTTCGGCTGGCTCAATGGCATGCATTCCTATTGGACCGCGCCGATCAGAGGCAGGCAAGTTGCGGCTCGCCCGACTTCATTTCCTACGCCGCGGGCCTCCGCGCGGCATTTCCCCGCGTCAGCGGCGGACCTAACGTCTTACCTCCGGAATGATATATACCAAATCTCCGCGGGAAACTGCCGTGAAAAGACGTCGCGCGAACGCTTCGGGTATGCCAATGCAGCCGTGCGTCGCCGCATTGGAGCGAACATCACTGCCATGAATGGCGACGCCATCGCCAGTCAACTGGAGGGTGAAAGGCATGGCTGCGTCGTAGAGGCTCGAGCGGTGATTCGCGAATTTGGCGAGGATCGGGAAGCGCCCGGTTGGTGTCAGATGACTGTCTGCGCCGTAGAGAATTACCGCAGTGCCAATCTCATGCTTGCCGCGGAAAACCGACAGCGTTTGGGCGCTTAAGTCGATGCGGATCCACGCGTGGCCTTTCGGCACACCGACGTCGTTCCAGGCGAACTGACCGTATTTGAGCGGCGACGGCACCGCGAGCAAGCTGTCGATCGGTCGGCGTTCCCCGTTGGGGAGGACCAGGCTACGTCGATCACCCGCGTGAAGCCAGATCCTAGCCTCGCCTAAATTTGAGTCGACAGTTGGGGGTTGCAGGTTTGGTGCAGCGGGTTCCGCTGCGCTTTGACTGCATCCTGCGCTCAGCAGAAGCAGTAGCGCCACTCCGATCGTTCGCATTTAGCTTCAGACTGCAAGAGCCGCGATGCGGCGCCGCCGGCGCAGTACCGCGGCGGTTAGCGATAGACCCGCGATCATGATCATCCAAGTCGAGGGTTCGGGAACCGGAGAGGAGGGACCCGGGGTCGGGCCAGTCATTGGGGGCGTGTCTGGTGTAATGACGGGCGGCGCCTCATCGGTCGGAAGGCCGCCACCACTACCTTGTCCCCCACCGGATGAGCCGCCCATCCCACCCGCATCGCCGATGAGTATCATAGGGAAGGCCGACGGAGCCGAGAGCGGCCCAAGTTTCGGAGCGTCGGCTGTTTCTTCCAAGCCGGCCAACGGCCCAAGCAGGGCGGAAATGTCGGGGGGAATCACCTCGTGCTCGGAATCGACCGGACCTGACGGGTGTCGAATTAGACGACTTCGCGTTACCACTTTAGGGTTAGTTACCGGACTTCTGGGCGAGTCTTCCACAGCAATCAAACCGATAGCCTTTTTGATCTTGTTCAAAATGGCTCCGGACGACCTTTCGCCCGGTGAGCGCGCGGTCAAGATGTCTTCGACATCTTTAGCGGCATACTGTCCGACTGGCACCGCCCCGGCGCGCAGCGAGGGTATCAGGTTGAGCGTGACGCCTATGAAAAGGAGGGCAACCAGGATCCCCACCGCCAAGCCGTTCTTGCGCGCAAACGCTTGAGTTAGGGAGCCCACGGTTCGGCTTGGATGGTGCGGCGATTCCACTCATACAATCTCGCACAGTTTCAATGCCTTGGCAAATTAGTTAACCACTCATAAATATGGCGGAAATCTAGCGATTTGCAGCCGCAAGCGTCTGATGTAACAGCTGATTGTGCGTGGGTTCCAGATGAGACGGCGAAATATCGGCTGTTCGTCGGGAATGAGATCAGAAGTATGCTCTGCCCCAATGTAATCCCGTCATTCGATCAGCGCCGCGCATCGCATGGCGCTCTCGCAATATGCGGGACCTCGGCTTGCGGAGGTTCAACCTCACCCTCTTACCGATCAAGTTCCGATTGCCCGTCGGCGTCTTCGCAAATCTCAGGGGCGCTGTAATTCTGAATGGCTCATGATTCTGATCTGGCCCTTCTGATAGACGCAGCAGACGTCCTCGCCCAGCGCATTGAGATTGACGTTGGCGATCGGCGAGAGATTATCACAGCGAGAATTAATCCTTCGGACGCATTGCCTGAGACGATTGCAGCGAGCGAGCGCCCACGAGTCGAACGCTCGCGAAATCGAAACGCGCGACAAGACGGCGGGCAGCGAATAAAATGCCTATTGGCGGTCGAGAAGGTCAGGGGAGTCGCTGAAAGGACCGGACGACCGTCCATCAGGTGTCGTCCAGTCGCCCCGATCGTTGAGGCAGGTGGTGAAACCCGTGCTCACGCCCGACCCAGGCCGATTCTCCGCCCATAAGGCGACGCGATGGCAAGCTTGGCCTTCGTCCATCTCAAGCGGGCCGGCGACGACTACGCCCGTCAGCCCGCCATAAGCCCACGACTGCGCGATTCCGGTCAGCACCGCGCGTTGCGCCGCTGCCTGGACGGGTTCGGCGCGGTAGAATTCGCCGGAGTGGCCACCGCCTGGCCGTGACGCAATATTGGGTGGTGCAACCGCGGGCGTTGCGATGAAAGCGGAGGTGTTGCCAGGGGAGGGCACCGGTCCTCGACCCGTTGGCGAAAGTGAGAGCGATCGCTTTGCAGTGGCGTTTGACAAGCTCGCCCGCTCGATAAGAGCCGACGGCGCAAGCGTCACCGCGGGTCGCGCAGGGCGCAGGACAATGCGAATCGGACGATCGGGCTGGGTTGCCCCGGCGGCCGCGGCGATACCGCCGGCCAGCGCCAATGCGATGAGTGCACCCAGCCAAGAGCTGCGCCACGAATAACGCGCCCGCCGCCCGTGCACACGACAGGAATAGGGGATCTCCGTCATCAGCCGCGCCGGACGCCCGAACGCGTCGGCGTGTCCGGCTGGAAGCACGACGACAAAAACGTCGAGGGTTTTGCGGCGCGAACGTCGCAATAATAGTGCTGCCGCTGGAGGGCTGTCGCGGTGTGGGATCGACGGCTGGGTCATGGTGCCACCTTGGGCGGAACCGGCCCAGGGTTGGCACTCGGTTCCTGCCTGCCAGGTTATTCCCGACGTCTTTGGTTCACAAGTTGGCTAACGGATCAGCCTCGCGCAATCGTGCTGATTGGCAGAGTCAACTGGGGAAGAACGGTGGATAAGTTACCGGAGCGAGTAGCGAAGAGCTCCGTGCCTGGATCGAGTTGGCGTGTGGAGAGACCATCCGAGCGCGAAAAAAACGGGCCGCCGTAATTAGGTCCGGCGACCCGTTTTGTTCGGTGGGTTGGGCGTCAAACGAAGCGGACGCGCGCCGTTTGGGAGTAACGCTGCTTGCGCATGGCGAAACCGACGCCGGCAAATCCGACAATCATGAGCATCCATGCTGCCGGTTCGGGCACCGGCGAGGTCGGGATACCGACGCCCGACGTGTCTGGGGTGAGAGCAGAGGACTGATAGCGATCGATAAATTGGTCGAGAGTGATGCTTAGGGGGTTGGACAGGGCGGGGCTGAAATTCAATGCGAATGTGCCAGTCGCGGATCCATTCGGCCCAACACCTCCGCCAGCACCGCCAGCACAAGTTGGCCCAGCCCGGAAGCAGATGTCTACGTTAAAGCCATTGGAGATCGAACCGCTGCCAGCGCCGGTGAACGTGCCTCCGGTCAAAAACTGCCCGGTGGCGTCCGGTGCAACATTAAAGCCGAAAGACGTGACCCGTGCGGTGGAGTCGGTGCCAAGGTTGTTCAGCGTATAGCCAAACACAAATTGCGAAGCACTCTCGCTGACGAGATTCAGGATCAACTGGCTGGCCAGATTAGCATATTGGATGCCGTTTTCCTGCAGGTTGAAGTTGACCGTCGTGCCCGGGCCACCTGCGGTGAGGACCACCGAAGATCCGGGTATGTTGATCGTTGCCGCAGCATTGGCTGGCGCTGCGACGAGCGCGGTGGCCGCCACGGCGCTCAGCACTAGTGCGTTATTGAGATACCGTGACATAAAAACTCCTCACTGACGCGTTGAAGCAACCCATCCCTGTCGGGACGAGTTGCAAGATTACTGCTATGTGCGATGCCCAATGTGGCGGTCGCATTCGGTGCGACTCACCTTATCAACTAATTTTTAGCCGGATTCGGTTGGGGCATGCAACTGGATTCGGATCGCACAGCCACTACGTCTCGAATCGGGACGATGAGAATGGCTGCTATGAACCGCCCGATGGCGGCGACCAGCCGAGCCAGTTCCGCTTTACGAGCCCTTGCAAAAACCTTGCGGTTAAGGTTTGGCCCTGAGCGAATGCTCCTCGCTGGTTAACACGCCCCGCGCATCATCGGCGATAAGCCCCCCATGGTCGCCGTCGGCAGCGAGGGGAGCCTTCTGTGCCGCTTCGCTCGGTAAGGTCAGCTGTCCAGAATGCTGGTCAGCAAGAAGACGCGGAAGCGGTGCCACTGCGCTGCCGATCTGATCTGGCAATCCCGTGGCCTGGCCGTCAGACGCCAAGGGCGCCGGAATTTCCTCTATCGTCTGGTCTTCGCCAACATAATGCCCCGTGAAGGCCGTTCGGCGACCCCAAAAACCCCGCCATCGGTAAAAGATATGCGCGCCAACAACGCCGATCTTGGACAGCGAATCGGCCCAATATGGCACAACCCATACGGTATGGTAGTGTGTCGCCATTCCTACTGAGCGTTCAACTGATCCGCCCAGGGCGGCCGCAGCCACTGCCGTTGCGAGTTGCCATGCACGCGGGGATGGCCGCCGGGCCAGGCTACCATCGCAAGTGAAGGTAAACTGGCAGCCGGTTCTCCGTTCAGAGCCCTGGTAGACCACGCCACATACGCTTTTGGGAAAAGCAGGATGCCGGACCCGGTTAAGCACTACCTGCGCTACCGCTCGCTGGCCCTCAAGCGTTTCGCTTGCCGCTTCGAAATAGACTGCCGCGGTCAGGCAATCGAGGGCTGACTCGCGCGATAGCTCGCCCGCTGCCGTTTTGGGAATCGCAAACGCTGGAGCGGGCTCGACGGGCTCTGTCGACGGCGGGAGAGCCGCGTTGGCCGCAAGCGCCTGCTCAGGGGTCAGTGGCTTGTTTCGATTTACCGGCGGCTCAGGGACTGGCACGGAATGAACGATGCCCTGCACTCCGCGCGGCGGCTCAACGATGGCGGCATACCACGCCGCTATCCCCAGCACGGCCGCCGCCACGGCGGCCATCAACAGGAGCCACGGCCAAGGCCGCAACATCGCCCTTTTGCCCGTTTTGACTCGCAATTGCGGCCCCTGGTTGCTCAGATCTTTCATCAGCTAGCGACCATAGCGCAACATGATGCGGGAGCTATACGCACCGGTAATGAGGCGTCGCTTGACCGACCCAGGATCGGACACTTGCTTACATCGGTATCGCCGTGATTGCGCTCGATAGCGGGCACCCTTATATCGTTCAAAGATGACGGGCACCCGTCGGCCCGAGATTGTCCTGATTTTATGGCGATGTATGCAGAGATTGCCGACCCCGCACCGGACTGGGCCGACAATCGGCCACGCAAAGATGGTGCGGTCGACGCAACAGCAGTTTCGGCTCCGGACCCCATCCTGAGGCGCAGTCTGCCCGTCGCGCTGCTCGTGCTGATAGCCGGCGCGCTCGCCATAGCATTGCCGACGATGTTTTTCGTCGCACGCGAAAGCTGGAGCACTGAACAGGGCGCCCATGGACCGATCGTCTTGTTTACCGGTCTTTGGCTGCTGACCCGACTGTGGCCCGCCGCCAAGAAGCGCGCAGTTCTGCCTAGGCCGCTGCTTGTTGCCCTCGCACTGGCCGTCTTGCTGCCCCTCTTCCTACTCGCCCGGATCACCCACATCGTCGAGTTCGAAGGTTACCTGATGTATGCAGTGCTTCTGACCGCGCTGTGGAGCGCGATCGGAAGCGCCGCGATGCGCGTGCTATGGTTTCCCTTGTTCTATTTGGCTTTTATCTTCCCCCCGCCTGAGACGCTGGTCGCAGCCGCAACGCTGCCGATGAAGATGGAGTTATCGCGAATGGCGGTGTGGTTCCTCGCACTCTTCGGATATCCGATCGGCGGTCAGGGAGTATCGATATACATCGGACAATACGAACTCTTGGTTGCGGCTGCTTGCTCGGGCCTCAACTCGATCGTCGCCCTGTCCGCCATATCGCTGTTTTACATCTACATGCGCCATAGGGCCGAGTGGCCATACGCCGTGGTCCTCGTGTTGTTCATCGTGCCGGTCGCGCTGTTGGGTAATTTCGTGCGTGTATTGATCCTGATCCTACTGACGTATCACGCGGGCGAAGCGGCCGCTCAGGGATTTTTGCATAACTTTGCCGGCCTTGTCATGTTCGCCGCGGCGCTCCTGGCGATCTTCGCTATCGATGCTGCGCTAAGACCCCTGTGGGAGCGATTGCGGGCCTCCATACATGACTGACTCGTCCGAATCCCGGCCTGACACTCCCCTCGTACTTGGACGACGGCACGTCCTCATCGGAGGGGCGATGCTGGCAGCATCGGGTTTGGCGTTGGCTAGGATGCCCTCGGCTCAAGCCGCGCCGATTGCCAAGGACCGGTTCGACAGCTGGGTCCCCGACATAGTTGGTCCATGGAGTTTCGCCAGCGTAAGCGGCGTTGTCCTTCCGCCGCCTGATGCCCTTTCGGATCGGCTCTATGACAACATTATCGCACGGGTCTACGAAGCTGCGGAACTGCCTGCGATCATGCTGATGATCGCCTACAACAATATCCAGGACGGCGTGCTCCAGGTACATCGCCCGGAAATCTGCTATCCAGTGGGCGGTTACGAATTGAGCCCGACACGTCAATACGAGCTGTCTCTGGGAAATCGCGCTCTGCCCGCTAATGTATTTACTGCTAGCGGGCCCAACCGCATCGAGCAGATCCTGTACTGGACCAGACTGGGCGATGCGTTTCCACGAACCTGGATCGAGCAGCGACTGGCAGTAGCGCGCGCGAATGTCGCCGGTCGCATACCCGACGGAGTGCTGGTGCGACTTTCTTTACTCGGCAACGACCCGGGCGGCGCAATGCCCTTGCTCGAACGTTTCACGCGCAGTTTTCTCGATGCCAGCCCGCCGCCGTTGCGCCGAATCCTGATCGGCTGAACTGGGTAGCCGCTCGCAAGTCGAAACGATGTTGATTTAAATAGGGGTTACCATGCAAGTTCATTCCAAAGCCGCCGCCGCGCTGACCTGCGTCTTGATTCTCGCGGCTTGCGGCCGTGAGCCCGGCGGCCAGGTCGCCGCGGTGGTTGGGGACGACGAGATCACGCTTCAGGAGATCAACGCCGAGATCGGTAGCGCGCAAATCCCCAAGGGCGCAGACGCGAAGGTAATACAGCGATCCGCGCTACAGCGCATTGTCGAGCGGCGGTTGTTGGCCGACATGGCTCGCGACGATGGGCTGGACAAGCAGCCTGAATTTATCATCCGCCGGCGCCAGCTCGAGGATGCGCTCCTCCTGCAATTGCTGCGCAACAAGGCGGGGCGCTCCATTCGGATCCCGAGCGAGGCGACGCTGGACAAATATGTCGCCGCGCATCCGGCTCGCTTCGCAGAGCGCGCACTTCTGAAGCTCGACCAGATCCGCTTTCCGATGCCGGCGGACCCCACCAAGCTTCGCGCGCTCGAGGCAGACCACTCGATAGATGCTGTCGCGTCCTCGCTAAAGGGGTTGGGGATTGCCTACGAGCGGGTTCCGGCCACTTTGGATTCGTCTCAACTTCCCCCAGCGGTGCTGGCCCGGATCCAGGCATTGCCTGCAGGCGAGCCGTTTATCGTGCCAGCTGGCGGGATCGTCAGCGTGTCGGTGGTAAACGGACGTCTGCCGGCTCCAATCGTTGGCACCGCTGCGAGGCCGATCGCAGTGCAGATGATCCGCAATGAAGAACTGGAGAAGAGTCTCGAACAGCGGTTCAAGGCCAAGAAAGCCGCGGTCAAGATCGAATATCAGCCCGGCTTTGAGCCGCCCAAGCCTGGCAAACCGGCAATGGGGAACTGATCGGGCGCCAGCCGATCCGGCGACGGTCGCTTCTCTGCGCGCGAATGCACTCACGCGATCCGGGCGAACAATAGACAAGCTCCTGCGAATGCGGGTGAAGGGCCTTCCTATGCGCATCGGCTTCGCCCTGTCGGGATTTCATCGATATGATCGCGGCGCAGAGGTGGCACTGCTCGAGGTCGCAAAGCAGCTAGCTCTGGGGGAGACGATATAACGGTATTCGGCTCTGGCCGACCGAGACCGGGGACGGCCTACTCTTTTCGTTATGTCCCGGCGGTTGATCGCAAACGCTTCGAGCGCTGGCCGGCCTTTCCTCCGTTTCGCAACGAGACGGCGTGGGAGGATGCGAGCTTCGCGACGGCATTTCTGGCCAGATATCGTCCGGCGGAATTCGACGCTGTGGTCACTTGTGCATTCCCTTTCACTCACCTTGCTCTGCGTCGACCGTCACTAGGCCGTCGGCCACGGCAGGTGTTTGTGACGCAGAACGGTGACTGGCCCGCCACTGCCAATCGATTTGAATACCGGCTTTTCGGCTGCGATGGACTGGTCTGTACCAATCCCGATTTTTTCGAGCACAATCGCCTGCGCTGGCCCTCTGCGCTCATCCCCAATGGTATCGATCCTGCGCGATTCGGCGGCCAGGACGCCGATCGGGGGGAATTCGGCCTGCCGCAAGGTCGCCCCGTAGTCTTGATGGTCAGTGCGCTGATCGAGACAAAGCGGGTGAGCGACGGAATTCGTGCGGTTGCGCGACAACCCGGGGTGCACCTGGTGGTCGCTGGTGACGGACCCTTACGCGACGAAATCGACGCGCTCGCGGCAGACGTTCTGCCCGGTCGCTTCACGCGCTTATCGCTCCCCGCGGCGCAGATGCCGCTACTCTATCGGGCCGCCGACGTGTTTCTTCACATGTCGTTGCTCGAATCGTTCGGGAACGTATTTTTGGAGGCAATGGCGAGCGGATTGCCAGTGGTCGCCCATGACGCGGCGCGCTTGCGCTGGATTGTCGGCGACGACGAGCCCTTGTGCGACACCGAGGATGCTGATGCCCTCGAAAGGGCGCTTGTAAGAGCGCTGGCCCGCGGTCGCGGCGCAGCGTCGGCGCGGATCGACCGTTTCGCCTGGCCAGGGATCGCTGCGGAGTATCGCCGATTCCTGGTTTCGCTCGAAGCGTTATGAACGGATTCTGATGACACTCGCCGACACCTCCGCGTGGATTCTTGCGCTGCCGCCTCTGATCGCCTTGATGATCTACATACTTGAAGTGCTTATCGGCCTAAAGCCTTTGCCCTCACTACCTGGCCACACGGCCCCGCCGAGCATTGCGGTACTGATTCCGGCTCACAACGAAGCAAGGGGGATTGTCGCGACCATCGAGCGCTTGCAGCAGGAGATGCCAGCAGGATCGCAAATCTTGGTGGTTGCCGACAATTGCAGTGATGAGACCGCTTCGCACGCGCGACAGGCTGGCGCAGAAGTAGCCGAGCGCACCGATCCGTCACGGCGAGGAAAGGGATTCGCGCTCGCCTTCGGGCGTGACAGGCTAGCTTCGGATCCGCCCGAAGTCGTCGTGGTGCTCGACGCCGATTGCGGATTCGGAGCCGGTGGCCTCGCGGCCCTCGCGTCCGCGGCCAGGGAGGTACCGGCCCAAGCCGTCAACCTGCTGGCTCCAGATCGCGCGGCACCGCCGCTAGTGCAAATTTCGAGTTTTGCCTTAGTGGTCAAGAACCTGCTACGCGCCAGGGCGACCAGCAGGATCGGCGGCGCAGCGCTGCTTACTGGCACCGGCATGGCGTTTCCCTGGAGTGTGTTTGCCGATGCGCCGTTGGCGACCGGCGATCTGGTCGAAGACCTCAGCCTGGGTCTGACGCTGGTTCGTGCCGGGGTGCGGCCCCAGCTCGTCGAGGGAGCGCACGTGCGCAGCAGGCCCGCTGCTCAGACGGACGCGCTGACCCAGCGCAAGCGTTGGGAACACGGCTTCCTTTCCACTGCACTGCGCACCGCGCCTCGGCTCATCGTCGAAGGGGTGAGGATGGGCTCGCGTCCCCGGCTAGCAGTGGGCGCGCATCTGCTGGTTCCCCCATTGGCATTGCTGTTCGCGATGACATTCCTGGTCCTCGCGGTGGTCGCGGGGCTCGGCCTCCTGAGCGGGAATTGGGTCCCTGCACTTGCGTTACTCGCCGCCCTGGCGGGAGCGTGTGGTGCGACGTTGCTCGCATGGTTGCATGTGGGACGCTCCTGGTTAACCCCCGTGGCGCTGCTGCGTGCGCCTCTGTACATATTGTGGAAACTGCCGCTGTACGCTCGCTTCGTGGTCGCGCCAGAGACCCGCTGGTTGCGAACGAGGCGTGACGGGGAAAGCTAGCTAGGCTCGACTTTGCCGCTTCCATTCGCGCCAGATCCCGAAGATCCGCGGCCCCTCGATCAGATAACGGCGCCAAAGCCGACGCGGCTCGCTGGCCAGCCGGAAGGCCCACTCAAGCCGCAATCGCCGAACCCAGAGCGGCGCCCGGCGCTTGGCGCCGCTAAGGAATTCGATCGATGCGCCGATACACAACCCGACTCCACGCGCCAGCCCGCGATCGGCAATTTTTTGGCAGAGTAATTCGCTCTGCGGCGCACCCAGCGCGAACAGCACGATGTTGGCATCCGCTCGTTCAACGAATTCAACGATCGCATCCTGCGCTGCCGAGTTGGTGGCGACCCCCATCGGCGGGATATTCTGGGAGAAACCAACGTCTGGCCGAGTGCGGACGAACCAGGCATGTGCGTCGCTCTCTGCTCCGATAAGCGCAATCCGCATCCCGGCAAGCCGTGGCTCACGAAGCAAGCTACTCGTGAGGTCGCTCCCAGCCACTAGGGTTAGGTTGACCTGGGACCAACTGGCAAGCAATTGCAGAATTCGGCTGTCACAAAGCCGGAGCGCTGCCCCCAGGTAGGCGCGCTTTAGCTCTTGGGCAGCCGGGGGCGTGGCCTCGTGCAGCCGGACAATGTGATCGACATTGGGCGTGGCGACGTAAGTGAAGCGGCGCTCGTGAGCAAGACGCAGACATAATTCGATCGCAGACATTTCGTCGATCTGGTCGAAGTCGATCCCCAGGAATTCGATCCGGACGGGAGGAGCTACCGTCATCGCGGTGGCAATCTCCCGAACAATCCGTTGGGAGCTCGCTCATCGATCGGAAGGTCGATCCCGAGCTTCCGCAAAGCCTGGGTGCGGCCGGCCCGCGCCACGCTCGTACAGCCAGATTGCAATTGCCGCTCGCAAGCGGCAACATAGGCAGTCCAGGCGCTGACCTGCGCGGGCGTCTTGCGGGTAAGGCGGCGCGCTTCACCCATAGCCTGGCGAGTGGCACCATGTCGCTCCAACCAGTCAATGTATTCCGCACTGAGTTGGGCATTTTGCGGATTGCGGCTCACGGCATCGGCGAATGCGCGTCCTGCCTCTGACGGCTTTCCGCGGGCTTCGTTGGCCCTGGCGAGTTGGAGCCATGCAGCCGTGTTTTGGGGACATTCGGCGGCTGCGGTCTGTGCGGCGACGACGGCCGGCGCATTTTGTCCGCGCGCTAGCAAGCCTGCCGAACGCGCGATCAACGCATCGCATTGGGTCCTATCTGCTTCGAGAATCTTTTCGGCGCCTTCCGTGCCGCTAGGCAGATCGCCGAGCGCAATGGCAACTCTGGCCGCGAGGGCCCGTGCTGCCAGAGAGGGGTCGCCGGCCAATAGTTGTGCTGCCGGCTCTGCTCGCCCGGAATCGAGATAATAGCGCGCAACCTCTCCGCGAACCGCGCTCGAAATGCTTCTGAGGCGCATGCGTTCTGACGCGTCCAGTGGTTCGGTATCATATTCGCGCCAAAGCGACGCGATGCGAACGGCCTCGGACGCTCTGCGATTTGGGGACAGTAGGGCGTCGCGTAACAATCTCCTTCCACCCAACTTGTCGCCGGTTTTGTAGCGCAAGTTTGCCTCGTCGATTGTCAAGTCAAAATCATCGGGACGAAGCAGTCTTAGCTTTTCGAATTGGCCGAGCATACCAGCTTGATCGCCAGCCTCGCGAAAGAGTTCAAGCTTGGTCTGAATAAGGCCGGCGGTGTTCCCGACAAGCGGCACCGCTTGGTCGATCAGTTTTAGAGCCTGGCCGGGATCTCCACGCAGATAGAGTGCTCGAGCCTTGAGAATCACCCCGCCTTCGTTGCTCGGTGAGCCCGCCAGGATCTTGTCCGCATCCTCGATTGCCTCGGCAGGGCGGTTTCGAACGAGAGCAAGCAGCCCCTTAATCAGCAAGGCTTCGGGTTGATTGGGCTCGAGCGTCAGGATCCGCCCGGCCGCCTCTTCGGCCTCGTCAAGATGGCCCGTGCGAAGCCCCAACTGGGCGACCCCCAGAAGCGCTTCCGGGTTGGTCGCCTCCAGCGCGAGCGCAGCTGAGTAGGCATCAAAAGCGGCCGCATATCGTTTGCCGGCGATCTCGATCCTGCCGCGAAGTAAATGCAATTCCGCAAGATCGTCTCGCTCGTCGATGGCCTCGGCGATGCTCTTGCGAGCCGCTGTAAGGTCGCCCGAGGTAAGCTGTTGCTGCGCAACTGCGCCCTGGCTCATCGCACGTTCAGCATCGCCACTGCACGCCGCAAGCAAGAGAAGTAGGGGCAAGCCTGCTCTGCGCCGCCCGCGCAACAGTTGGTTAACCGGCTGGCGTCGTTGCACGGCGGACCTTATAGCCGCCTCCTGATTTGCGTCGACAACAATCGAGAGGCCTATTTTGTTTCAACTTTTGTTTCAACGAATTGTAGTGGCGGCAAGTGTTTTGCTGGCATTGGCCGAATTGCCCGCGCTTGCCCAGCCTGCCGGCCAGGTGCAGCAGCCTGCTTCGGAACCCTCGCCAGCCAGTCCCGCTGCCGGCCAGGTCGCAGGCGTCGCGGTCAGGGCCTCAGCCTACCGGATCAATCCGGGCGATGAATTGGAGATCTATGTCTGGGGCGAGGAGCGATTGCAGCGATCCGTAAGGGTGCTGCCCGATGGTACGATCGCGTTTCCGCTCGCTGGCCAGATCGTTGCGCAGGGTTTCCAGCCCCAGGAGCTTCAGTCAATCATCAGCGACCGGCTCAAGGGACAATATCGCGGACCAGTGCCCGAAGTGACGGTATCCGTCCGCGCCCCCGCGGGGATGCAGTTTTCGGTGATGGGCAGGGTCAAGTCGCCAGGGACATTCACTCCCGGTCGGTACGTCAACGTACTCGAAGCATTGAGCATGGCGGGGGGGCCCAGCGAGTTTGCGAACCTCGACAACGTTCTGGTTATTCGTAAAGTTGGGGACCAGCTCACGACTTTCCGGGTACGGATTGGCACTCTTTTCAAGAGCGGAGCGGACAGCGGCGATGTCGTGCGGGGCAATATTCGCCGGATTGAGACTGGCGATACGGTGATTGTGCCATGAGGGCTCTAGCGTGAAACTCCGCACGCTCCTTTTTGCTGGTATCGGCGTGCTTTCGCTGCAACCAACCCCTGTATTGGCGGGGGATCGCCTTCTCGTGGATGTTTCCGCCGGTATTAGCGCCAGCCGAAACCCCTTTCTACAAACCGGTGACAACACTGCAGCAGCAGCCGCATTCATCCAGGCCGATCCGCAATTTCAGATTTCCGACGAAGTCTCGACGATTTCCTTGAACGGAACATTCCGTCTCAACCACTACCTGAGCCGCTATGGAAGCGACGTGTCGGCGCGCGGTGGGCTCAACGTCGAGAGGCATCTCTCATCGGCTACATTGTTGCGCGCTCGCGCCTCGGCCCAAGTCGCCCGGACAAGCGCACTCGACTTCTTCACTGCGGTCGGGTCCGGACAATTCGACGGAACAGCACCTCTCATTCTTCCGGACGTCACGTTTGCGGGATCCCGGTCACGTACGACCGTTTTGAATGCAGGGGTGGGCCTTGATCATGAGCTGAATGAACGTGAGCGGGTTGCTTTCGATCTAGATGTAACGACAAGCCAGTTTTCACAGGCCGGGCAGAGTGATTACCGGTTCGCTTCGGCCAATTTCGACTATCGTCGCGCCGTTTCCGAACGCACGTCCGCATTCGCTGCACTGCGCGTGGGATATTCAGACTATCTGGGAGGCAGGCTCGACGACGGCACGATCCTTGAGCCGACGGTCGGGATCGCAACTCAGCTCAACTCGAGGCTTTCGCTCGAAGCGGGGATAGGGGTGTCACTAAGCCGGGTCAACGTTCTGAATGGACGCAAGGATTCGCGGCTGGTTCCTTCGGCCCATCTAACTCTTTGCGAGAGGCTCGTCGACAGCAAGGGTTGCATCAGCGCATCGCGTGGAAGCCAGCCGACGGCGCTCAGTGGCCTGACCACGGTCACGACTGTCGGGTTCAACTATAGCAGGCCGATCAGCCAGCGCGACCAATTGGTGGCGAGCGCCAACTACACCCGCACCGATCGGCCATCCATGCTGCGTGCCAGTCCAGGTTCCGATCTCCTGACGGCGTCGGCCACCTATGATCGCACGATTAGTCCGCGCTTCGCGGTCTTTCTCACTCCCAGCTACGCTCGTATCTTTGATTCCGGGCTATCGCGACGCGCTGACCTCGCGGTTCGCGTTGGCCTCCGCTACCGGTTTGGAAGCCAGGGATGAACGAGTCATTCGCTTTTGAAACGCGCGAAGATGAAGACGGTGGCGGAGGTTTCGTCGCCCATCTCCCCGCGATATTTTGGCAACGGCGACTGCTGATTCTTGCACCGCTGTTGATCGGCGTGCTCGCGGCAATCGTTGCAGTCGTTGTCATTCCGCCGGTCTATCGATCCAGCGCATTGATGCTCGTACAGTCGCCTCAACTTCCCAACGAGGTCATTGGCGATTCTGGCGGCGAAATTATCGACCGGCGAATAGCGCGGATCAAGGAGCAGATCACGAGCCGGCCTGACCTCGTCGCGTTGATAGACGAACACGGCTTGTTTCCCGACGATCGCAAACGGCGTCCGTTGTCGAAGATCATCAAGGACATGCGCGACGCAATCTCGCTCACTCCCACGACCATCGATGCTCCAGTTGGCCAGGCCGATCAACGTACCATCGCCTTCGAGTTGGCGTTCGAATACAAGGAACCGGTTGCGGCACAGGCCGTCGCGCAGGATCTGATGGAACGCATCGTCGAACTCGACGCGAGTGGAAGCGCCGAGCAAGCTACCAACACCGTCCAGTTTCTGACCGACCAGGCCAGCGGTCTTGAGCGCCAGATTGCAGAAATCCAGGGCCGAAAAGCGGCCATTAGCGCCCGCAATGGTGGAGCATTGGCGGGCGGGGGAATGATGATTGGAGCCGGCAGCGGCAGTTACGACATTCAAATCGCGGCACTGCAGCGCGACAATTCGACTTTGTTGTCCCAACGCGATCTCGCCAAGACATCGGACACGCGCGATCCGGCAGTAGTTACTGCCGAGGCCGCATTGGCCGGCGCGCGCTCGGTTTATTCAGAATCGCATCCCGATGTCGTGCTGGCCAAGCAGCGGCTCGCCGAGGCCCGCGAGTTTGCTAAAAGCGACTCGCGCAAGCCACCGATCGACACGATCGACCAGCAGATAGCCTTTAACAACTCGCAGATCGCGACGCTGCGCGCCGCCAAGGCACGAGAAATGGCGCAGGTTTCTTCATCGCTGGGCGCCCAGGCGCGGGCACCGATGCTGCAGCAACAGCTGGCTGACCTCGATCAAAGCCTGACCGGGCTCAACGCTCAATACCAGGAAGTGTCCAAACGCTTGCTGGCAGCCCGCGCGGGAGTCCGGGCGGAGGACGAGCAGATGGGTGAGCGTCTTACGGTGGTTGAACCGCCGGTTGTACCCGACACCCCCGCTTCTCCCAATCGACCGCTGCTGGCCGCGATTGGTATCGGCGGTGGTCTCGCGCTTGGCATCTTCCTCGCCCTCGCGGTAGAATTGATATTGCGCCCCATCCGGGATCCCGCCGCGCTTACGCGGCTGCTCGGCCATCCTCCACTTGGAATCATCCCCGTGATCGCGCCGAGATCGAAACCGGTTGCTGGCAGTTGGCGGCAGCGCCTACCACGCGTCTTGCGCCCTAAGGCGCGTTGACGATGTCGCAAAGAGATGTGCAAGGCGGGGCCATGACGCGCCGCCGTGACAATGCCATAGCCACGCCAATGCGGATTCCTGCGATTGAGGAATTAAACTCAGTCCGCGTGGACGGGCAAGCGCTAGCCGTCGGCGGCATCGTCGGGTTTGCCTCTCGCGATTTGCGATCGCGCCCATTCGCATTACTGCGCTCCCAGATTCAGCGACGGCTGGGTCGTAAGCACGCGCGCCTGATCGGGGTGACTTCGGCGGCTCCGGGCGAAGGCAAGTCATTCCTGTCGCTTAACCTCGCGGCGGCACTTGCCCGGGTAAGCGAGGCGCCGGTCTATTTGATCGATCTCGACCTCCGGCGCGGCACGCTTGCCTCAGCGCTCGGCCTGTCTCCTACCTCGGGTGTCGGGGCGATCCTGACCGGAGACGAGCAGGAAATTGCCAACGTAGGATGGCGAATCGAGGATGCAAACCTTGCGGTTTTTCCGACGCTGCCAATTGAAGAAGGTTCCGCCGAGCTCCTTGCCGGTGAGAGTTTTGCGCGTTTCGCTGCCGGATTGCGTGCCCTGCCAGACGAGTCAATCGTTCTGTGCGATCTGCCGCCAGTTTTCGCCGGCGACGACGCCATGATAACGCTCGAGCATCTCGACGGCTACTTGTTGGTAGTCGATAGCGGCAAGACCACCGTCAAACAGGTCGCTCATGCGATCCAGTTACTCGAGCCTACACCGTGCCTCGGTACAATTCTCAATCGCTACCAGGGCGGTGTCGCCGACCATTATAGTTACAATTATGGCTATGACGTTGACAATAAGACCTGAGCATCGCCGCAGACAACGGTGACGGATTTGCAGCGGGCGCTCCATTGGCCGATCTGCCAGTGTCGCCGCGCTAGGCGAAAATCGCCGAGCGGGAGAACGCTATTGGAAACGACCTGGGACTGGCTGACCGTGTTCGCATTCGCCGGACTGGCAACTTTGCTGCTTCAACGCTCTAGCGAGGAGACGCCGCGCGACGAACTGTGGCACTATGCTCCGCCGGCGCTTGGATGTGCGGCGTCCAACTGGCTGGGCAATCACGATCAGCCGATAATCGCCGGTTTGCTGCTGCTTGGGGTGGTGATTTACGCCTTAGTCGTGCTCAAGGTGCGTCTGCCCAAGTTCTAAGAGCACGATCGCGCCCGATTTCTGGGGCGCCAGGCGGCTCGACAGCGCGGACCACCGCAGCCCCGTCGCCTGTGCGGTGGGGTCGCCCGACAACGGGATGCCGTACTGTCCTCCGCCGACCCCGCCTATATCCCAAGGTGACGTAGAGCGTAACTGCGGCGATAATCGGGACGGATCACGAACCCAAAGATGCTGTCGAGCCATCGCATGCGGGCCAGCGCGCTGCCGCGCCAGACCCTCCACGCGAACTACATTGAGGCATGGAACGCCGGGCCAAGGCAGCGTGGGGGTTGAACTGCGTCGACGAGGCGCTGTTGTGTTCGGGCGGCGGCTTGGGCACCGGGTGGCAGTTTATCCGGGCATGACAAACTGAAGATGGTTGGGTAAATCTTTCGATGCTTAACCTAAGTCATTGTCATTGACACAAAATGATCCAACCAGCAGAACTGTCTTTGCAGGGGGCGGCTGACTTCCTATCTGATCTATCCAGGGCATCCGCCCGGACGAAGGCAGGCACAGGGGGCTGCTGCGAAACTGTGAACGCGCAAGCCAAAACGGACGGCGTGCCGCTTGGCTTTGGTGAGCCGCCCGTCTCCGGGGAATGCCGGCGCGCGACAAGCGCGCTCTGCTATACCTACTGTCGCTGGTGCTGGATTGCTGTGCCTTGATCGGCGGGTATTTCGTCGCGCTTAATCTGCGCGATCCGCGGTTTTTGGACACGGGTGGCCAATCGCTTCCGGTCCTTGCGATCCCGATCTTCGTCGCGCTGGCGATAGCTGGCGAAGCACAATCTGTCGAAGCGCTCGAGAGCCGCGCCATTGGCATGAAGCGCGCACTTCAAGCGCTTGGCGCAACCGCGGTCGCGCTGCTTTTGCTCGGGTTTCTGTTCAAGGCGGAGGATCTCTCGCGGATCGGGTTCGGGGTGACGTTCGTGGTTGCCGCACTGCTGATGGTGGCGGATCGGCTTCTCCTCGATCGAATATTCAAGGCCATGATGGGCGGGCGGGCGATCTCGCAATTGCTGCTCGTTGACGGCGCCGTTGCTCAACCCGAAGCGGAGATGGCTATCATCGACGTGGGTGAGCAAGGGATCTGGCCCGACCTTTCGCGCCCCGATCTCATTGACACGCTCTCGCGCATGATTGCCGATTACGACCGGGTGGTTGTCGCCAGCCGTGCCGAGCATCATCAGGCTTGGGCCAAGTTCCTCAAGGGCAGCGACGTAGGCGGCGAGATTCTTTTTCCTCGCGCCGAGCTTCTCGGTGCGGTTGCGATCGGCGCCTGCGGACACCATGACACGCTGGTACTCTCGCGCGGGCCGCTGAGCCTTTACAGCCGCCTCCAAAAGCGCGCGTTCGATCTGGCAATCACGGTTCCCTTGCTGCTGGTGCTGGCAATGCCGCTGCTGCTGGTGGCGCTGGCGATCAGGCTCGAAAGCAAAGGTCCGGCGCTGTTCCGGCAGATCCGGGTCGGGCATGGCAACCGCCAGTTCAGCATCTACAAGTTCCGATCGATGCGGGCCGAAGCGAGCGATTCCAGGGGCGACCGTTCGACCTCGCGCGACGACGATCGGATAACGCGTATCGGGCGTCTGATCCGCCGCACCAGCATCGACGAACTGCCCCAACTGTTCAACGTCCTGAAGGGCGACATGAGCCTGGTCGGGCCGCGCCCGCACGCGTTGGGTTCGCTGGCGGGGAACGAGCTGTTCTGGGAAGTGAACGACAGCTACTGGATGCGCCACGCATTGAAGCCCGGGATCACCGGTCTGGCGCAAATCCGTGGCTTTCGTGGCGCCACGGGCAACTCCGACGATCTCGAACAGCGGCTTCGCTGCGATCTGGAGTATCTTCAAAACTGGAGCGTCGGCAACGATTTCCTGATCCTGCTCAAAACCTTGCGCGTGGTCGTGCATTCGAACGCGTTTTAGGATGCGGGGGTTTTTTGAACGCGCCGCCAACGCGGTAATTGCCCGTACCTGGGATCTTGGTTCGAACGAACTGCGTCGATCTCTCGTCCGCACCGCCATGCGCGGGTTCGAGACTGCGACCTACGAGCGCTTGCGACATAACGGCCTGACTCTTGACGGAATAATCGATATCGGGGCGACTGCGGAGACTGGTCCCGCTCCGTGCGGACGATCTTTCCAAAATGTCCGTTTCTGATGGTGGAAGCGCAGACCTCGCTCGAACCTCAACTGGCGCGCGCCTGCCGGGAGATCGACGGGGCGCAGTATCGGATCGCCTTGCTCGGACCGGCCGAAGGCGAGGAGCGGGGGTTCTTCGAGATGGGGACCGGATCGTCGTTACTGCCCGAGAACAGCAACGTCGCTCGCACGCAAACAGTTTCGGTGACGCGGACACTCGACACCCTAACTGGCGAGGCCATGCCCGGCGCAGAGGCGATCTTCCTCACGCTAGATGTACAGGGTGCCGAACTAATGATCCTCGCCGGTGCTGAAGACCGACCAGGCGCGGCAGATGAAGGATCTGGAGAAGGAGAATCTTCGGCTACGCCGGGCGATCTCTGATCTGACGCTCGACAAGTTGATCCTGCAGGAGGCTGCGAGGGGAAACTCCTGAGCCCTGCGCGGCGCAGGCGCTGTATCAATCATGTGCGTGGCGCAGTGGCGGTATCCGAACGACGGATCTGCCAGGTGCTTGGCCAGCGTTGATCGACGTAGCCCAAGGTGCCGCGCGGTGCAGATGACGAAGATGCGCTCACTGAGGATATCGTGGCGCTGGCCCGCAAATATGGTCGCTATGGCTATCGCCAGCATCCGTGCCTGCAGAATGTCGCCCAGACCATCGGCGATCCGGCTCTGGTCCCGAGGGTCGGCAATGCAGTTGGCCAGACGCCCGGCAATGCCCATCCGGCGCTCCGCCTGGGCCAGCAACAGCACCCCGCCGTCCGACGTCAGTCGCCTCCCATCGAAAGCCGCAGTTACTTTCTTGCGGCAGATCGCTGGGAATCCAAAAGGAACAACGCTATCGTCGATCATGGCGGGCGTGGCACTTTCTGTCCGGTGTCAGAGGGCCGTCCAAGCTACTATTCTCTACCCTGAATCAGTAGTTTAAGCTACGATCGCCAACCAGTAACAACGCCGCTGATGACAATCCGCGTTATAGGCCTGCCGAAGTTCCGTCGCAGCAGGGGGGCAGCGCATGTTCGCCATTTTGGCTAATCGAACTGCCCTGCACCGCTAAAGCTTAACTTTCAGCGCGTATCGCATTGCAACAAAGGGCAAAGTCTCTATCGCCTCAGGGCAGACTTCGCCTCATGGTGGCAATGGAACTGCGCTCGCCTGGCGGCGTCGCACGTTCCTTGCGCACGGGGCGGATCGGGAAAGAAGAGTTCGAGATGGCGATCGACAAGGCGAAGGCATGGGACACTTCCATGCTCGGTTATGCTGACGAGTTGAAGCGCATCGTCGCCGCCTACCAGGACGCCCGCATCCTTGAACTCGGCGCGGGTCGGCGCGCCTCGTTCACGCTGGATGAGATGGCCGGCTCCGTCCAAAGTTACACGGTAAACGACATCGACGAAGAAGAATTGTCGCTGCTCCCCGGAGGGTATGACAAGGCCTGCTTTGACGTATGCGGCGATGCCTCGAATTTTGCCGACTCCTATGATGTCGTCTTCTCGAGGTTCCTTGCTGAGCACGTGCCCGACGGCGAGACGATGCACCGAAACGTGTTCGAAGTGCTGCGTCCGGGGGGAACCGCGTTTCACCTGATCCCTACCCTTTATGCCATGCCGTTCCTGATCAACAAATACATGCCTGAAAGGTTGACCCAGGCGATGCTCAGGCTTCTTAGTCCGCGGCGGTCGATCAATCCAAAATTTCCGGCGCCTTATTCAGGATGCTACGCAAATCCCAGCCGCATGACCAAGATGCTGAAAGGAATTGGATATCGCGAAGTGGAGTTCCGCAATTTCTACGGCCATTTTTATTATGAGAAGATCCCGGTTTTGAAGCAGGTGCATGAAAAATTCTCCGAAATTGCGGCCGATCGTGACTGGCATTTCGTCGGTACTTACGCCTACATCAAGGCATCCAGGTAGGACTGCGACCGCTAAAGGTTGGCACGGCACCGATGCGCAATCCTTCCTCATCGCCTCGGCGTTTTGAGCGCCTCACCCGGTCGTGGTTGTCGTGCCCACTGGCAAGCCAACTGGGCTGGGTGGTAGTCCCGTTCGGCGTGCAGCAGGTCATTCGCCTGGGTACCCAGATCGCGCTGGCACGAATGCTCGCGCCCGAAATGTTCGGGCTCATGTTGCTGGTTAACACTTTGCGGACGGGAGCGGAGTTGCTGTCCGATATCGGCATCGGTCAGAGCGTCGTGCGTTCTCCCAATGGCGACGCGCGCAATTTCCTCAATGTCGCTTGGACGCTTCAGGTTCTGCGGGGAGCAGGCTTGACCGCCTTAATGCTCGGGCTCGCCTACCCCATCGCGAGCATCTACCGACAGCCGGAGCTTCTGCTGATCATCCTTACCGTTAGCCCGATCTTCCTGATTTCCGGCCTGATGTCGCCATCGCTGTTCGTGGCGCAGCGTCAATTTAAACTCAAGACCCGTGCCATCTACGACATCCTCAACGTCGTTTTTGCCTGCGCGATAACCATCGCGCTGGCGTGGATAATGCCCAACGTGTGGGCTCTGGTCCTCGGGCTGATGATCAGCACGTTATTTGGCACGGTGATCAGCTTTTTCCTCGGCGACGGGTTTCGCCCGCGGCTTGCCTGGGACCGCAGCCACGTGGCGCAGATCCTTCATTTCGGAAAGTGGATATTCTTTTCAACCGCGCTCTACTATGCCGCCACCAGCTTCGACCGGATGTACTTCGTCGGTGTGCTCTCGCTGACGTTGGCGGGCGTGTTTGGGATTGCCCGAACTTTTTCCGACATGCTGGGTGCGCTGGCCCAGCGCGCTGGCGCCTATATCGTTTTTCCGAAGGTCGTAGCGCTTGTTGAACGCCGCAGCGAGGTCGCCCCGCGCCTACGGGCGACCCGCCGCAAGATGCTGATGCTTGTGGCGATCGTCACCGGACTTGGTATCGCGATGTCCGACGAGTTCATTCTGCTCGCCTACGATGCGCGTTATCATGCCGCGGCGTTCATGATCCCGGTTCTTCTCGTCAGCATGTGGTTCGGGATCCTGTCCACATTTGCGGATTCGATGTTGATGGGCTGCGGACGACCAGCACCGGGGGCTTGGGCAAACGGGGCGAAGTTCGGGGTCATGCTGGTCGGCCTGCCGCACGCGGTCGCTCGCGGCGACATGATGCAGGCTCTGGCGGTTCTGATCGCCGCTGAGGTTGCGCGGTGGCTTTTCCTCATACCTGCATCTCGTGCCGAGCGCTTCGCTAAGGTGCGAGACGACGTCTTTCTGACTGGCCTCCTGGTTTTCGTCGCCGTGGGCGCGAAAGTGCTTCTTGGCTTTGCGGGGATTGTCCCGAACCCGGCGCAGTGGTGGGCAATGCGCGAGCTGCTGTATGTCTGAAGCGGGTCCGCGCACCGGTGTTGTCGTGATCGGCCGCAACGAAGGCGACCGCCTGAAGCGATGTCTGCTCTCTTTGCAAGGTAGCGGCTGCCCGATAGTCTATGTCGATAGCGATTCGAACGATGGCAGCCGCGAAACCGCCACGATGTTTGGTGCGAGGACAGTGCGGCTCGACATGAGCAGCCCCTTCACCGCCGCGAGAGCTCGCGCCGAAGGTTTCGCCACGCTCGAAATCTCCCATCCCGACCTAGAGACTGTATTCTTCGTTGACGGCGATTGCGAGGTCGAGCACGGGTTCCTGGCCACGGCCGAGCGGTTCCTCGCCGACCATACCGATTTTGCCGTCGTATCCGGCCGAAGGCGCGAGCGCTTTCCCGAGGCTTCGCGCTACAACCGCGTGATCGACGGGGAGTGGGACACTCCCGTGGGAAAAGCCACGGCTTGCGGGGGGGGACGCGCTGTTTCGGTGTAGCGCCTACCGGGAGGCTGGCGGCTTCGATCCTCGCATTTTGGCTGGCGAGGAGCCGGAACTGTGCGCGCGGCTGCGCCGCAAGGGCTGGTTGATCATGCGCATCGATGCTCCGATGACGATTCACGATGCGGCGATGAAGCGCTTTTCGCAGTGGTGGATGCGGGCTATCCGTAGCGGCATGGGGTATGGTCAGGCATGGAGCTTGACCCGGCATGGGGAAGGCGAGGGCCTTTATCGAAGGGAGATTTGGCGCGCCTTGATCTGGGCAGGGTCGCTGCCGCTGATCGGCATGGCGCTCGCGGTGCTGGTTAAGCCGGCACTGATTCTGCTTTGGCCCGGCCTTACCGCGCTTCAGTTCTTACGCCTCGCGGTGCGAAAAGGCCCGTTCGCAAGCTTTCTATCGATCGTCGGCAAATACGCCGAACTGATCGGCATCGCGTGGTTCGCTGTCCGCAGGCTTCGCGGAAGGGTGGGGGGCACGGTGATGTACAAGTGAACGGCGCTGGGAGCAGAGCAAGCGCTGTTCGCAGCCCGGTGGGCTATGTACTCACGCACTATCCCAAGCTCGCTCAAACCTTCATTGCGGGCGAGATCGAGGCGGTGGAGCGCGCGGGGCAGCCGCTTTACATCTTCGCCATGAACGCACCGGAAGTATCCGAGACCTGCCGCCCCGGCGCCGAGGCGGAGGTAGCGCGAACCGTTTATCTCAAACGGTCGCTGGGCGCCGGGCTGGGCGCGCTGGCTTTGCAATCGATGCGCCATCCCTTGCGCATGGCGCGGGTGTGGAGATTGGCAGTCTCGAGCGGCGGCGGACATCCTGCGCGGATTGTGCGGCGACTCTCTCATCTGGCGCAAGCGGCGCTGGTCGCTCGATGCGCTGAACGTGAGGGCATCGAGCGACTGCATGCGCACTTCGGCCTTGCGCCAGCAACGATCGTGTGGCTAGCAACCGCGATTGCGCGCGCCTCTGGTCGAGATGATGCGAAATTCAGCTTTACCATCCATGGCTTCCACGATTTCTTTGATGCCGCTGAAACCCGGCTCGATCTTAAGGCGGCCGATGCCGCTGCGGTTTTTTGCATCAGCGATTTCACTCGTTCGCAACTGTGCCTCACAACCGATCCCGGGTTGTGGCCGCGTTTCCATGTCGTGCGTTGCGGCATTGACCTGAGCACGTTCGCCTATCGCGACCCTCCCACGCTTGGCTCCCGGCGGCGCATCGTCGCGCTTGGCCGGCTCTCACCCGAGAAGGGCTTCGCGGTCCTCATCGAAGCGGTTGCCGCGCTGTTGAAGCGGAGAAAGGACCTAGACTTGAGAATCATCGGGGAAGGGCAGGCCCGTGGCGCACTCGAAGCGCAAATCGCAGCACTCGGCGTGGGCCATTCGATCAGTCTCACCGGTGAACTTGCGCCTGACGAGGTGCGGCACGAGCTTGGTGCGAGCGATGTCTTCAGCATGCCGTCGTTCAGCGAGGGTCTCCCGATCTCGATCATGGAAGCGATGGCCGTGGGCGTCCCGGTCGTGACCACCTGGGTCGCCGGAATTCCCGAACTGGCGCGAGACGGAAGTACCGCGCTGACCGTAGCGCCAAGTGACAGCGCAGGCATGGCCAAGGCCATCGAAAGGCTGCTCGACGACGGGCCCCTGCGCTTGCGGCTCGCGCGCGCGGCGCGAACGCGGGTCGAGCAGCAACACGATATCAATCGCTGTGGGGAGACGGTTGCTCACCTCCTCCGGGGGGACATGGCATGAGCCAGGGCGCCCTTCGCCCCTTGCGGGCCGCGGTGATCGGATGCGGCGCGATCGCTTACGAACATCTACCGTTCATCGTCGGTTCGGGAGCGGCACTTCCTGTGGCCTTGTGCGATCGCTCGCATGCCATGGCGGCCGCCGCCGCGGCCCACTTCGAGATCGATGTAGCGCTGTACACCGATGCCCAGAGTATGCTCGCCGCCGAACGCCCCGAACTCGTGCACATACTCTCGCCGCCGCAAACGCACGACTCGCTAGTGCGCCTCGCGCTCGCGGCAGGCTCGCATGTCGTCTGCGAGAAGCCGATGACCGGGTCCGCCGCCGAAACCGAAGAACTGCTCGCCGCAGCTCAAGTTGCAGGGCGGGTGCTGGTCGAGAGCCGGAACTTGCTGTTCAACGATCCAGTGCTGAAACTCTTGGGGCTGATCGGCAGCGGTCGGTTGGGTGAAGTGCGCGAGTGCGAGATTTTGCTGACACTCGATTTTCTCGGCGGACCGATGGGCGATCGAAACTTGGCCGGACCGGGTGTTGTGCTACCGGGTGGTGCGGTACAGGATTTTCTGCCTCACCTCGTCTATCTGCTCCAGGCGTTAACGGGCGTCGGATCCGCCGACACCGTGGTGGGCGAATACAGCAACCGAAGTGGTAACCTGCGCGCCCAGTTCGACTTTTGCGACGTGCTGTTACGTTGCGGAAAAGTACGCGGGCGGCTGCGCGTAGCGACCGATGTCGAGCCGAGTGCCTTTCGCGTGATCGTGCGCGGTAGTGATGCGAGCGTGGAAACCGATCTATACAACCCGTTCCTACGGTTTGAAGGCGCACCCAGTGTCGGCAAGCGTTATCCCTTGGGCCAAATGCTGGCGGGCTTCAGCCTTGCGGGCGCAGGCCTCACCAACCTGCGGAACAAGATCGGTCGGCACGGCACCATGCACGGCCTGCCGCGCATGCTGGCCGCGGTCTATGCCGCAATTCGTGAAGACCGTGTGCCGCCGATCACGCCCGCTGAAATGCTTGCCACCGCCCGGCTGACCGATCAGATCGTCGCATTGGGGAAACCGGCATGAGAGTTTTCGTGACCGGTGCCGGCGGCTTCCTCGGCAGCGCAATTGCCAAGGCGGCTGCAAACGAGGGACACGAAGTTCTGTCCATGCACCGGCCGACATCGCCGTTGAGTTATGCCGACGACATTGCCGGGATAATCCCCGTACCAGGCGATCTACGCCAAGACGGCGACTGGCGCGATCACCTGGCGCGCGCCGAGAGCGTCATTCACTGCGCCGCGGCAGCTTCGGGCGACCTTGCTACGCAGCTTGGCGGAACCGTACTCGCGACCGAGAATCTGCTCACCGCCCTTCCGGACACGCTTGCTCGGTTCGTCCACATTTCCAGTTTTTCCGTTTACGACTTCGGCGCGCCTCCCCTGATGGGTCCACTGGACGAACGCACGCCGCTCGAACGTCGGCCGTTGCGGCGCGACACCTACACGCAGACCAAGCTGATGCAGGAGGAGATGGTGCGCGCACATTGCCGTGCAAAGGTGATTCCCCTTGTGGTCATCCGCCCTGGGGCAATCTACGGACCAGGCAAGGACTGGGATTTCGGCCGGGCGCTGCGCGTTGGGCCTTTCGACCTGATCTTCGCGCCGCTGTCCAGAATGCGGTTAATACACGTCGATGATTGCGCGCGGGCAATCGTGGCAGCTTTGAGCGCGCCGTTCGACGATGAATCCATCGTCAACATTGTGGGCTCTAATCCGCCAACGCATTGGGGCTTTCATCGGCGCGGGCGGCAGGGGGGGGCACCGCTGGGCTGGCCGGTTCCGGTTCCCTATGCCTTGCTCAGGCTGCTCGGAGGCGCGGCGTGGTTGACAAGCAAGACTTTCTTCAACGGTCGGGCACAGCTTCCGGAATTATTGGACCCGCCGCGGATCCAGGCCCGCTGGCGCCCGCTGCGCTATGCCAATACGCGAGCAAGATCGTCGCTCGGCTGGGATGAGGGGATCAGCGTGGCCAACGCGGTAACGGAAATGTTGCTGCCACGGTCGGGTACGTAACGATCCTGGGGGCGGGACTGGAGGATCGTCCACTATCGTCGATACGCGATCCGGCTTCGCCTCGCACAGCATCGGGCAGAGCCTTTTGACGCACTGATCTCGCTGTGCTCGCGGCGACTTTGATGCTTCTCGAAAGGCCGGCGATAAGGCCGAGTATCACGGCCAGCATGTATTGCACGTTTTCGGACACAAACCCCCATTCGACACGGTTGTGAATCACAAATGTAACAAACGCGATACTGAGACCTGACAGAATATCGCCACGAACATTTTTCCTATTTGTAAAAGATATATACAATGGGTAGGCTATAGCGCACGAAAGCAGAATGAGCATTGTAACTAATCCAATAACTCCGGTCTCCGCTTCGACCAAAAGATAACTATTGTGGACGTTTGCGCCCATGTTACCCTTCGTTACCGGCACTCCTGCGCGCTTCCAATAATTGCCGCTATTGGCTGCAACAACGAAATAGTTTGATCCCACTCCCAGTGGAAAGTCATTTATCATCATTCCAGCTGCCTGATTCATTCGGAGTCTCACATCGTCACTATCGAACGAGAAGCTTACGTCGGATCCTTTGAATCTGTTTGACAAAGAACTCATGGCCAATGGGGCGCTTAGCGCCAATGCTAGAACCGCTAACACGGCCATCCCTGTCTTCCGACTGGTGGGCTTGCGCAACAGCGAGAGCACAACCGTCAATCCCGCGCCGACAGCGCCAAGGCTGAGCGACGCGCGCGACGCCGTGAAGATCAGCGCAATGACGCAGACCAACACACCGAACGTCGCCCATCTCACCCGGATTCCTGCCAGCGCCATTGCGATCGAAGGCATGAGCACCATGTTGGTCAGCATGCCCAGGAGGTTCTGGTGGCCCAGCGTTCCTCCCGATTGCGCCGCTCCGTGGGCCCTCGCCCAGCCGGCTTCGAGCGCCTGAAAGGCTACGCCGAGAATCAAGCCTGCGACGATTGCGCTACAATGCCTATCGTCCTGCGCAACAATCGCAACTGCTCGGAAAACGACGTAAAAGCGCAATAGTTGCCATACATAAAAAGAGGATGCCTGGGGAACTGGGGATTGAGACATGGCGATTATTACTGCAATAAGGTAAAATATCATCGGCCATATAAACGGATTTTTGCATGTATTATGCCAATTGTTTAAAACGATGGCCAACGCAACTACATCTAGTACGGTGATCTTGACCCCCTTCACATACCCGGGCCACATCGGCCAAGGGTATGGTGCTACGGAGAGGTTGTACGGGGAGTAGACGAAGATCAACACGCCAAGCAATCCGCTCAGCCACGGCGCCTGACTGGGATTCGACCGCAGCCACTCCATGAGGGCCGGCACCGCGGCGATCAGGGCCGCAAGAACAATCCATTTCATGGCTGCATTATCTCGCTATCTTTACCTCAAGCCTGTCTGAATTGCGGGCGAAACGGCGAATTCAAGTTCAAGGTGATGACGCTCAGCGCAATCCCTGCGCATCGCCTCGTGGGTCGCTTGGCCGAGCCCACAGATACCATTCCTCGTTCTCGGAGACCAACCGGAACGATCGTCTCAGGTCGTCTCGATAGATATCGCTCAGAACTGCGGCGGTTCCTTCATTCTTCGCGATAATCACGCAACCGACATCGGAGAAGAGTTTCTGTCCAGGAACATGGATAGCGCGGGAAAATGAACGGTCAGTGTTTAGCCATATCGGTGCATGTCTGGGCGACGGCGAGCCTAGCAGCGCCGGGAACGGATTCGAGAAATCGAACGCCAACACGGCGGCAAAGCGATAGGCGGGGCAATTATGCCAGATCAGTTCACGGCCGGAAAGCATTCGCCGAATATCGCGACACGTCTTGTCGAGGCATTCACTGCGAGGGTCGGGTTGATAGGTCTCGTCGACTACGAGGTTGCCGAATTCGGTTCCGGCCAACGGCGCGGCGAGATACAACTTGCGGTGCATCTGCACCTTCTGAGCGAGGATGAAACCCCCATCGATTGCAGGCAACGCGAGCGTGACGAGCATGATTGCGCCAAGCCATTCGGCATTGCATGTCCTCATCCCGAACCTGCAGCCTGCGACATCCGCCAGCATGCCTTCGCGCTCCGCGATGATCAACGGCATCAGCAACAGTGTGACCGCTTCGGTGGTGTAGTGGTTCTGCATCAGGACCACCAATCCGCTTCCGCCAACGGCAAGGACCACGATAAACACCCGCCAATTTGCCCACCAGCGGCGCTCGGACCGGTCCGCGCGGTGCCGGCTGGCAGCACTCATCAGCAGGAGACAGCCGGTCGAGAAAGCGATGAACGTAGGCAATTCGGTCAGGAACTTGCCAAAGCGGACCCCGTTCGAAGGCATCTGCGCCGATAAGGCGAGATCGCCGAAATAGGCGCGAACCTGCCCGGCACTCACCCAGTCAAGCACCGGAATGCTCAGGATAGTTGCGAGGGTCACCACGCCGATCTCTCGCCAGCGGAACGGGTACAGGGCGAGCACGACGGCAAAGATGCCAATGGCCGCAAAGGCATAGGTGATTTTGAGAAGTACAAGCACAGCGATCGTGAACCCGGTCAGAATCGACTCGGTCACGTCCACGCGGACGCCAGGAAGCGCCGCGCGCATCGCAACCGGAAGGAGCAGCGCCCAACCCCACCGGTTGTATGGCGCGAGCATGCTGCTCTGCTGCAGGGCAACCAGCGAATCGATATCGCGCGGGGACAATGCGGTCGTGACCGCGATGAGGCCTACGATGGCCACGGTTATCGGGCTTGCTCTTTGGCGCAGGAGAACAATCGTCAACATTAGCGACAAGGTGGCTATCACCACATTGGCCAGCACCAGTGAAGCGGAAGACGGCGGCTGGAACAGTAGTGTCAGCGCCAACATCCAATCCAGAACAGGACCGATCGGGTTGAAATAATCCACGCTGGACCGAACCCCCTGCGCCGCCTTGTGGAGGGCGTCCTGCGTCGTCCATATATCCACCAGATAATGATCTGCATCATACCAGATGCCGCGCGTGGACAGCGCAACGAGGATCAACAGGATGGCGAATGCGTGGAATCCCCAACTGATCCTCAGCGGCGAATAGCCGATGATCTCGCGCGAGGCGACAAACGCCACCGCAACAAGAGCGATGGCCGCAAACAGGCAAAGCGTCACTATCACCCTCAGGCCTTTAGCCGATTGTTCCAGAAGCATTCCTAACAAATGCCGCGACTTGTTCAGGCGTACCCAGCATGCCGACGTCTTCGGAATTGAGCAGCGATACATGGACGTGTTTGCCCGCGCGGATCAGATGGTTGTACATCGGCGCGATGTATCGCTCACCCATCTCCTCACCGCCCGATCCGAAAAAATCGCGATATAGCGAAATGTAGGAGGCCGCGGAGGCGAACCAGTAAAGCCCGACCGTCGCATGAGGGGAAATTCGCTGCTTCTCGCGGAGCTCCAGAGCTCGTCCATGCTGGTCGATCCGGGCGAACGACCAACTTTCCCCGGGGCCGGGAAAACACGGCACCCAGCCTGAAGCGCCTGGCGGAACCTGGTCTGGGCACATCGCGTCGGGCCGAACGTAGGTGTCGATGTTGAAAACCAGGAAGGGGAGGGCGGCATTCGCCCCTTCCGCGAGCAGAAGGGCAGTCGTGGCTTGACCGTCCGTCAACCCGTCCAGCTCGAGAATTGGGCCCATGGCGATCGAGAGCGCATCGCAGCGCCGTGAAAGAAAATCGAGCGCGGACGTTTCCTTGCGGGTCGCGAAGTGGAACTGCCAGCCTTCGCGTTGAAATGCGGCCAGTGCGCCCATCGACCAATCGAATAGCGGGCGGCCAAGCACCTCGATCTCATACTTGGGCTGCGCATAGCCGGCCTTGGCGAAGCGGCTGCCCATTCCGGCCATGGTGATCGCGACCGTGCCGCGTGCGCTGCTCATGCGATGCGATCCCGCGCGCAGATCGCATCCAGTTCCTCTAGTGTGTGTTCGACGAATTCCCGCGGTCGAACGGTGCGGTCATCGACATAGAAGCCCTGCTGACCTGGCCAGGTCTTACCCATCCACAGCTCGTCAAACGGCACTTCATGTTTTTTGAGCCATGTGATCAGTGTGGGCAGTACGTTTGCGAGTATCTCACCACAATTGCCGTCGTAGGTACGCATCCCTCGCGCCGACGAGAGTATGATGCGCCAACCCTCCTGCTTTAGTTCCACAAGACGTTGACGCATCCTAGGCTCGACCGGCAGGTCGGAATAGGAGTCCGCCGAGCCCTTTATCGGGCACAGCGTGCCGTCGATGTCGATCACCATAGCTTTCGTCTTTTCAATCACACCGAATCTTCCAATTCCGCGAGAATATCGCCGGCGATCAGGCAGAAGGCGGGCAGCTTCTCGGGGGAATCCCCATGCAGGGGCAACATCGACAAAAATAGCGATGCCTCGATCGCGCGCGTCAGGCCAACATCCCAGCCATGCGCGTCCAGCTTCGAACGAAAAGCTTCTTTCATCCAGTTTGGTGGACCGCCCCGTTCCATCGCCAGAGATAACTGCATTCTGCCGTTGAGTTTACATTCGGCAAGGCCACTATTGACGAAGTCGTAACCGCCCAACGCGGAATGGCTGAACTTGGCGACATCGTAGAACGGATGCATGAAGGCTCCCTCGCGGCTTTCGGACCCGCGCGGGTCGATCAGCCGAAACAGATTGATCTCTGAATTATACAGGATGTTGGAGAAGCACGGATCGCCGTGGCTCAGAGCTAGGTAGTCCAGTTGCGAGCGGGCGAACCCTTCGCGCAAAGACGAGCCGCACCGATCGACCAAGACATCGAGGCTGCCGTGCGGCCCTGAAATCTCGAGCCATCGATCGAGGTGAGCACCAACCGGCGTTTCCCGCAATTGTGCGATGCGCATGTCCAACTTGTCGATGATGTCCCGCTGACCGACCAGCCTGACCTCTGCCGCGCCGACCGCGTCTCTCCCCCGCGAAGCGAGGAACGCAAAAAAGCAGTCGGTAAACCGATCGAACGTCGCCTCGTCGAACGTGTCATGTACGATCTGCATGGCTGCGTCGGGCACGGACAGTTGCTCCATGGCATAGGACGCATTGTCGTCTTCATCGATGAAATCGAACGTTGGTTGCAGGAAGCGCTTCATCCCTTCGTCCGCAATGTGGAAGAACGAATATTCTCCCCGCATCTTCGCTTTATCCCGCGAACGCTTGCGGAAGACACCGCCAGACTGGCTGGTGCTGTTGAAATGCCGGGCCTCCGTTCCGCCCGACATAAATGTCAGGAATGTCGAGATCTGGGATATGTCCGCGAACCGGGCTTGATTACCGACCCGCACGGACTGTGTTTCGAGACCCTGAATGAACCGCCGGCGCCCGGCGGCGTCCCGCTCACCAAGCAATGCCACAGCGTTGTCGCGCGACAACAGTGTCGGCGCATCACTGGCGTTGGCCTCGCCATAGATGACCTCGCTCAGGGCGTACGGCAATTTGGCGATCAGGGCGGCGAAGATATCGGTGGCAAGCGGCACGATCGAGGAAGGGAGGCGGAAAACCTTGGCTTCGCTAGGAAGTTTCTGAAGGTATTCCAGCAATTCCGGTACCTGCTCCTCATCGATCAGCCGTACATATTCACCAACGGTGTTGGCTTCGACCATTGTCCGGACAGCATCGGCCAAGCGCTGCCTTCGCCGGACGATATCGCCGAACCGCTGCGCACCGATGATCCGGGAGATCGCGCGAGGTACTGGAACCGTCTCGTCGTAGACCACTACAATGCGCACATCAGGCCCTTGTCACCGTTGGCCCCCAATGGCGGCCAAGGAAATCTGCGTTGGAAACCTCCAGCATGCGACGTCTGCAATAGAACCAGATCGTTAAAGGCCAAACAATTAGCAGGCCGGCAAAAAACAGCCGAGTGGTGAGCGCGGACGGAACACCCAGTTGATCGAGCAACAGAAGCGTGCGCCAGCCGGAGTTGGCGCGGACCAGCGTCTCCGCCAATGAAGCGGACAGGCTGCCGTGAGCAGGACTGAAGACCGAGAGCATCAGCGCCACGGCTCCAATTTCAAAGAGCCAAATGCCTATCGTGCAGACCACCAGGATTGGCGCGGTGCTCTTGATCGTTTCGCGGCCCAAACTGGCCAGCTGACGCAACTGATGCACGATCTGCAGCGACTGAAGCGCGCGAGGCTTGTAGTGGTGCAAAAAGATGTAACTCTGAATGAAATGAAGAACCCTCGACGCGGCGAAAAAGCCGATCGTTACCGCGATCATCCCAATCCCGAAGATGCCGACGAAAAGCGCGATGCCGGGCATCCCGCCGAGTACAAGTACGACTGCAAAGGCCAGGAACATCGGGCCGTCCATCGATCGGTCGATGACGATTGTGATCAGCGCCTTCGGAAGCGAACCGTTGACCGTGCGCAATTCGTTCAGCCGGATAAATTCGTCCAGTTTGAACGGTGCGATCATCGACCATGGCGCGACGGACAGGTTGAGCAACGCGAGGGTGCGGAAACTTGTTTTGTGAATGTACACCCCGATCACGGCCAGCCGGATGGCGCGCAGCAGATGCGAAACCAGATAAAGCCCGACGCAGCCGATACTGACGAACGCCGCTTGGGCGTGCGGAACCTGACGAGCCGAGAAGGCCTGCGGCGCCCTGAAGAGCCAGATGGCCATAACCAGGAACGTGATCCCGGATACGATCGCAAAGGGAAAACGATTGGCCTGGGTCAAGCGGGATCTTCCGATGGCGACCAGCGCCGAACGACCGTAGCCGGGTAACTGCTCCGCGGCGTGATACGATGTTCGGCGCGCAGGAAAGCCTGCTTCGATCGGATGCGCTGTCCAAGCATCTTTAGCATCGTGATGCCCTGGGTGAACAGCTTTGCGTTCGAGATCTGATCGTCTTCGCGCCAGTTGATCGGGAAGAAGGCGAGGCGCTTGCCCGTATCGGCGAGCCCGAACACCAAATAATAATTGAAGGTCAGGTTGTCGGCGAATTTCAGGTGAAAACCGTTGTCGAAGATCGATCGCCGGAACAGATTCAATCCGGAACCGAGATCGTAAAAGCGCTTGCCGGCAACGGCCGAGAAGATCAGGTTGAAGGTGACATTGGCCCACGTCCTCAACATCGAATACCCTTGAAGCGTCGATCCCTTCATGAACCGGGCACCGAGCAAGGCGTCAAGATTCCGGTGCCCACCTTTGCGCAGAAGCGGCAGGATGTCGCGGATCGATCCCTGGTCGTCGCCGTGAAGCACGATGACATACTCATATCCTTCCGCGCGAGCGAAATCGAACGCTACCTTGTGCGACCCGCCAAGGTTGTAATTTTCGTCGTTCTGGATGAGTAATTTGTCCGGCAATGGGCAGGCGTCGAGCGAGGCCTCGGCACGCCTGAGGGTGCTGTCGGTCGATCGGTTTTCGATGAGCGCGATGGCGAACTTGCCCGGCTCGTCCGTCAGGCACGCCAAGTCGGCAATCACGCGCGGCACCTGGTTCTCACAATTGTAGGCGGGCACGAAAATTAGGAAACGGTCAGACATGATCCCGACTTTATAGGTGACTGGTCTAGTAAAAGCTAAATCGACGTTCGACGATGTAGCCGACGGCCAGAAAGTTGGCATACATTGTAATGGGAGTAACGAGTAGTTTGGACAGGTTGGACACGATCGTTACTCTATTCGGAGTCATGCCTGTGACATGTCCGGTCGCAGAGGCGATGCCGCTGAGATCGATCTGCTCCAGGCCGCTGGCGGTAATCTGAACGAAGAACGATGCCGCCGTGACGGACACCACATTCCAAAGCACGTATTTTACAACGACTCCGTGCAGGCTTTCGACGTGGTTGCGGAAGATCCAGTGTCGCGCCGTGATCAGAACGAACGACACGGCCACCGCCGCGCTGACCAGATTTGACGCGAAATAGGTATGGTCGAGCGCGACTAGGTAATTGAAGATCACGAAATCGATACACCAGCCGATACCCGAAAGCAGCGTGAAAGCTGGCAGTTTGAGCAAGCTCATTTCGTCCTTCAACTCCGCGCGTTTGGCGAGATGCCGGTACGGTAACGAATGGTTGCACGCAAGCGTCACTGCTTGGTCTGAACCCTGCCGATTCGCCGTGAGATGTTGCACAAATCATGCTCAATCAGGGGCGGCGCACCATCCTCAGGAGAGATGCTGGCTGCGGCGATCTGCCCGGTCGAGCACGTACATGCCCTGCGTCGGCCCAAGGGTTGGGCAATCCGAAGCCTTGGCGCTCGACCCGGTTTTTCAGAGGGTTCAACGCCCAATCGCCGTCTTGGCCAGTTCTCGGTCCATGACCTGGGCAAGCGTAGCGGCGAGCTTGCGATCATTGGCGTCTGTGAAATGACCATCCGGCAGGTAATTTGTCGGGGTCTTCGGGTCGATGTGTTGACTGGTCGACACGTAAGGAATCTGCTCGCGGGCCAGGGTGCTGCACAGCGCGCGCGTAAGCTGGTCGCCGTAGCCGAAGCTGTCGATGATGTAGATTACGGGCACGATCCCTTCGGCTCTCGCCCTTCGAGCGAAATCGATGACAATGGCGTTGGCAATTCGGACCGGTTCGCTTTTGCGATCATGGCTCTGCGCCGTGAGCGCACGGTTGCGCCATTCGCGGTCGCGCCGCTGCGCCCATGCGCGCCGGATCAGTCGAACAAGCGTGGAATTGTCGAGCCAACTCGCACGAAACAGGAAGGAATCGTAGAAGGGATCGGTCCGGGCGAACTGTTCGAGGGCTTGCGTCCACGCCGGAGGATCGTTGAAGGTGCTCACATATTCGGGAAAACTCTCGTACGGCGGCTTTATTTGGCGCAGGCCTCCGGCGGTTTCGATAAACCGGTCCGCTGTATAGGGCATCGCAAAGCTGGTATTCCAATCCATTGGACTAGGCGAGAGGATCATCGGTAACGTCGAGGACATGATCGCCAGCACCGCCACCTTGCTGTGCCGGCGATCCGGGTCGCGCAGGAACGCGCCATAGGACCAGTTCGTGGTTGCCCCCGGGGCTCCAACCGAACGCGCTTGGAACTTGGTCGGAGTGGCCTGTAGCGCGTCGGCCAATCTGACCGCATGGGACATTCCGTAAATCGTCACCTCGGTCGCGCCGGGCTTGGCCGGCCGTTCAACCGCCACCAGCGGATCGTACCAGCCCGCAAGCGTTATCGGTGCAGTAAACTCTCGATGGGAGCGCGTGATGCGCCGCAGGCGCCCCTCCATCGAGCGCCCATAATCGAAATAGAGCGCCAGCTTGCTTGGATGAAGATTCTTGGGGTCGTTGGGATAGGCGAAGGCGACGTTTACACCCACATCGAGAATGGCGAGCCATAGCGCAACCCAGGCAATGGTCACCCAACCCCGGCGGCGGGCAGCTCTTTCGTCAAAACTGGAAATAGATGAACTGGGCGGGCTCATTGCTCGTTCCCATCAATGTAAGAAACAGCATAAATGCGATGGCCAAACCCACGATCGTAGGGTGGATCTGGCGATAGAAGCGCGCGTCACCCCCGCTTCGATACTGGGCGATCTCCCAAGTGATCAGTAGCAACAGGCCGGCGACTGCCGAGATAGCGGGCCGACCGGCATCGATTTCAAGCCCTCCACGCCCGCTGAACAGGGTAGCCGTGTAATTGACAACCTGATCGAACGAGCGCGCGCGAAAGAGCAGCCAGCCGTACAGCGTGATGATCCCGAAACCGGTGATCTTGAGGATGGCCAACGCCGGGCGGTCGCGCGCCGGACCGCGCCCGTTGACGATAACCCGGTGAACGCTCAGTGCCGTCCCATGATACAGGCCCCACAGCACATAGTTCCACGCCGCACCATGCCAAAGCCCGCCGAGTAGCATCGTCAGCATGAGGTTGCGGCAGGTGAAGGCCAGGCTTCCGCGGTTACCGCCGAGTGGCTTGTAGAGATAATCGCTGAGCCAGGTCGACAGGCTGATATGCCAGCGTTGCCAGAAGTCGCGCGGGGAGCCCGCGAAATAGGGCTGATTGAAATTGTACATCAGCTCGATGCCGAAGAGCTTGGCTACACCGCGCGCGATATCCGAGTAACCCGAAAAATCGCAGTAGATTTGGACAGCGAAGGCCAGCGTTCCGGCCACTACGGTTCCCCAGGTCGCATCCGGAACCGCATAGGCTTGATCGGCGACCATCGCCATGCCGTCGGCTATCGCAACCTTCTTGAACATGCCGAACATTATCAGGAAGCAACCGCGCCGGATCTGATCTCCGGTTATTTGGCGAGGCTGGCTCATCTGCGGCAGCAGGTTGCGCGCGCGTTCGATGGGGCCGGCGACGAGCTGAGGGAAAAAGCCCACGAACACCGCGAAATCGAAGAAGCGGTCGGTGGGCTTCAACTCGCGGCGGTATATGTCGATCGCGTAACTCATCGACTGGAAGGTGTAGAACGAGATCCCAACTGGGAGCACGATGCTGAAGTGGCTTGCCTGGGCCGCGAATCCGGCCGCGTTTAACGAGGCAACGAGGCTGTCGATAAAGAAGTTGAAGTACTTGAAGAAACCCAGGACGACGAGCTGCAGGGTCACGCTGATGCCGACGCAAGTTTTGCGCCGGCGCTCCTCGGGCAGCGTCGCCAGCACGCGATATGCCAACGTGAGCCCGGCCAGAAACACTGGTATGCCGATTAGCACGTACTGCATCATTGGCGTCAGCAGAGGCGCTTCGGTTCCGTCTCCGCGGAGCCGACCCAGCAGTTCTGACATGTTGCAGCCGAGCAGCAACAACGCCGCACCGGTCAGAAACAGCCCAGGCACGATGACCTGGTGCCTTGTAAGTCGTCCGCGATCGAGCACGAGTCCGGACCAGAAATCGATCGTGGTGGAAAATATGAGTAGGAAAAGGAAGCGCCAGTCCCACCAGCCATAGAAAACATAGCCCGCTACAAGCAGTAGCCAATTCTGCCCGCGAAACGGCAACACGCGGTAAAACGCGTAAACGATCGCAAGGAAAACCAAAAAATCGAGTGAGTTAAACAGCATAACCTATGCGCGCTCGTTATCAGTTCAAATGCCTGACTAGCCAGAGGAGTGCGTTGTCTACAACACTCTTGACTCACCTCACGGGTGGCCCACTTGGCCCATCCCAGCTATCGCCGATTTAGGAGAATTCACTTCCGGTCCTTGTTCAGAGCACGCCTAGTCTTCTGACATAGATTTCGCCCCAGCGATGGTATCGTCGCGAGATTTCCCCTCGATCTTCCCGGACCCTTGATATGTTTCGCAGACAGCGATTCCCTAGGTCAATTACACCACCGCTTCTCGACCTAGCGATATCAGGACGCACGCGTGTACGATCATCAGGTGCGCACCATTGGCGATTACGAACGACGACGTCAATTCAGCCTGCCAGGCGAGGGGCGGATATAAGCACCGTATAAGCACGTTCCCAAGGAGGCCCCGGACGAACTCGAATTTCATGCGGTTGCAACGCTTGTCAATTCTCCTCATCGCCCGGCGCATGCCGATGTATCCCCCTTGGGACGCCAACCGGTCGAATCAGACGGTGCTGTTGGGAGGAGGTTAACCAAACCTGCGCTATGTCCTGCGCAAAGGAGCGGAAATTTGATCGCGAAAGCTTACCTGGCCCTGGCGGGAATGTGCCTCCTGGCAGCTTGCGGCACTCCGCCGCGCGATGTGAAGCTCGCGGGGCTCGATCTAGGTCAACCAGCGGTCTTGGAAAAACTCAAGGAGGGGCTCTCGCCCGGTGAGGGCACAGCGCTGATTACCTATGCTGCGTTTCATTGGCCGGGATCGAAAAATTACTGCGGACGACCTGCGTTCGCCCAGGATATTGAACCGAAGACCATCGGTGAGGCAATTGACCGCACGATCGCATTTGAGACAGCACTCACGCGCAAGCGAATGGCCGAGGCGAAACACGCAACGCCCGCCTCCGAGCGTGCGCAACAGGACAAGCAACTGATCGACAGATTCGATGATCTCACACTTAGGCGCGATATGATTCTCAGTCGGCAGGGTGGACGAACCGATCGGGCAAAAGAACTGCGCAAAATCGAGCAGCAGATCGAATCTGTAAGGCTGGAACGGGCGAAGCTCGCCAGACTACCATCTTAAGTTCAGGACCCTTTCTGGGCAGGAATGCGAGCATGGTCGCGACCGCGGAACCTCAGAGGCAGTTGACGGCGCGCTTGTCGTAGCTGATTGCGACGCCACGGACGTCCTTCCGGCGGCAGATGGAATTTCCGATCAGATGACGGCCCTCGAAGCGATCGCGGTCGACTCGGACCGTTCGCTTGCGGCTCGATCGGCCGAGCAAGACGAGCATGCTTTCGGCTGGACGCAGCGAGGGGCGGAGCCGGTCGGCATCATAGCCGTACTCGCGAACCAGAGCTCGGGAACGCGCTGAGAACCCTTGTTGGGCATGGAGCGGTGCGACGAGTCCTGCTGCGATTGCGCAGATCAACTCGAACTAATGAGAGTTTGCCGTGAGTTCCGCCTGCGGACCTCCCTGTCGCAGATCCCGGATCAAGCCCCAGCACCTGTCGAGGCAATTGATCGGACCTGCACTCACTTGAGTGGATACTGCGTCGCTTGGCCGCAACCAAGCCACGGCCAATCTCGTTTAATCCAAAAATCCGGGCCGCGCGACTTGTCGCTCAAAAACCCACCGCTATCCGCCCCGCAACAAAAACAGACGGGTCGGGTCAATGTAAGTTTCTCAGGTCGCGCCAGTTGGTACGGGGCTGTGGCCTTGCGCAAGTCGCAGTGGTGCCTCGGGTAACGCACTCAAACGAACGTCGGCCCCTTTTACATCATGGTCAATTGATGATTTGCGGGTTCGTCTTGTCGTGCTGCCAACGGAATGATTGCGAGCGCGCAGTTCGGTTAACAGAAAATTAGGCAACCGGTTTTACTCGTCCTTAGGCAATTCACCTCAAATTAAGTCCACTCGCTTGGGGGCCGGACTGATATGACCTATAGCCGCAACATGTCGATTGCCGCTTTGTTACTTTTCTGCGCAAGCTGCGGGGGCGGGTCGGGAGACTTGCTTTCAAGCGCTGACCAAGGAGAACTGGCGCGCAAGGTGAAGCTCGTCGCAGCTCCATCGCCAACTCCGTCACCCTCACCGACGGCGACATCGACCTCCTTAGCGGTGACGGTCGGGGCAGCCGGCTATGTGCTGTCGCCAACGCTCGATGGTGCACCCGATCTTCTGGCGTCCTTCGATATTGCCAACGGCCTACAGGCTGCGTGGGGGACCGGCGAAATTCCCGGACTTTACACGAGTGACCGGTCGGAAGGCGCATTCCGATTCACCTGCGGGGGAGATGGTAAGGTCGCCCAGGACGATCCGCTGGTCTATCCCAATCAGCCGGGTAAGAGCCATCTGCACAAAGCGTGGGGCAATACGGACTTTAGCGCCGCCACGACCCCGGCGAGCCTCGCCGCCAGCGCGACAACGAACTGCAACAAGACGGCCTATAGTCTGAACCGCTCCTCCTATTGGATGCCAGCGCTTATCGATGATCTTGGAAACGTGATGCAGCCTAATTTCATTTCGGTTTACTACAAGCGAGGCGCCGCATCTTCCGCTTACTGCGATCCCAACAGTGCAAAATTCGTTGGCACCTGCGTATCGCTGCCCAACCAGATCCGCTATGTCTTCGGCTGGAACATGAACAGCCCCACAGCGAAGGTGGATGGCGCGAGTTGGTATTGCTCGGGCGGCGACAACCTGCATCACGCAAACCTGAATCAAGTTTTCGCCAGCGGCTGCAAGGCGGGCGATACCCTGGTAGCGAACACTATCGCTCCCAATTGCTGGGACGGGAAGTATCTCGACACGCCCGATCACCGCAGCCACGTGGCGTATGCAGACTATTCCCGGGGGGATGGAAATGCCCACTGTCCCGCTAGCCATCCTTTCTACATTCCGCAGGAAGAGAACAAGGCGATGTGGACGGTGACCGCCGCCATGATCCGAGCGGATGGTACTAGCAGCGTAAGGTTGTCGAGCGACGATATGTTGCCTGGCGCCCAACCCGGTGAGACACTCCACGCGGACTACATCGAAAGCTGGGTAGCCGGAGCCAAGAAAATTTGGATGGACAACTGCATCAACAAAGGACTGTCGTGCTCGGGCGGCGACCTCGGCAACGGCAAGCAGTTGATTGGTGCCTGACACACTTCCTGGAACTCCGCCAGCCTGAGCCAACTTAGAGCGAAACTGGTCCCGGCTTGTATCCGGCGGAATGAGGATTCTGATCCGTCGGAGTTTGGCGGAGACCAGTGTGTTTGAGTTACTCCAGGGTGCGGTTGTGCACTGTGTCGTAGCATCTTGCTCCGGCTTCGGAAACGATCGATACTGCAATAGTCGGTAGGTTGCTTCTGCCTTTTGGAGTCGGTTGATCGTCTCGGAGCCGTGGCCATCGCCGATATTGATGAAAGGGCTCTCGGGTCGATCTCTCCCGCCCGCAATTGCGGTCCCCCATCGGTCTCCGGCAGGTAAGCGTCCGGTGAGCGGGTTTTCAGGCTGACCGGTAGTTCCAGGGCAGCAGTTCATCGATGTGGCGCGCTGGGTGATCGGCGATGCGGGCGATGGTGTCGGCGAGCCACGCTTGCGGATCGAGCTTGTTGAGCTTGGCGGTCTCGATGAGGCTGAAAATGGCGGCGGCGCGATGCCCGCCCTGGTCGGAACCCGCGAACAGCCAGTTCTTGCGACCGATGGCGATACCGCGCAGCGCGCGCTCGGCGGCGTTGTTGTCGATCTCGAGGCGACCATCGTCGATGTAGCGGACCAGTGCCGACCAGCGCGCGAGGGCGTAGCGGATGGCGACCGCAAGGTCGGAGCGCCGCGACAGCCTGGGCAGCGTCGCATCGAGCCAGCTTCGCAACGCGGACAGCAGTGGGCTGGCTCGAGCCTGCCGTTCGCATCGTCGCGCATCGGGTGGTCGGCCGCGAACCTCGTCTTCGATCGCGTAGAGTCCGGCGATGTGGTCGAGCGCCTCGCGCGCGGTGGCCGAGCCGGTGGCGGCGTGGACGTCGAAGAACTTGCGCCTGACGTGCGCCCAGCAGGCGACCTCGGCGATCTTCGTACCGTAGAGCCGGTCGAACCCGGCATAGCCATCGGCGTGGAGGTCGCCGGTGAACGCGCGCAAGTGCCCGGCTGGCCGGTCGCCGCGGCGGTCGGGCGCATAGCGGAACACCACCGCGGGCGGCGCTTCGCCGCCCCATCCCCGCTCGTCGCGGACGTAGGTCCACAGCCGCCCGGTCCTGGTGCGGCCGGTGCCTGGAGCGAGCACCGGAACCGGGGTGTCGTCGGCATGCAGGGTGCCGCCGCCCATGACATGGCGCTCGAGCGCGTCGACCAAGGGGTCAAGCAGCGTCGCCGATCGCCCGACCCAGTCGGCCAGCGTCGAACGGGCCAACTCGACTCCTTGGCGCGCGTAGATCCCCGACTGCCGGTAGAGCGGAAGGTGGTCGGCATACTTGCTGACCAGAACATGCGCGAGCAGCCCGGCGCCGGGCCGGCCGCGCTCGATCGGCATCGATGGCAAGGGCGCCTGGACGATGCGCTCGCAGGTCCGGCAGCTGAAGCGCGGACGGACGTGACGGATGACGCGGAAGCTCGCCGGAACATAGTCGAGCTGCTCGGTGACGTCGGACCCGATCTTGCGCAGCGCGCCGCCGCAATCGGGACAAGCGCAGGCGGGCTCGTGCAGCACCTCTTCGCGCGGAAGATGATCGGGCAACGGTTGGCGGAAGGGCTTGGCGGCCTCACGCATCCTGGCCAGCGCCGGTGCGGTCACCGCAGCAACATCGGCCTCGACTTCTTCGAGGCCCAGCTCGAGCTGATCGGCCTGGCGCGCAAGCCGCTCCGACGACGCGCCGAACTGCATCCGTCGAAGCTTGGCGAGCTGCATCTGGAGCCGCTCGATGAGCAGGTCGCGCTGGCCGAGCTCGGCCTGCGCGGCGACCAGCATCGCCTTCAGGACGTCGATATCGTCGGGGAGAAGATCGGCGTCGAGCAACATGGCCACTTATACCAGATACGGCCCGCCACGGCACGCAAAAAGCACGCAAAACCGCCGTTCTACTACCACGCCAGCGAGGGTTGCGCGGTGCGGATCGGGTGCCGCCACTCGACCCCTTCGAGCAGCATCGACAACTGCGCCGCGCTCAGCACGGCAACACCCTCGGCGGTCGCAGGCCAAGTGAAGCGGCCGCGCTCGAGACGCTTGGCGAACAGGCACAGACCCTGTCCGTCCCACCATAGCAGCTTGACCAGATCGCCGCGCTTGCCACGGAACGCATAGACCGCGCCGCCGAACGGATCGCGCTTCAGCCGATGCTGGACCAGTGCCGCGAGGCCGTCGAAGCCCTTGCGCATATCGGTGACGCCGGCCGCGAGATAGACCCGGACCCCAGCCGGCGGGCCGATCACGTCAACCCGGCAAGCACGGCCTTGAGCACGCGCGCGTCGATCGGCGGAGCGAACCGCACGCGATGGCCGCTCGCCGCAATCACCTCGATCGCGCCCGCGGACAGTGCTTCTGGAGCAGCCGCAACCGGCCCGGCGACTTCCACAGGCACGAACCCGCTGGGCGGCAACAGTGATCGCTCCGCCCGCACCAGGCTCGACCCCACCAGCGTCCTGCGCCAGCGGTAGATCAGCGACCCACACACCCCATACCGGCGGCCGACCTCGGCCACCGACGTGCCGGGCATCATCGCCTCCGACACGATCCGCGCCTTGTCGTCCTCGCTGAACCGCCGGCGCGGACCAGCCGGGGCCGCGTCCACAACATCGATGATGCGCGTAGCCATAGTGCCGCACCAGTGCCTGCCACAGTGCTACACCTGTGGCTTGCTCGTCACGGCAACTGCAAGGTGGGGATCACCGGACGCTTACTCCGGCAGTACGCCGTTCCTTCATTGTGCTCATTGCGCAGGGTAAACAGCGAAGCTGTCGCGGTCCCTTCCACAAATGGCAACGGGTATTTCCGGTCGTTCGAAAGGACGATGCATATCGCTTCGCTGCTGCCATGCAGATCAAGATGTCGATGTGCCGATTATCTCATTTCGAACGCGCGGAGAGGTACGGCTGCAAATTCTCGCGCGTGATTAAATATTGATACAAACGGGTGATGGCGCCTTACTGCGTAAAAGCACGCCGCATCAAATCTGCCGCCAAATAAGCAGATTTCCTTACAATTTGCCGTTCGCTTATTTTCGGTCGCCAGTCACTTCTGGTCATTTTACTCCGTGAATCCCCGGATGTTCGCTCGATACAGCGCCGATGCCAGCAGGCGGAGCGCCTTGGGCGCACGCGATCGGCCCAGCAATACGACCCGCGACAGAACAACGATGCCGCCGCACCCAGGCCCGGTGCGCGGGGCACGAGCGGGTGGGATTGACGCGTCGCTCGCGGACGAGCCGGGGAGGGAGGTACATCCTAGCCATGCTCGATCACTCCTTGTTCTGCGCCCAGCGCCGTTGCGCGTTTGGCCCGAGCCGGCTTTGCCGGGCGGGTCGTTTGGGTGTCAGTAAGATTAGCGGTCGAGTCTGCACACCCAGAGGCAACCGCACGGGCCTTGCCGCCGTGATCATGCAATTTTTAGTGCCGAGCGAAAATAGGCGATCGTCCGCCGCAGTCCTTCCTCGAGTTCCACCGTCGGTTCCCATCCGGCAAGCTCGGCCTGGGCGATGGTCGTGTCGGGCTTGCGCTGGGTCGGATCGTCGGCGGGCAGCGGCATCGTAACCAGCCGCGAGCGCGAGCCGGTCTGAGCGATAATGGCTTCGGCGAGCTCGCGGATCGTGAACTCATTGGGATTGCCCAGGTTGATCGGACCGTGCACGTCGGGTCCGGCCTCCATGAACCGGAGGAAGCCCTCGATCAGGTCGTCGACGTAGCAGAACGAGCGGGTCTGCGAACCATCGCCGAAGATCGTGATGTCGTGCCCTTGTAGCGCCTGGACGATGAAGTTGGACACCACCCGCCCGTCGGCGGCGTGCATCCGCGGCCCATAGGTGTTGAAGATCCGCACCACCTTGATGTCGAGCGCATGCTGGCGATAGTAGTCGAAGAACAGCGTCTCGGCGCAGCGCTTACCTTCGTCGTAGCAACTGCGGATCCCGATCGGGTTGACGTTGCCCCAATAGCTTTCGACCTGCGGGTGAATGTGCGGATCGCCGTAGACTTCGCTGGTCGAGGCCTGGAGGATCGGCACGCGCAAGCGCTTCGCGAGGCCGAGCATGTTGATCGCGCCGATCACGCTGGTCTTGGTCGTCTGCACGGGATCGTGCTGGTAATGGATCGGCGAGGCCGGGCAGGCGAGATTGAAGATCTGGTCGACCTCGACGTACAGCGGGAAGCACACGTCGTGGCGCATGAACTCGAACCGGGGATTGGCCGCCAGGTGATCGATGTTGCTCTTGTCGCCGGTGAACAGGTTATCGACGCACAGCACCTCGTCACCGCGGGCCAGCAGCCGGTCGATCAGGTGCGAGCCGAGAAAGCCGGCACCGCCGGTGACGAGCACGCGGCGCCGTCCGTAAGTGATTCTAGCCAAGGAAATCCCAATCCAAGTTTATGAACAGCGTCCGCACTAGAAGTTGCCCTTACCGCTGCCAATGTCGAGACATTTTAGATCCGGCGAACCGCAAGGCGTCTTGAACGCCTGCAAATCTTCGTCGGCGCTGATCATAAGAGCGGCCAAAACTAAGGAACGGCCAACCTCTGTCAACCGGCGCTGGATCGCGACCCTCGATCGGCGCCCAACATTGACCCCATTGGTGAAAAGCGTTTTCGGGTTGCCCCGGTAGTCCGTGGAGGGACCCGCGGGCAGAGCGAGCGCCGTCAGGAGCGCTGGCGGCCGCGTCTTGGGAGGTGCCTGTGGGCCCTCCGGGTCAACCCGGGGCATGGGGGTCCGGAGGAAGGGGTTCAGGTGGCGTTGCGGATTTTGAACCGCTAGCTCTCGTTGCCAGTCTCGACGATGTCGCAGCGGTGAGCGAGCCGGTCGAGCAGCGCGGTTGTCAATGGGCACTGAAGTTTCCGCAGAAGTGGGCGCTTCAAATTCCCTATGCTGGCGGCGGAGCGGTGATCAGCCGTATTCGGGATCGCGTTTTGCTTTCTTTCGTGGTCGTTCAGCCGCCGCGCGAACGGCCGATCGACAATTCAGTCACGCCGCCAGGCTCGATCATGGTCAGGACGCTGTGTTGCTCGAGATTATCAGGAAACTGTCGGGAGCCGCGGCGAAGTAGAGCCCGAGCCCCGGTCTGGCTAGTCGATCGTCTCGCCCATGGGCAGAGGTCTTCTCCTCGACCAACAGATCGGGATAGGGCTGTCACAGCTCCAACGCGTCGTTGGATCCATGTGGACTCGCCACGCTTTAGCGCGTTCCTCAAAATCCCTTATTGATTTGTTCCACGCACCAGCCTCGTCTCGTTTTGAGACACACGATTGAGTCGCGTCGCGCGTTAGGTTCGTGTTAGTTTTCGACGAGCCGATCCCACCGCATCGTCCAAGTTTGGAGCGCCTGCACCGATCGACGTTTTATCTTGGGGGGCACCCGATGAGCAGACCATTCACCACTCTTTGCGCGGTGGCACTCGGCATGATCGCCACCTCTCCAGCGCTTGCAGCAACCGTCCTCTTCACGGGCGGGAGTTCGGCGCTGGACGGCACTAACGGCAACGTCCGCGCGTTCTCGAGCGGTGGCATCAGCGTTCAGGCATCGGCCTGGACATGGAATAATGATGTTCTTGAGCAGGCTTATCTCGGCTATTATTCGTCCGGTCTGGGCGTCACCAGCAATAGCGACGGCACCGGCGCAAGCAACAACAGCCACACTGTGGATAACGTCGGCCCTGATGATTTCATTCTGCTGGTGTTCAATCAGCTGGTGAACATCTCGTCCGCCCGGCTGACCCAGTTCGATGTGAGTAGTACCATTGACGACAACGACGCGACGGTCAGCTACGCGACGGTGGCCAACGCGTTTGTCTCGCCGACGCCGGCTACTGTGCCGATCAACAGCCCCCTTTTCGGCGCGCTCCAGATCGGCGGTGCGCTCCAGAACAACGACTACACGGTCTCGGGGCACAACTCGGCACCCTACGACACCATGCTCAATTCGGCGGGTCTTGTCGGCAACGTGTAGATGATTGGGGCCGCGAGGCAAAACCCGGATTCGCGAGACGACGGCTTCAAGCTGGGTGCGATCACCGTAAGTGCGGCGGTCCCGGAACCGGCGACCTGGGCGATGATGCTGATTGGCTTTGGCTTTATTGGCGGCGCAATGCGGAGTCGCGGCAAGGTGCGGCGCCGCGTCGCATTTACTTTGTGAGCAAAGGCAAAAGGCAGAACAATTCAGCCGCGGTCCAGAGCGGCGCGTAACCAGGCTTCCCACTTCCGGCGTTTTTACCCCAGCGAACCATCGCCCAAACCCAGGACGAAGGTGAAGCCAGCCAACGCCTCGAGCGCGGCGGCTACTCGAACAGGGTGGGGTGGGCACCGGCCAGGTCCCATCCCGCGGTTAACTCGAAGGAGTCGAGCCGCTCGGCGAGATAAAGAGCGAGCCAGCGGATGGCCTTTGTCCGATGATAGCGGTCGGCGTGAGTGAGCGCTGCAATGGCGGCGGGCGGGCTGCAGGCGAGGGCGACCTCAAGGTGGGTCGCCAGACTCTCGGGGTCGACTCGGGTCATAGCGTTCTTGGAACATAATAAGAACACCGTATCAACTGCGGTGAGGCATCCGTCGCCTCCGGTCTCACATGTGCGGTTCGTGCATCACCAGCTACACCACGCCCCGGGACAGGACCCCCAACTATCAAGCTGTTGGACTGCGTTAGGGAGTGAGGGGAACGGCCACGATCAAACGGAAACATCGACCTGCTCGTCAGCCAGCCCGCACTGCACACCTTTGAGACTTAACAAACTCAAGTTCCCAAGCAGGTCCGTACCCGGCCTGAGGAACATATCCGTTGCTGGTATGGCGACTTGTCTTGCTCCCGATTACAGTCTGGGACTTACCGAACCACAATTCGAAAGTAGGCCCGTGTCGCTTGATGCAAAATTCGCTGGTTCAAGGGAAGTCCCCTTGCCAACGAACTCACGCTGCACCCGCAGCGCGCGCGCGAGCAGGCGCTGGCGAGTTCGATTGAGGCCGTGAAACCAGCCGAGGGTGGAGGCAGCTTGGCAATGGCCGCTCTCGTTGTCACGGCAAGCTAAGGTGTGCTCGGAAGGTTTTCGACCAGGCCGGGACGGCCGAAGTTCGACTGAGCTCTCCCCCACCGCATTACACGAATTCGATTGCGCACTCAGGAATGATCGGCGAGCGCTGAGAGGGCGGGAATGACGCTGTGACATCCCCGATGCTCGTGACGCCTGACGGCACCGGGAAGAGCTCGGACGCGCTCAACAACCTGCGGCTCCGGCTTCTGCGACTTTGGCGGTACTGGGCTTTTCGGCGTACCTTCTACTTCATTTCTGCGCTCGTCGCCCTTTGGTTTGCCATGACTAGTGAGAGGCCTTGGGTAGAATCGAGGAGTGCCCCTACTGCCGAAGAGGCTGGCGCTGCTCGGTCCGCGCTTTGGCAACTACGCGGTAGAAGCTCTGGTCTCGCTGAGGGCATTCCGGTCAGGCTGTCCGACACCGAGATGGCCGGTATCAGCGCGCTGGTCAGCCACGGACTGCATCCCTGGCGATTGAAAATGACGGCACGGCATGGCCAATTCGAAGTTCAAACTAGTCGCCCCCTAGTGGCTGGACGTTGGCTCAACTTGCGGGCCACTTTTGCGGGCGAAAGCACAGGATTTCCATCACCTCAGCTGTCAGCGGGCGTTATTACTCTGCCCGCCAGCCTAGGTCGGTATCCCTTTGAACTGGCCCGCTGGGTGCTGACATTAAGCGGTACTGACCTTGCCCCGCTCGACGAGATCTTGCGGGCCGTCGTCGTCGATAAGAATGTCGTGAGCGCGACCCTAAAACTCCCGAGCAAGACGGGGTTAGTCGATCGACTAGCTGGCCTGTACGGCAACGCAATCGACTCCAAATCTGTGGTCGAGCTGTATTGCGAGCTTACGGCCCAGCAGCGTGCAAAGCCCGAGCGCGACTTTGCAGCTCAGGTCCGACGAGCCTTCGCTTCCAGCAATGTTCCGCCTTCTCCCAGTCGCAATGCAGCTACCCTAGTCGCCTTGGCTATGTTGGTCGGCGACGAGAAAGCGGGCTACCTCGCTGGAGTTGAACCAAGCCAGACAAATAGCTGTCGCATCAATCCTCCCACGGTGACGCTTTATGGCCGGGGTGACTTGCCAAAGCATTGGGCGTTGTCGGCCGCCATTTCAGCAGCCCAAGGAACGCAGCTTGCGCGTGCCGTAGGCGAGTGGAAAGAGCTTGCCGATAGCGTCTCCCCGCAATCGAGCTTTGCGGCTAACGACCCGTCTGGCTTCTCCTTTGTCGATTTGGCAGCGGACCGGGCGGGGGTTCAGATAGCAAAGGTCGCGATTGCACCGCAGTCCGCCAGCGCGACAGCGAAGTGGCTCTCAATTGCCACTGCGGATCAGCTTTTGCCACAAGTGGTGCTGCAAGGGCCGGAAGGGATTACCGAGGGCGAGTTCAAACGTCGGTTCGGCGCGCTCGATGCGAACCGATATCAAACCGCGGTTGCCGTGATAGACCGCGCGCTGGCCACCGCTCGGTAGACGCGCTGGTGGCTATGGCCGGCGGGAGCTCGCTCTCTGGGTGCCTCACAGACGAAAACCCGGTAATTAACGGTGAGTGCCGCGCCGGTCGCCTTTTGCTGTGCTTTTGATTGGTGGACACGATCGATTCATCCTCCATTGACGTGGATCTCCGGCAATTGGCATTCGAGTGATCTGCACGAGCGGATCGCGGATCACGTGTATTCTGCTCTTTCCTGGCGCGAACCGCCGCGGCGCTTCCGGCTCGGTGCGAGTTGAGCAGCGAACCGGTACAGCGGGCGCCACGAACGGGATGGGCGGCGCTGGCGCGACACGGACGTCCCCCCGGCAATGGCAAGCTGGTACTGCGCATGGCGCGGGTGATTGCCTGGGCTGAGGCCGAGGACGACAACTCCGTGCCTGAGGTGGCGGTCTGGCTGAAGACCGAAGCCAGCCCCACGGTGCATCACGCTACACTTTTTAAGGACCTGATCACAGCCGGTCTTAGCTTGGAAAAGACTGTGCTGGCATCGGAGTACTGATGCGAGGATTTGCGGCGGGCACGGCCGGACTGCCGGATGCACCCACTGCCTTTGATGCAACGTGGCCCCCATCGCCTAGAGTTCGTCAACGAGACCGCAACCTTCACCAAGATGATACGGGTGAAGGGGCGAGCGCGTAAAAAAAGTACACTTCTCCATGGGCGCCCACCGTACGAACACGGAAACACCCAGACTTTCATTGCCAGGCTCAGAGCCGATGCTCTGACCATCCTAGATTGTCGATCGTCCGGTGATCTGGGAGACCAGGCTGTCCAAGATCGAGGTGCAGGTCAGAACCCTGCATCAAAAGCGGCTGGGGGTCCAGAAGCGGAAAGCACCTCAGTCACTGAAATCTTTCAGCTCTGAACCGCCCAGGACTCGAAAGCCGGTCACATTTCAGCTGAAACCGGGTCTCAATACAAGGAAACAAATGCGCGCCGAAGCCGGATTCGGCGCGCATCTAAAAGAGCTAATCGAAATTCACTGTCTACGAACTGAACCGAACCCGGGCTACTCTAGAACCGCCACGACGGCGCATCACCGTCCCAATGCCCGCAAACCCGATCAGCATCATCAACCATGCAGCAGGTTCCGGTACAGGCACCGCGACGTTGTCAATTTCAAACGAGTTCTTCGAAGATTCGAGTCTAAACCCATTGAATAGCGTGTCTCCCGTTCCGAACGCCTGAAAAAGGCCATTCGTTCCGGGGTCAACCTGATCCCCGTTAGCGGGAGTGAAGAAATCGCTGCCAGGAATTACCGTTTCCAGCCCATCACTCGTCAGCAGAGTCAACGTGTTGTAATCGTCGATTGATCCCCAATCGAAGCTGAATGCGGAGACCGGATTGAGGAAACTGATCGTGGCCATACCACCAGCCAGGACAGAGAGATATTTGGTGCCGGCAGGCGTAGAATTTGCCGGAGGAGCACCATTGCTGTCGCCGGGAGGACTTTTAATCTGCACAGATGAACTCAGCACCAAACTGGCTGGAGTTGTTGAGTCGAAATCGTACACGACTGCCTGACCGGCGGGCGGGCTGGAACCACCGGGGGTAAAGCTGATCATCGTCGCGGCGTTCGCTACACCAGCGGGAAGTAACGCCATTGCGCCCAAAAACGCGAGAGATTTACGCATGACCAAACTCCAACAAAACCGAGGAAAACTAGATTGCGCCCACTCTCGACCCTTTGGCCGATTCGAAGTCACCATACCTGTCGAAAAAGCGAAAGGGAAGGTTAACTAACAGAGAGATAGCGTTGCTGGCCATTGGGTTGCCATCTTGTCCCAGATTGAAACGAAATCCTGGCAAGGGACGAACTTCGCGTTGCCGGTTATTCCCCCGCGGTGACGGTGGCTGGTCGCCGATTGCCAGGGATATCAATCGCGTGTGGATGACGGCTTGATAGAATGACTAGGAATGTCGGCTCCCAAAGATTGCCGTCTGCGCGGTCTAGGCGCCAGCCAGCTCGCGCAACGCCAGAATCTTGGGCTCGTTCGCCTTTTTGAGCTAACTCACTCGTGGCAGCTAAGCGCCCAGCCGCCTCATTTGAATACGTGAGCACCGCGCGCGCGCAAGACAATACCAAGGTCCAGAACGCCCTCCGTCTCGGGAAGGCCGGCGTGCTCGCGGCCCAGCTCTCCGGCCTCGACTTCGTCGACTGCGAAGAGCTGGGCTATCCGCCGTTCGCCCACTCGTAGGCCCGGCGGCTGTTCCACCTCGTCAGGAGGCTCTACGAGCGCACTTCGGCGATCGTCACCACCAACCTGGCGTTCCCGAAAATCTCGCCGCCATGCGTAGACCTGAGAAGGATCAAGCCCATGCCGACGTGCCACGGCGCTGACGCCCTCGCGGCCAGAATAGCACTCCGCGAAAATCGAAGCCTTGACCTCAGGCGGCCAGTCACGGCGCTTGCCCGCACCCGTGAACACCTCGAACCGCTGCACGCCCCTGCTCACAGGATTATCACCCGAGATTATCATAGTAGCAGCGCACTCCAGCCCGATCGGGGCGCGGAGACTCGGCGCTGCGCTTCAGCCACGCAATGTGGCGGTGGGACAGCGCCTACGCATCATCGAACCCGCAGCGCGGTATATTCTTCTTTAAGATGAAGAGGTCATACCCAGGTCGCAAGGAGCTGGGTGATGCATTTCAATGCAGTTCTTCAAGTCGGCGCGAGTGAGGGTTTAAGCGGCGCGGAGCGACCGGCTCGTAGGGCGGCCAGTCGAAGGTCTCTCACTCTTTCGGCGATTAGCCGTTCGCAATCCCAAGGCGAATTGCCGGTTATAGTGCGTGACATTTCCCCCATGGGCTTCCTGATCGAGGCCGAGACCGAGGCCTTGTCGCAAGGGGAAGTGATCGGAATCGAGTTACCCGGCGCGGGCACGGTGATCGCACGCGTGGTGTGGGCGAACCACAGATATTTCGGTTGCAGCCTGGACGAGGAGATCTCGCCTGGCACAATCAGTGCAGCGCTCCTCAAAGCCGACGCTCGCGGGCATCAAGGCGAACCCACAGCTGCGACACGCGAGATGGTTTTTGCTCCCAGGGCGGGAGCTATCCGATTGGGCCCAGAACTCAACTTCTCGGTGGCGTTCCGACTGACTGTGCTGTTTTGGACCCTGATTGGCTCGGTAATCTATTTTGTCCTGAACTGAGCTTGCCGCGGGAGCTACGATTGCAGGCGCCGGCATTATGGCTAAAAAGCCCGTTTAGGCGTTGGCGACGCGGAAACGATAATCCCATCTAGATGGTTGGGCGATGTGGCCGCTAGGAAACCAGAAAGACCGACCAATACAAGGTCGGCAAAGGCTAGCGTAAACGCGGGGTGCACTCCTTAGATAATAAGTCGAAACATTGCACCGCTGCGAACTTTCCTTAGGTCCGTTGAGGGAAGAAGGCGCTAGGATTGCGGACCCCGACAGCCCGTTTCATCTGAGCACCGACCCTGTCGAGGTCAGTCTGCAACCCGATGATGGCGGCATCGATCTCCTCGACACTCAGGCATCCAGCGGTCAGCGGTTCCTTTTTGACGACAACGAAGAGCCCATTCGCGCCATCATCAAAACCAAAAGCTCCAGCCATGATCACCTCCAAGCAGTGGCGGGAACATACAGATACCCTCGATTAGGTGCGATTGGCAATTCTAGAGGACACCGCAGGCCGCGTCGATCCTGAGGGCGCCTTGACGCGGTAGTGAGATAATGCCGTGCGTTCCTCGATCTCACTTCCAACGCGGACCACAATACGCCGCTTTCGACCAAGAAGCCTTTTCGCGGGCGGCGAGCGTTGGGCCTTGCCGCCCGCGGTGACATGCTCAACATGGGCCTCCTGCGCGACCTTCATCGCCTCATGTTTGGCCAAGCCTGGAACTGGGGACGGGCTATTCCTGCGAAAACAATCGCCGCAAGTTTCGGCTAATTCGGAATCGGAAATAACTCGAGCGATTTACCGGATCCGGCAGAAGAGATCGCTTCGATCGCGAGCTAGATACTCGAGCTTGCCGCGACGAAAGATGCCCGGCTTGCGACCATGGGAAGCTGCGCTGGCGGCCTCATCGCCTCCCTGCATCTGACCAACAAAGTCTGGGAAAGTGGCTTTGCCGAGGAGCGCGTTCTCTAACCAGTTACTATTGGCGCAATATACGAGGCTGACGCCAGCAATCCGATCAGCCTCCCGCCGGTCCTAAGCGCGATCGCCGGAGCTATCGACCAGATGCTCTGGGAGAAAAGGCGCATGCGATGGTGCGGCCGCAGGCAGATGGTAAAGTTCGAGATCCGACAGCCCGCGGCAATATCAGCTGCGGCGGTGAGCCAGGGTCGTCTAGCGGTAAGTGCGGCGCGGTGCGGCTGCTCAGGGTTGGCCGGACTGGTTGGTGGCGGTGCCATCTATATAGTAAGCACACGTCGATGCGGCGAACGCCGTGCAAACACCTCCGCCAGCGCAACCAGATCGAGCCCGTAGCGGATCTCAAACGCTGGCTCACCGATCTGGTGCTGCTCGGCGTGGTGGGCGCGACACAGGCTGATGGTCCAGCGATCGGAGGGTTTGAGCGCAATCCCGCCGTCGGTCCCGGTGCGGACGTGGGCGCACTCGATGGGCCCGGCAAGGCAGCCGGGTACCGAGCAGCGATGCTTGCGCACCCAGGCGCGGTGCGCGGGACAGGACCGCGCGGGGTTGGTGCGGCGCTCGCGGACGAGCCGGGGCGGGAGGGACACGCTAGCCATGCGCGGCGAGCCCTTCCGCGACCGCGATGGTGCTCGCCCGCTTCGCCCGCTCCGGCTTGGCCAGGCGACTGGCTTTGGCCCCGGGATGCGCCGCGGGAACACCCGCGGCCTCCGGGGTGACGCTGGCCGCCACCGGCTGCGCCAGCACCTTGCGCCGCGAAGCAATGGCCCACCCGACCCGCGCGTAGGCGGTGGGCTGCTCGCGCGCCAGCGCGGAGAGCTGGGCGCGGTTGCTGGCGAGCAGCCGCTCGATCGCCTCGGGGGTGACGCAGCTCTCGACCACCGCGGCGATGTCCTCGGCCCACTGGACCCAGCCTTCGACCGGCGCGGGGAGGGCTGCGATACCGCCGCGGCCCGACGAGCTGCGGCCCGACGAGCTGGGGCAGGGCGAACTGCGATCCGGGTCCTCGCGTCCGCTGGCGGGGATGCAGAACGCATGGAGTACCGCGTGCTTGTAGGCCGAGGTCATCGCCTTGGCGCTGGCCTTGTCGCCATGGTCGAGCGCCTCGCCGATCGCCTCGATGGTGTGCGACGAGCCATCCTCGACGCTGACCAGGTCGAACGCGACGCGCAGGACCACGTGGATGAGGTTTTGTCCCTCGGGATCGGTCCGCTCGCCCTGGGTCCGCTCGAGCACCCGGGGCAGGATACACAGATTGTGCTCGGCCAGCAGCGGCGCGAGCCGCTCGACCACCTCGTCGATGGCGCGATAGGCATAGCCCTCGTCGCGGTTGATCCGCTCTTTGGGCAGGCCGTGATGGGCGAAGGCGGCGGTGATGGCGCTGATCGCACCGTAGACCCGGGGCAGGCTCATGAGCGTTGCCCGCGGATCGGAGCGGCCTCCCTGATGGTGATCGCGCCGGCCTTGCTGCGTTTGGCCTCGATGCCGTGGCCGTAGGCGCGCGCGACATCGGCCTCGACCAGTTCCTTCAGCGACGAGGTTGCCGTGGCATGCGTCTTTGCCGCCTCCCGGTGCGCGAGCCAGTCGGCGGCGAACGTCGCCCAGGCGTTGTGCCCGGTCATGCATACCTCGCGCACCCCCACCGGTTTGGGGGCATAGCTGATAATGCTGATCACCGGAGGCTCGCCGCTTCGGACACAATGCCAGAACCGCATCTCGGCCTCGAGCAGATCTTCCTGGTACATCCAGTCCGAGGCCACCTCGTAGACCTCCCACTTGGAGTTGCCGTAGAGCACCGAGAGCAGCGCGGTCTCGCAGCCCACCACGGCCATGGTGTGCTGGAGCTGGGGCATGTAGCGTTGCAGCACTTCGTCGGGACTGCCGAACGGACTGGTGTGCTTGGCCTCCCAGATCGCACCTTGCTCCATCACGTACCCATCGAGCGTGGCGCTGCGCCAGGGTCGGACCGGGCAGCGCACGCGTTCCCCGACGCGGGTGACTGCATGCCCGACCAGCTTCTCGTACCACTGGCGGTTGAACGCCTCGGTCCAGCTGCCGAGCATGACCGCAAGCTTGTCCGACAGGTCTTCGGGCGCCACCTCGCCGCGCTTCTCGCGCCAGAGGCGCAAGATCCGCTCGGCCGAGCCCGACAGGATGGTGTTGGCGTCCGAACCGCCGATACTGCCCACCCGCTCGGCGATTGCCGCTGCGCTGAGGCCAAGCGAACCAAGCTCGGGCCAGATGGCCGATCCCCGCAATGGCACGCGCTCGGGTTGCGCGGCCGATCCTGGCCGACCTTGCGGAGTGGGCAGCACCTGCGCTGCCTGATCGTGTTTTGCCACGCGGGTTGATCCCCGTTTACCCGGGCGCGGGTTACCGGCATGAACCTTGGGCGAGGGTGCGGCGCGGGATGGCTGGGGGTTGCTCATGACAGCGCGCTCCCAGTGCCAGTGGTGGTGTCGGTGATGGTCTCACTGACCGCCGGGTCCGCCGGGGTGATCGCGTAGCGCGAGATGCCATCGCGCGTTGTCCGTACGATCGCGTGGCGCTTGTGCCGCAGCGTGGTGAGCGCGGCGCGAACGCTGTGCGACTGCCATCCCGTGGCCGCCATCAGCTCATCGATGCTGACGCCGCCGGGTTGACCAAGCAGCTCCATGACCAAGGTGTTCTTGCTCCGGGGCGGCGGCTGCAGCCCCTTGGCGTTCTCTGGCGCTGCGCCCTTTCTGGCCTGCGCTTGGGATCGTGGTTTCCGCCCGCGCGTGGCGACGCGGCTCGGGGCGTTGGTGGTCTTGCGGATCATGGGGTGTCTTTCGGTGTTCGAAGCCGCACCAGTGCTGCTTCCACCGACCACACCCCCGCCGGTCAGCCGGTCGGGGGTAACGCGCCGCTCAAGCGGCTGCATTCGCACGAGCAACCAATGCTCGCTTCGCCAGCACAGTCCACTCGAATGTCGAACACCCGAGCACAAATCCGCGTCCGGCAAAAAAGCTGGAGGTGGACTTGGCGGCCACATCGCGGCGAGGTGGCCTTGCAAGTGTGAACAATGATCAAAAGCGAGACCAGGAGGAGGAAACCGATGTCATCGCGACCGTTTGCACTGCTAACCGCCCGGTTTGAAGATGACGCGACCATCGCTGCGAAGGGGAAGGAACGCAGATCGCGCGAGGAACTCAAACACCGCGCCCAGCTGATAGCTGGCCACTTTGATGAGGTTGTGACCATTAACCGTGCGATCTTGGCTCTTACTGAGGATTGAGCCACTTTCGGGGCGCGAGCGAACCATGCCCTAAACGGGAAGGCTCCGGGCAGAAGGCAGAAAGCATCCGCCAGCCTCTCGGACGTCGTCGCTGTGGGGTTGCGCTTTCCCCGCTGCACGGGGCACTACTCGCGACTGATCGGGCGCACTACCTGGCGCCCGACGTTGTTACCGCCATCCTAAATGGAACGCAGCCAGCGAACCTTATGCCGGCCCAGCCGAGTACGACCCGGAAACGGGCATTCGCAATCGTCACAGGCACCGCTCAAACGATAAAGGGCGCAACCTTTCAGACTGCGCCCCCAATCGAGTTCGAAGACAAATGTTATGCTAGCTGGAGCAGACCGTTGCTCTGCCGACGACGACGCAACGCGAAGCCGATCACGCCGAAGCCTAATAGCATCATGGCCCAGGTCGCAGGCTCGGGAACCGGTGCGACCGCACCCTCGCCGATCTGCGCAAAGCTAGTAATAGTGTTACCGCCTGCAGAGAGATCGATACGATAGGTATTATTTTGGCTGGCGTCGAAGTTATTTCCGAATAGGAAACCGAAATTCAAGCGCGCGCTGTTCTGAACATCGCCCGTCGCGGTGGTGAAATTGTCGTTTCCGGGGAAAAACGGATTATAGCTGACAGCTTGACCGGTGAGCAGGCTGGTAAGTAGGATGTTCGCGTTCGAAGTATCAAAGCCGCCGTCGGAAAAAACGTTGCCGATGCTGAAGTCGTAGCTGATCGGGCTAGTGCCGAGTGCGAACGCGTAAACACCATTCGTCGATGCTGGCGCCGATACGCCGGTCTGATGAAAGCGAACCGCGAGCTCATTGTTATCGTTCACCAGAACGGTTGCATTTGCCGGCGTATAGTCGTTGCCAGCTCCATACTGAAATCCGCCAGTCGGATTAGAGTTATATGTGACAACCGACGCCGCATAGACCGCCGGAGCCGAGCTAAATGCAAGCGTGGCAACCAGCCCAATAACAAAATGCTTCATGTTCCATCACTCCATTTCGCTGGTCGGCTGGAGTTGCGAATAGATCGTAGTGGCAAACTATTATGCCAATTAATCATAGGTAAAGTGCGACAATCACCAGGGAGGCCCTGGCCATCAGCCTATTTTTACCAGTCCGCCCCCACTCACCCTAACGCTACAAGACGCGTTAACGGAGGTCCTAAATTTAAACTAACGATGTTGCAACCGGAATTTTTCGACTTTTCGTCAAAATTCAGAGCCTTAGCCTATATCAAATGACATAGACCGATAGTCCAGGCGCTCAAAACCGCAAATGTGCACTGCGCAATCTTCCTTTCTGATGGGTCACCCGAATGACTCCACAATTGGGTTCTTCGCCGCCTTGAGCTAGCTGGAAAAAACGGTGTGGTTGAGGGTGCCCGGGCTCAACGTTGCCGAGACACTTACGCTGCATTTTTGGGCGCTTTAGGACGGGCGATGCCCACTTTCGCAAACTGCCATTTAGGCGAAGCCAGCGGAAGCCGGCGTGTCAATTCCAAGCGATGCGGTTAAAGCAGGGCGATCGGCTTCCTCGGCGCGGACGAGGCTCTACCCGCAAGCTCCGCGGGCATCATGACCCCTATCAGGTCGCCCTCGTCGCGCCACACAACTCCTGCCGCTAGAAACGCCTTTTCGATCCGCTCAAGCATCACAACGTTGTTTGTACCAACCGCTTCAAAGTTGAAAACCGTCGAGCGGCTCACGCCTGCCATCTTGGCCAATCGATTCGTCGACCACCCAAGAGCCGCCCGAGCCATCCTTGATTGCATTCCGTCCATCTCAGACAGACTATCTCGGACTAACTTGCGGTGCAACGTACGGAAAGCGCTTGGTCCCGCTACAGGAATTGGCCGGTGGATGCCGCAAGTTCGGCAAGCATTGCTACAGAGACGTGCAACGGCGAGATCGCATTATGCTGTAATTCGCGGGCTGGCCCGGTTCGGCTGCCACAGCACGTTGCAGCGCACCCCACAAGTCGGCGGCTTGGCAATTGCCCGCTCGTTCATTCTCATGACGCGCATTCGAGACGAGGGCGAACGCAGGGTTCCAAGAATATTCTTCACGTAGGCTAGCCAGGCCGAGTGGATAGAAAGCAGGTTCGGAATTCATGCATCCATCCGGTGAGGGCCGCGGCCCCGGGAGGCGGGAAGGTCGGCGATACGAGCGAGGACATCGGCGAGCAAAGCTTGCGGATCGATGTCGTTGAGCCGCGCGATTTGGATGAGCGTGTAGAGTAAGTCAGAGCCGAACGGGCTAGCTCGAATGGATAAGCGCTTCGGCGTTCAGGCGTAAGTTACTGCGACCTTTTGCCCACGCCGACGCATTGCCGCTCCACTGATCCCAAAACCGATCAGCATCATTGCCCAACTCGCTGGTTCGGGTACCGCGGGTGCATTGATCAATCCATTGAAGTTCAGAGCGAGCCGCGAAGGTGGACCGCCCCGTACGTCGACTGTTCCGATGTTGACGAATGAACCACTCGCTCCATCGAAGATTCCAGTCCCGCCAGCGATGTTGTAAGTGAACTGCTGATCGAAGAGTCCCGCCACTCCCGCACGCGCAACTGATAAGCCATCGAACGCACCGTTGAGCAGCGATCCTCCAAAATCGAGCGCAAACGTACCTGTAACTGGCCCGGTCGCCCCCTGAGTGCAGGCGTCGTGGCTGTAGGTGAAGCTGCCCAGGTTCGAAGTGCCCGAACTGTTTTGAGGCATGACGATGCCGCGAAACGGTAGGGGGGTGCAGGCCGCACTGGCACTCACCGTGGCGGTGGCATTGGCGGACCCGATAAAGATCAACTCTGCGGCCTGAAGCGGCGCAGCAACACCAATGGCACCAAATCCGATCGCAGCTGACACAAGAATCCTGCGCTTGCTCATGACACTTACTCCCTCAGCTTTACAGGTCAGTCGCCTGCCAACTGACAGCACGCGAACGGCAGGAGGTGAGTGGGTCAAACGGCGGCTGCGGTGAATGATGGGACGCCGATGATTTGCCGATGATTTGCCGAGGGTGGTTCGGGCCGCGCCTTTCGCATCGCGGACGAACTCACTCCGGAAGCCATACTATGATCGCATCCGGCGGCGCCTGGTGTGCCCCGAAACCGCCCGCCATTGCTGGCATCTGAAACGTGCACCTGATCAGGGAGGCGGTTCAATCGATTGCGCTCGCCGCCGGACGCTCCACGAACAATGCGGGACCGGCTGCAGTGTTTCGCGGCCACAGCCGGTCCCGCAAGCTCTGGTCGATTGCGACCCAACCAGGGGAGCCCGGCCGAAATGCTGTTAGGTCGGACAGATACTAGACTCTCGTTCCACGCACGGGTTCCGTCTCGACGGCTTCCGGTTGATCAGATCGGGGTTTTTTGTGGAGGTCGCATAAGTCGCGCCCACTTTCTGATGGGCGGGGCACGGCTCCGTGCTCTTCGATCCAATTGGCGTGCAACTCCATGTCCGTGGAGATTTTCAAAAAAAGTTGCGCTCGATCGGGTTCGGCAACGGCGCGTGCACGATAGTCGCCCCCAGCTTGCACCGCACGCTGGGATCGCGGGTATGCACCGCCTCTGCTCCCCCCGAAGCGAACGTGACTGCCGCCAATTATACCCGATCAAACTGGGTGGGGAGTTTCCTATGCCCAGCTTGGCGAAGCCGCCTTAACTCAACTTCGGGCCTTCGTCGGATCGATAGTCTCACCAAGTTGAACGCCGAAACGATCGCCGAGAACCCACGCAACTGTGCCCTCCACCCAACCAATATTGCGCAGATCGAAACCAACGGACGAACCAGGCCGTACGGGCACATCGCCCTCCGCCAGAAGGCCGGTTTCGGACAGGTTCCGAACCTTCACACGATATTCCGCATCCTCGCCAGCCAAGCGCAGAGTCGCAAATAGGAAAACGCTATCGCGCGGAGCGCGGCGGTTTTCATCCTCGACCAATGGCGGCATCCTCTTCGTGGAACCTTACCATGCTTCTGGCCAATCATAGCGGCAGTTTGGGCGACGCTGAAATGATTGATCCAGAATGCAACATGCCAAGACTTCGGGCTTGCCTCGGCCGGCACAGTCCGAGAAAGCTCTCCCTCTTCATGAGTTTAGAAGCACCCATGGTCTCTTCGCGACCTATCCGCGAAGTCGTGGTCATCGGACCGGATGGGCATTTACGAAAGTGGGAGCACATCAAGGCCGAAATCATCGACAACGCGCTGCTGGCTTGCGACCTGAACGTCACCCAGGCTTGTGAAGCGATCGGGGTGGGACGGAGCAGTTTCTATCGCAGGCGTCGCCCTTCGCGCACTCGCTCTAAGTCGCGGCTGGTTTAGCCCAAGGATCGCTAGTTTGCACCCTGACCATCAAGTCGGGATAGGGCCGGCACAGCACGCGGGCGTCATCGGGCGAGACGTCCGGCCACTCTCTCCAATCCTGCCGTCTGAGAATCACGGGCATGCGGACACGAACCCGAACCCCATGTGCGCGTGTGAGATCGCAGGCTTGCCAGCGCTAATCTGGTCTGTTGTAAGCTAATCCGGCAGGACTAGGGGGCTTGGCCATGGCGCTTCGATCGATCGCGATACTGATGGGGTTGGCCGTGTTGGGACTTTCGACCCCCTCGGCAGCCGCCGTGCAGCTAGTGTCGGGCGGGAAGCTTACTGGGGCAAATGGTGTCGACGTCGGAGGGGCGCTTTACGACGTGACCTTTGCGGAAGGGACGTGTGCAGGTGTTTTCGGCGGCTGCAACGAGCTTTCGGACATAACTTTCACTTCGCTAACTGCTGCGAATGCCGCGTCGCAAGCATTGCTCGATCAGGTATTCCTCGACAGCGATCTTGGCCAATTCGATTCTGACTTCAGTCGCACATTTGGCTGCGCAGCAAATTCGGACGGCTTTTGCTTTGTAATCGTTCCGTATGAAGTGTTCGACGACGCAAGCTTCTCCGGAGCAGGAGCGGTGAATTACAATTCTCTTGCTGACTCAGTTGGTTCGATCGGCGCCAGTTCGGCCTTCAACACGGCGAATGCCAATGCCAACAATAGCGTGTTCGCCCGCTTTAGATCGTCATCCCTCGCGGCGGTGCCGGAACCAGCTACTTGGGCGATGATGTTGCTCGGTTTCGGCATGATCGGATTTGGGATGCGTCGGCGGATGACAGCCAACACGCAGGTCCGGTTTTCAAACATTTAGCGACAGCCCTATTCGGCCAAATCCGAGGCGATCTCAAAGACCGAGTTCTCGCAAGCGATCGAGTCGCAACGCTGCTCGAGCCACAGCAAGTGAAGGGTCGTCCACACCTGCGACCTATACCGTATGACAAAGGCGCGCGGGGAAGTGGCAAGACTTTTCAAATCCGCGATCGGCCAAGTCGGCAACGCTGGTGGCGAGGTTTACCCCGGCTATCCCGGCCTGGTAGTTGCCGGTGGCGATCTGCGATCCATGACCTGGGGCTTCCCGCTGGTGCTCAAAGGCAAGACCGGCCAACCGCTCAAACCCAGACCGGTCAACAATACGGGCGCCGACAAGCTGGCCAGCTTCATGTGGCGCTACTCGTTTCAGGATCGTCGCTGCCTGTTCCTGGTAACCGAATTTGCCGAGGCGGAAGGCGAGAAGGGCGCCAAGACCCGGACCTGGTTCCGGTTGCCTGACCAGGGACGTGTTCGCTGTCGCGGGTATCTGGAGGGTACGCCGGAGTGGGGTCCGGCCTATTCGATGATCATGATCGAAACCTGTATGAATGTCGCCGATGTGGATGATCGCATGCCCGTAATCCTCCGGCCGCAGGATTGGCGAGACTGGCTGGACGGCGCGCCAGATGATGCCGCGATCCTCTGCCGCCCATACCCCGACGTGATGGTGAAGGAGCAGACCACTGTTCCATGGGTGAAGCGGGCAAGCACAGAGGTGATCTACACGTAACTCAGGCCACCGGAGGGGGGAGAACGCGATGAATAACCATGGGGTTCTAGTCGGATGGACTCACCAGGAATTTGGGCAAAAGCTCGTTCTGAATCTCCAGACGGTGAAGCAAATTGGGTCACCCGACGACATTGATCGCACTACGATCCTGCTCACCAAGAACCAAGCGGCCGTTCTTGGAAATTACCTATTCCAGATCGCTGGGCACTCGCCCCCGGTTCCGGGAGAGCGTTCCTGGCTCAGACGGGTGTTCGGCTGAGGCCGCGTGTTACAGGCGCCGCAGGCATCGCCAAAATACGCGCAATTTGCCCGTCGATGCCTGCTGGGCGTAATGACGGGGGCTTGCGGCCGTGCCCACGGGGGACGCCACTGTCGCTGTCTGAGCGCCTCGCACAACACCCAGAGGGTTGTCTTACGGTGCCACAGCCCCAGTTTAGAGGCGCGCAAACGTCCCTTCCTGTTCCAACGTCCCATGGCAACGACAACATCGCGGAACTGCGCACGAAAGCGACTAGGCTGAACGCTGATTGGCCGCGCTGCGTAGGGCCGGCCCAGGCTATCAACCTTGGCTGGCACGACCGCTGGGGCGCAGGGCGGCGATCTCACCATGGGCGCGTACGCAGCCGTAGCGCGCGCTTCACCCTGCCGCTCGCTGTGCGTTCCTTGAGAATCCGCTTCCAGTGGATGAGTTGGAACCGCACGAACTGGCTGAAGCTGTCGACCTGATCGTCGTAGCGGCCCGCAGGAAAGGCTTTGAGCTCATTGCGGAAGTCTGTGAGCCACGGGGCTTCTGCAGGGAGTAAAAACTGACCGGCTTCGACTTCGGCCAAACAGCCTGCGAATCGCTCTTCCTTGCTGGCGGACGGACGGATCATCACTGGGCGGAAAGGACCGGTCGCCGCCAGTTCCTGGCAAAGGCAAAATCCACTGCCGGCCTTCTCGATTAGCACTAGGTCAGCAGTCCAACGGCGCTGCAGCTCGATTACCGCGCGCTTCAGGTCTGGAAAATCCAACCGATGGCGGAATACTTCCAGAAGGTACCAGTTTTTGGTTGCTAGCTCGAACCCCCAGGTGGTGCAGACCGAATAGTCGCTGGTCGGCGCGGCCGACATGCCGGTGTCCCAGCTCTGCACGACTTTAAGAAAGCGATGCCGCTGGGGTGCCGTGCTGTAGGTCCCGAACCACTCCATACGGATGAGGTTGCCCTCTGGAGCGATCGGATCCTGCTGGTACTGGGCGGAGAATACCGGGGAGCCCAAATCGCGGCGTAGTTGATCCAGCACAGCCAAGCTCTCGCGCTGGGGGTCCAGCAAGTCTCCGACCATGCGCTTGTGAAACCGGCCCGCTCCGATGGCCACTTGCTCTTCCTTCTCGGCGATCGCCGGCAGGTTGAGGTGTTGGTAACCCTTTTCGAGCAGGTACGCGGGTAGATCGTCCTCATGCAGCCGCTGCTGGATGGAGAGGATTACCCCGGCGCCCTTGGCGTCGAGCCGGGTTAATAGGGTATTGTCAAACCAGCCGTGCAGCTCCTCGCGCGTCGCCTGGCTGCGAGCCTCGTCCGCCTTCATGCAGTCGTCGACGATGATGATGTCGGCACCAAATCCCGTGACGCTTCCCCCACCGAGACCGCCTTGCGAGATCCGCCGGCGGTGGTCACGAGTTCAAGCGCCCGGTTGCCTCCATCGCGAATCCGGGTTCCGGGAAAGTCCGCCTGGTACCACGCCGCCTCCAGGATCGTGCGGGTCTGGTTCGAATGAAGCCGAGCAAGGTCCTGGCTATAGCTGGCGACCATGATCTTAAGGCCTGGATCGTGGCCCAAGAGCCAAGCGACGAGCGCAACCGACGCTGAAATCGATTTGAGGTGGCGCGGGGGAACTGTGATGACCAAGCGCCGGGTGCGGCCGGTTAGGACGCCCTCGAGCGCGTAGCACATCGCCTTAATATACCACGCAAGACGGAGCGGGGGCGCACCGGGATGGAGCGTCTCGAACACCTTCATGACGAACAGCGAAAGGTCTTGCCGTCGAGCGGCGGCCAGCGCGCTGGTCACACATACTGTCATTGGTCTGGCTCCCCTGTCGGGGCGAAGCTTGCTTTGAGTTCTTCGAGGATGGCGAGATCGGTAGCGGTGAGCTCTTGGTTGGACATCGTTGCCAAAGCTGGCGCGGGGGCGTCGGGAACCGCGCTTGCGTAGAGCGCATACAGCTGCTGGAGCGCGCGTTGATTGCCCTTCATCGCCAGCTCGACGGTCTTGTGAAGCACCGCCTCCATCCGGCTCATCCGTTTATCCCCCGCGGCGGTGCGAACCGCGACCTTCTGGGTGAGCGTCTCGCGAACCATGGTCTTGAGCCCCTTGGCACCCCGCGGGCGGCCCTTGGGGTTGCCCGACCGGCCGGGTTTGAACCGGCTCTCGAATGGGGGCTTCTTGTAGCCGACATCGTAGTCGGTCCCCGTCTCGAGCGGGATCCCAACCTCGCTTGGCGGCTTTACTACTGCCGGAGGCTCGCAAGTGGGTGCTGGTCGTTCTCGCTGGCGGATCCGCGGTCCGGGGATCGGGCGCGGGTCGGTTTGGGCCCCGCTGGCGGCAGCAAAAGTTGGCGTTGAGGTATTGCGGTCGGTCGACATTGGGCGATTCCAAACGGTAGAGGGTTTGGCGAGAAAGATGGCGGCCTTGATGGGCCTGGCCGGTTCGTCAGGCGCCGTCGCCAGCGCCCGGAAGAGTGCCATCCACGCTGGGCGATCTGCGGCGCTCGGCGACCGCGTCAAAGGTCTCGCCAGTGTCGACCAGCGTCGCCTTTTGCCCGGTCATTTTTTCCCAGCGGCGGATCGCAACGTCAATGTAGCGCGGGTCGATCTCGATACCGTACCCGACCCGTCGGGTTCGTTGGGCAGCCAGGATGGTGGTGCCCGACCCCATGAAGCCGTCAATGACGATCTCATTAGGGTTCGTGACGTCGCGTATGGCATCCGCAGCAAGCGCTGCAGGCTTTTTGGTCGGATGCTCCGCGAGTTCCGCTAGGCGGTTCTTCCCGAATGTGTTAACTCCGGGGTAGTCCCAGACGTTAGTGCGGTAGCGGCCGTAACGGCCCAACTCGACGTTGTTGGTGTGCTTGGCAGTGCCCTTCTTGGCGATCCAGAACAGTTCGTGTTTGGAGCGGTATAAGGAGCCCATGCCGCCGTTAGTCTTGTTCCAGACACACAGGTTGAGCAGGGTTAGGTTGTTGGATTCCATCGCCGCCAGAATCTCGGGGCTGTGACGCCAATCCATCGCCAGCGTGAGCACGCCACCGTCCTTGAGCACGCCCGCCATATGACCAATACTTGTGGCCAAAAAGACGGTAAACTCGCCCGCGCTCATTTCGCCCGAGGCCATCGCGAACTCCGCGTGTTTAACCCTTCCTAAGCCGCTAACGTGCCCGTTGACCGGAAGGTTGAACGGCGCGTCGGTGAACACCATCGCCCCGGTCTGGCCGTCCATCAGCCGAACCCAGTTTTGGCCGTCGAGGCTCGACCCGCAAAGCAAGCGATGCGGTCCCATAAGCCACAGGTCACCCAGACTCGAAACAGGTATGGAGGGCGGCTCGACAATCTCGTCTGCGGGATCGCACGTGTGCTCCTGATAGGCCGGCGCATCGAGGATCAGATCGATCTCGGCGGTGTCCCAGCCGAGGATTTCGACGGGCGCTTCGTCGATGGCTATGATCGCATCCAACTCGATCGCCAGTTGCTGCTCGTCCCAGGTGGCTAGTTCGGCCAGGCGGTTGTCAGCCAACCGATAGGCGCGAACTTGCGCTTTGGACCAGTGGCCCGCGACAAGCACCGGAACCTCGCCAACACCGAGCCGCCGCGCCGCTTCGACTACCGCTTCGCCGGCGACAATAACGCCGCCTTCGTCAATCAGCGCAGGCATCGCGAAACCGAACTGGGTGAGCGAAGCCATCAGTTTGACGATCTGCTTTTCGGGATGCTTCCGCGGGTTGCCAGCGTAAGGAATCAGGCTTTCCAGGGATTGGTAGTGGATCGGGCCGAGCTTGTGCTCGAGCATCGCGAGCTGGTTGGCGAGGCGGGTAGAAGAGGCGGTCCGAGCTGGTGACTTTCGCATGACTTGTTCCTTCGCGTTGCCAGCGAAGGAAGCAGCAGGGCAGGCAGCAAGCGCGGCGAAGCCGAACAACCGTCACCCCGCCGCGCTTTCGCGTGGCAGTGTTGAGTTGTCCTTTTCGTGCTGCCAACTGCCGCCGGTGGCGAATGCTGAATGCTCTAAAGAGACGGCGATCTCTTAGCCTTAGGCAGGCGTCCTGTAAAGTATAAACTTTTCTTTCGAGCCCACCCGCACAAACGTGGAAAGTCTATATGAAAATCGTCTAACAAACAGACAGGTATTAATGGCAAAGTGTAAGTAAATACGTGATGAGAAGCATAGCGCCGTGTGGCCCGGGATTTTGAACAGGGTCGAGCGTTGCCTCGCAGGTGGACCTCGGTTGTTCAGGCCGGTGCCAGTGGCGATGATCCTGCCGCCGCAGCCCAAGAGGTGATGGTCAAGCTAAAGATCACTCTTTTGGTGCCAACATCCCTGAAGGCGATCCTAAGCTCGCTGTTTGTGCCAGAAATTTCCCTGTTCCGATTCTAGGGAATCATCAGAGCGAACTTGGGGCTTTCCGAGGATATCGACGCCTTTCCGACATCTGTTGAAGACATCGATTCCGCGCATTCCCTGTAAATTCCCGCATATCAGTGAACCCCACCAAGGAGCGGTTTGCGCTCGACTGCTTGCACCGGCGGTTTAGCAGCCTTCAAGGCAACCTCGGTCAGGTGCACTTAACCGGCCCGCACCTACAGCGAGCGCGCCAAAGATTATGCCTGAAATGAGGGCGCCCGAACCGCTAGTTGGCTTTGCGCGCTACGGTGTTAGCGCGGCTCAGAGATCCAGAAACAGTTATGGCGGAGACGGAGTCCGCCAAACCATCGGCCGGATGCAGCCTATTCCGTCCAAACAATTCTCGCAAAACCGGTGATATTCGGCGATAACCGCTGCCAGCCGTTCATATCTGTTCGTTTGCGTTCCCATAAAACCGCGCTATTATCGGGGAGCGGTTATGGGAACGGCTGGCGAAACGCGCAACGGTGGCGCGGCGCAAGGTTTGATTTCCTGACAGGGAGCCGAAATGCCTCGCAAGCTCAGCAACGCGCTTACCCCGCTGGCAGTGAAGAACGCCAAGCCTGGCCGCCATGCGGACGGTGGTGGGCTGCATTTGTTGGTGAAGCCGACCGGCGCGCGCTCGTGGGTCTATCGTTTCATGCTGGCGGGCCGGACGCGCGACGTTGGCCTTGGCGCGGCTGGGCCGGGCGCAATGTCGCTTGCCGATGCCCGCGACGAGGCGGCGGCGCTGCGGCAGAAGGTTAAAGCCGGGACCGATCCCCTAGCCGAACGCGAGCGAGAAGCGGCTCAGGCACTCGCCACTGCTCAGGCGTCCAAGGTGGCCGGGACTACGTTCAAGGAAGTGGCGACCACCTACATCGCCTCGAATGAGGAGAGCTGGCGCAATCCCAAGCATCGCCAGCAATGGGGAAATACGCTTGCCAGCTACGTCTATCCGGTGATCGGCGACTTGGCCGTCGCGGACGTGGAAACAGCGCACGTGCTCAAAATCCTTGAGCCGATCTGGAAAGGCAAAGCCGAGACTGCCAGCCGAGTGCGCGGGCGGATTGAAACCATCCTCGATAGCGCCAAGGCGCGCGGATACCGCCAAGGCGAAAACCCGGCGCGTTGGCGTGGCCACCTTGCGCAAATCCTTCCCGCGCGCACCCGTCTGTCGCGCGGCCACCACAAGGCCATCGCCTACGACGAAATTCCGGCATTTGTTCGCGCACTCCGCGCGCGCGAGGCGGTCGCCGCGCTGGCGCTGGAATTTACCATCCTCACTGCTGCCCGCTCCGGCGAGGTGATCGGCGCACGCTGGAGCGAGGTCGATCTGGCCAAGGCCATTTGGACCGTCCCAGCGGACCGCATGAAGGCCGCGAAAGAGCATCGGGTTCCCCTGTCAACCCGCGCGGTGGCAATCCTTGAAAGCCTCCAGCCGTTGGAGAGCGAATGGCTCTTCCCCGGCGCGAAGGGTAACAAGCTGTCGGGCATGGCCATGGCGATGCTCATGCGCCGGATGAAGGTTGACGCGACCGTGCACGGCTTCCGCTCGGGCTTCCGCGATTGGGCAGCCGAGTGCACCGCCTATGCCCATGAGGTCGCCGAAATGGCCCTGGCGCACACCATCGAAAACAAGGTGGAGCGGGCCTATCGGCGCGGCGACCTGTTCGAAAAGAGACGGCGGCTTATGACTGATTGGGCCGCCTATTGCGCCAGCGACGGCGGGGCTAGTGGGAAGGTTTCTCCGATCCGAAAGCCCTTTGAAAACCGCGCTTGATGTGCCGCATTAGATGGGGATGCTGGGGCTAGTACAAGGGGGGGATTCGTGATGCGCAATAGCTGGGTCATTACGATCGCTGTTTTGGGCCTTGGTATGGGTTCCGGAGTTGAACCTGCATCGGCGCAAAGTGCGGCTCTCCTGCTATTTGACGGCGAAAAAGGGGAGCAGTTTGCTGGCTGCTTAAATTGCGGCCGATACGATCAAGCTTCAGTGTGCAACCGTTACGGGGACTACGGATCGCGCTACTCGTCGAAAAGCATATGGAATCGATACGGCGATTTTGGATCACGTTACGCGACAAATAGCCCCTGGAGCCGCTATGGCGCGGGTCTGAGAGTCGTTGATCCCAAGGGCAATTATTATGGTCGATTTTCGCTCTCAAGCTATGGGCAATCCAAGCTCCCAATAGTTCGCGCGCTGCTCGCGGCTTATGAAGCCGACGATGATCTTGAGAAGCTTCGGGACGCCCTCTGCGACAGTTAAGCCTTTGCGGCAATTTGCGTCGATCAACGTTTGCCCTTCATGAGACTAGCCCTAAATTTTAAAGGGGATAGGCCGGCCAGCCGACAAGCGCGCATCCCACGCGCTTCCCCGCCTCACCTCTTGGGAACCGCTCGGGAGGCGGATGCATGGAACTTGCGTTAGCAGAAGAGGAACGGCTTTTTTGGGCGGCTTTTTGGATGCGTGATCGAAGAGTAACGCGCGACTTCGATGACGCCGGACGCAGTTTGTGCGCCTACCATATCAAGGCCCTTGTCGAGAATGCCGAGCTTGAGATCTCGACTTTTGCAACGAGACTTAAAACGACCGGTTATCCATCATGGGACGTCAATATGCGTGCCAGCGCAATGTTGCAAAAATTCGCCGTCGATAAGCGGATGGTCGGCAAAAGCTGGCCATCGATCGCGCGAGAGGTGCTTGAGCGAGAGCTGACGCGAGCTTCAAAAGCCCTTTGGGAATACCTCAAGGCTACCGACACGTTACGTGGAGGTGCGAAGGAAGGATTCCAACCGCACCAATCTCGCGCGCCATCGGTGAAGAGCGGGCGACCTCCTGCCGACGACATAATTTTAGCTAAGGCCGATGAAATGAAAGCCAAGGGATTAAACACTTACGAGATCGCGAGTCTGCTGCGGATGGAGACCGGTTTCGAGAACGTTACAACGACGGCGGCGCGCAATCTCATCAAGGGGCGGTGGAAGCCGACTGGCAGGCCTAAAAGGGGTGAGACCTAAAACACGCATCCTCATCGCGCACATGCGGAGTTAGCCGCGCATTTCTCGTTGGGCTTTGGAGGACCCGGTTCAAATGAAACCGAGGGAAACCAATGCCAACCGAAAAACGCGAGCCGCCCAGAATTGCCTACAGCATCAAAGAGGCATGTCAGGCGTCCAGTCTGGGGCGGACCACTCTCTATTCCCATATTGCGGCGGGTCGCTTGCTGGCGCGGCGCATCGGCGGGCGCACCATCATCCCGGCGGATAGTCTGCACGCACTTCTGACCGGGGAGGAGTGATCCATGCCCCAGACAAGCAAAACCCCGGCAGTTGAGGCCGGGGCTTCGCGCGATAGCTGTGGTGGGCGTTCGCAATCCCTTCCTAGCCTGGACCTCTACCGGGCGCAATTCCTGACTTGCGCTTACGCTGTCCGGCCCGAAATGGCCGTCATGGTCGCGGCGCTGGCTTTCGGGGGAGGGTCGGCATGATCGACATTCATGCAATCCGCCGGGACAACCCCTTGCCGGACGTGGCGGGCAACGTGGTCGCGCTCAAACCCAGCCGCACCGAATGGCTGGGGTGCTGTCCGTTCCACGCCGAACGCACACCCAGCTTCACGATTTTCGCTGGCGGGGAGCGATTCCGTTGTTTCGGGTGCGGAGCTTCGGGTGACGTGTTTGATTTCGTGCAGCGATACTATGGCGTGACGCTGTCCGAAGCCGCGCGGTTGCTGTGTGCAGGCAACGTTCCCAAACAGGCCATGGCGACCCAGCCATCGCCGCTGAAGGCCAGCCGGACACCCGAGGCCATCGCCCTTTGGAACAGGGCCGTTCCGGCGGCTGGGACGCACGCTCAGTCGTATCTGGCGCTCCGGGGCATCCAACCCCCGTTCCCCCCTGACATCCGCTTCCCTGACTCTTCCCTGCGACAATCTGGGGCCGTTGCCCTGCCTGGTTGCGGCGGTGCGCGACGTCGCGGGCGATCTGACCGGAATCCAGCGTATCTGGCTGGCGGACGATGGGGAGGGCAAGGCGAACGTGGCCAAGCCCAAACGTTCGCTGGGCAGCGTGAAGGGCGGAGCGATAAGGCTGGGCGATCTGGACGCCAGCGGTATCGTGACAGTGTGCGAAGGCCCCGAGGATGGGCTGTCGCTGCTGGAGATGGTGGGCGGACCGGTATGGGTCGGGGCGGGGGCGACGTTTCTGCCCGCAATGCAGTTTCCCATCGGTGTGCGTAGTGTTGTGATCGCGGCGGACAACGACGGCGCTGGCGAGCGTTCGGCGCGCGAAGCGGCGTTGGCGTTTGCTCACCGTGGCCTGTCGGTTCGCATCATCAGGCCTCTGCCAGCCTTCAAGGACTTCAACGATGAATTGCGGGGAGCGGCATGAGCGTGCGGCGCAAAATCGACCCGGCGCGGCTGGCGGATGCCGAAACCGTCACCCCCGCAGACATCATCGGCCAGCCGCAACCGCTGGTTCGGGCGATCCCCGGAGGGTTGCCGTATCCTGTCGTCGCGCTGGGACCGCTGCGCGGGGCCGTGGAGGCGGTGCAGGGCATGACCCAAGCCCCGGTCGCGATCCCCGCGCAATCGGCCTTGGCGATAGCCGCGCTGGCCTTGCAGGGGTTTGCCGATGTCGAGACGCTGGGCGGGCCTCGACCGCTCTCGCTCTATTGCCTGACCATCGCGGCATCGGGCGAACGCAAAAGCAGTTGCGACGCCCCGTTGATGCGGGAGCTTCGCGCTTTCGAACGGGAACAAGCGGCGGCACATGGCGATGCCCGAAAGGCGTGGGATGTCGAACGCGCAATCTGGAAAGCTCGGCACGAAAAGGTGCTGGGCGAGGTCAAGAAAGGCAAGGCCGACAAGGCCAACCTGGCCGCGCTGGGAGCCGAGCCGTCGCCGCCAGCCATGCCAGACCGGCTGGTATCGGAGCCGACTTACGAAGGGCTGACCAAGCTGTTTCACTTAGGCCAGCCGACCTTGGGGCTGTTCTCCGATGAAGGCGGGCAATTCCTGGGCGGCTTCGCGATGTCGCAGGATAATCGGCAAAAGACGTTGGCGGCGCTGAACAGCCTATGGATGGGCGACCCGATCAAACGGACCCGGCAAGGTGATGGCGCATTCACGCTCTACGGGCGGCGGCTGAGCCTGCACCTCATGGTCCAGCCGATGGTCGCCCATGCTTTGCTGGCCGATCCGCTGGCAGCGGACACCGGTTTTCTGCCGCGCTGCTTGATTTGCCAACCGGCATCCACCATTGGCACCCGCCTGCATGATGCCAGGAAGTTGAACGGAGCGCCGCTGGAAGCCTTTGCCGAGCGGCTGGCGGAAATCCTGCACACTGGCATGGCGATGGACCCCGACACCCGAGAACTGAAGCCGCGCGCCGTGCTACTGTCGAGCGAGGCGAAAGCGCAGTTGGTCGCGTTCAGCGACTTGGTCGAGCGGGCGCAAGTACCCGGCGGCGATTACGAGCCGATCCGGGGCCATGCCAGCAAGGCGGCGGAACAGGCGGCGCGAATTGCTGGCGTGCTGACGCTGTGGGTCGATCTCGGCGCGCAACAGGTGTCGGGCGAGGCGATGGCCAACGGCATCGCGCTGGCGCAATTCTACCTGTCTGAAGCCGCGCGACTGGCAGGGGCGGCGACGGTATCGGTCGAGGTCGGCAAGGCCGAGGCGCTGCGCCAATGGATGCTGTCTGCCTCGTGGGGCAAGTCGTGGCTCACCGTGCGCGACGTGGTCCGGCTGGGACCGAACATGCTGCGCGAGAGCCCTGAGGCCAAAAGGGCGGTGCTGTTGCTGGCCGAGCACGGTTGGCTGCTACCCCTGCCGCCGGGCACAGTCATTGAGGAACAGGCGCGAAAGCAGGCCTGGCGGATCTGCACATGACCCCTGCGACACTTGCGACATTGCGACATTTCCCACGTCGAGCGGAGCGGCCTTTGTCGCGATTGTCGCGGTTGTCGCAGGGGGTGGGGCGAAAACACAAATTTGGAAAAAGGATCGATCGGCATGACCAAAAGCAAATCAAAGCAGACTGGCACCACCTCGAAAGGGGCGGTTGTAGAATGCAAACCGGGTGAATCCGAAGGTCGGAGCATGGCGGGCGCAATGGTCGATCCGTTCTTCCGCCACGGCGTCGTCGCCAAGGGGCTGGCGGACAAGATGGCGGGTAAGCTGCCCGGCGAACCCGACTTTGGAGACTACGGTGAAAGCCTGAAGGCCAAAGCGAATGCAGCCGCCAATGGCGAACTGAAGATGGCGAGCGAATTGCTGACCGTGCAGGCATTTTCATTGGATGCAATGTTCACCGAACTGAGCCGCCGGGCTACCCTCAACTTCGGCGACTACCCCCAAGCAGCGGACCGCTATGCCCGACTGGCCTTCAAGGCTCAGGGCAACTGCCGGGCCGTGCTGGAAGCGTTGGCCAAGCTGCACCAGCCGCGCGAACAGACGGTGCGGCATGTCCACGTCAACGAGGGCGGGCAGGCCGTCATCGCCGACGAATTCCACCACCACACCGGGGGGAGCGGAGAAAATGAAAAATTTGACGGACAATCCCATACAGCCGGATCGACTGGCGCAAGCCCCGCGTTGCCGTGCCCGGACCCGTTCGGGAACGGAGTGCCAATCGCCAGCGGTGCAGGGCAAGCGGCGATGCAGGATGCACGGCGGGACTAACCCCGGCGCTCCCAAGGGCAACCGCAACGCCTGGAAGCATGGGGCTAGGTCCGCGAGCGCGATGCACGCGGCGGCGTTCATCAGGTTGATTGGGCGACTGGTTGATGATGAAGAGGCTTAATCACGCTGCCGGGTCAAACCGGACCGGCAGAAAACGACCTATTGCTGCCGTTCCCCGCTCATTGATGCGAAGGTTTGGAATGGGGACGATTTCCGGCTGTCGGCTAACTGTTGGATTCTTACCACACTGCTGCTAAGGTCAAATCATGACTAGAAAACGCGATATTTTAGCATGGGGGCTGATTGGCCTTTTCGCTTTGGGCATCGTAGTTAACCGGCATTCTGTTCCACATTCGCTAGACACCACGATTAGCTACTTGGCCCGCTAGCAACGAGGCGACGCCACAGGAGCGGCCAGTCTAGCGCCTGGTCTTATCCAACGTGATTGCCGTTTGGCTTCTTACCAGATCGTCCAGCGCCTTCCCCAAGCGATCATCGTTGGCGTCAGTGAAATGTCCGTCTGGAAGATAGCCGTTTACGTCGTTGGGCGAGATGAACTGGTGTGAACTTATGTAGGGCACATTGCTGGCTCGCAAAGCGGGCTCGACAGCTCGGAAGAGCACGTCCGAATATCCAAGATCATTGACCAGAAAGACAATTGGGATCCTGCCCTCGGCCCTGACATCGGCTGCGAATTTGAGGATGATTGCCCGCGCAAGCTGAACAGCCTCGCTATCCTCGTTGAACTTGACGGGATCAAGAACGGCATGCTCGATTTTCTTGTGCCGGTCGGTGTTGTAAGCACGCCGAGCGAGGCGGGCCAGGGCAGAATGGTCCAACAGGTTCGACCGAAACGAGATGGAATCGAACAGCGGATCGTTTCTGGCGAAGAAATCGACGGCCCGCGACCAAGCGGCCGGGTTCGTAAGCGTTCGCTGATATTCCTCGAAGGAATCGTATGGTGGGTGAATCACTTTCAGCTCGCCATCGCGCACGACAAAACGATCTCCGGTGTACGGCATTGGATTGTCGTTGTTCCACATGGTGGGCGAGAACGACGTGATCGCAGGCAGCAGATTCGTATTGAACGTCAAGACCACCGCAACGCTGCCCTTCCTCCCATCTTTGTCCCGAAGAAAAGCTCCGTATGACCAGTTCGACGATGCGCCAGGAGCCGCCACAGAACGCCAAGTGAGGTCGTCGGTGACCCGGACAAGAGCGTGCGCAAGGCGGACGGAATGGGAACCGCCATAAATGGTCACGGCGGGTTTTCCGGCGGCCCCACTGGGTTGAGATGCGATCAGGGGCTGATACCATCCGGAAAGGGTAATCGGTGCCGTTTGCGACCTGTCCGCCCTGGTCCTGCGCTGCAGCGAGCCCTCGGCCGATCGACCATATTCGAAGAACGATTGCAGGCGCGACGGCATGGTCTTCGGATCGTCAGGGTACGGAAAAGCCAAACCGATGAAAGTGTCGATCGCAGCAAGGCCCACGCTCGCCCATGCGATAATTCCCAGCAGCGGCCGGAACGTCCACCTGGCGCGGCGCGCGTGTTCAAGATCAGAACTGGAAATAGATAAACTGTGCTGGCTCACGGGACATCTCAACAATCATGGCTGTGATCGAGGCGGCGAGAACCAAGCCGCAGGCGGCCAGTCCGATTGCATTAGGTTGCCATTTGATGAAGCGAGTCCCTTCCGGGAGGGCGACATTCTTCCATTGGTTCCAATTCACCGAAGGGCGATAGGCCCTTAGGATCTGCTGCGTGTTGGGCAGAAATAGGATGATGAACCACCCCACGGCGACGAACATCAGCAATTCAGGGCGGTAGGGGGCGACGGACGCGGGATCGATGTCGAAGCCGAGCAGCGTTCCGTAATAGGCCAATGCGCCCGACACGGTTTCCGAGCGGAACATGACATTGGCTGCGAGGACGCACAGGAGGGTGAGCAAGTGATAGAGAAGACGCTCGCCCCTTGCAGGCTCGTGCGCACCCTTCAGACCCAGCCGCTTCCGCCTACGCTTCCTCGCATTGCGCCAAATCTCGTTGATCGAAACGTAGCTGGCATGGAGAATCCCGAACAACACATAATTCCAGCTCGCCCCATGCCAGATTCCGATGACGACGAAGGTTAGGAAAACCGGGAGCACGACTGAGGCGAAAAAGGTGCCTTGGGAGCCGAAGCGCCGTCTGACGGCGGCGCGGGTCAGCTTGAGCGACAGGGCTGGCAGGAAATAGCGAACCATGAACCGGTTGAGGGTCATGTGCCAACGCCGCCAATATTCGATGATGCTGTTGGCGCGGAGCGGCGAATGGAAGTTCAGGGGAAGTCGGATACCGAACATCCTCGCCGAACCGATCGCCATGTCGGAGTAACCCGAGAAGTCGAAGTAAAGCTGGACGGTGTAAGACAGCACGGCAATCCAAGCCGCCAGGACGCCAGGATTGCCCCCGTCCGCGACCATATCGAACACCGGGTCGCAGGCATATCCGGCGTTGTCGGCCAAGACCGTCTTCTTGAAGAGGCCAATGGCGAAAATGACCAATCCCACCGTCAAATTGCTCGCCGTCCGAGATCCCAGGTGGGAGCTATCGAATTGGGGCTTCGTCTCCCCGTATAGGATGATCGGCCCTGAAATCAGCTGCGGGAAGAAAACGGACACCGCGGCGAAATCGACGAACCGCCCGCGCGCGACCTCCCCGCGCGAGCAATCGATCAGATAGGATATGCGTTGGAAGGTAAAGAATGAGATGCCAAGGGGAAGAACTATATTGAGTGCCTGAATCTTGGCGTCGGCGACAACATTCACATTCTCGATCAGGAAGTTGGTATATTTAAAATAGACGAGCAACGCGAGATTGCCCAAAACTCCCACGTTTCGCAGAAGTGCGATCCGACTTAAGTCTTCTGCACCATAAGCCCGTATGATCGCACGCCCCAGCACATAGTTTACGACCACCGATCCGATCAAAAGAGGCAGGAACTTCGCGCTCATCCAACTGTAGAAATACAGCGAAGCCGCTATAACGAAGATTTTTGCGGCGTCGCGGCTGACCTTTGCGAGCAGGTAAAACGCGATCAGCGACAGCGGCAGGAATGCAAAAAGATAGGGAGCGGAGTTGAATAGCATCGCGGGCCTATTTTCGCTATCTGATCAAGCGGTCTGGTTGTCGTCGATCTTCATGGGAAGCTCGGGCGCCGCATAGCTTTCCAACGCAAGTTCCCAGATCGTCGCGCCGTCGGGGCAACTTTCGACCAGTGAAAATCCGAGACGTTCATAGAGGCCAGCGACCATCTGGTTTTTAGCCGTCGGGAGGTATGTGCCAACCAGCTTCGGCACCCCCTCCGCCAGCGCAGCAGCGGCAACATGCGCAAGCACTGCTTCCTCGACGCGGCGGCCCAGCACCCGACAGCTCATCAGCCACAAATCATTAGACCATTGCGATGTGCTTTTGTCGAAGGAAACGACGCTGATCATTCCGTTGTCGCCGAACTTGTCAGCGAGGCGGACCTGCATCGTAAATTTGTCGGCCGCATTTTCCATGCCGGCGATTTCTGCTTCGGTGTAACGTCGTGTCGTCAGATTGAATTGGTTCGACTTGTTGATGAGTTGGGCCACGCGCGCCCGCCCGATCGAATCGAATGGCCTGATCGTGCAGACCATGTCGAGGGATCGAAGATAGCCTTCCAGATCGGTCGACGAGGCGAGCATCGAAGTGCGCTCGGCGTTGGCTTTGTAATACTCGGCACGCTTGCGATCCTCCAGCGAGATCGCAATTGCATCGAAATAACCGGCCAACGCGAGGATGGTGGCGTATTGGGCGGGATCGTCGGTCAGTTCCGGGACCGCGACGAACGGCAATTCCCGCCGGATCAGCTCGCGTTCAAAGGGGTTATCGTCAAGGAACACCAGCGCGTCGATGCCGATATTCAGGCTCTGGGCGATATGCCTGATGTTGGTCGCCTTGTCCTGCCAATTGGCCTGGAACACCGAGATATGCTCTTTCCTCAGCAGCATGTCGGGATGCTCGCTGAACGGCCGCCAAGCCACCGCTTCGTCGTTCTTTGAACTGATCGCGATCACGATCCCGCGAGCACGAAGGTCCAGCGCTGCACGTTGCACCGAGAGGAATGCCTCGCCTTCGGCCGAACCCTGGCCGATCACAATGCCATCCAGCCCGTCATCGCCGATGACGCCGCCCCAGACGGTGTTGTCGAGGTCGAGAACGAGGCACTTGCGGGTCTTCCCCCTGATCGCGGCGACCGTCCGCGCGATGAGGTCCGTAAGCAGAGGAATGAACTGAGGAGCGACGGGCAACTTCGCCGAATGCCAATGGACCGGATCGAGCCACCGTGCCGTGCCGACCGCAGCCGCGAACCGCGCTGCGTCGACGAGTACAACGTCACTCTCACTGACCCACTCGACAATGCTGCGATTGAGCGCTTGCACCATTGCATACGGGCTCGAGGCCTCGGTGGCGTCGAGGCTGCCAAAGAGCGGCTCGACAGGCGGAACTAGCGTCTGCACCAGAATTGGCCCGGTCAGGGATGGCCGCAGACTTTCCGCGACAGCCTTGATGTAGGCGAGGGCGTGTTCGACCTGCGCGTGGGCTGTGTCGGCATCGCTTGCGGCAGTGTTCAAATGAAGATCGCGGTAATCGAACGCTAGGAATGCACTGTCGAGACCGGAAGACCGAAGCTGGCTGGTCGGGTCCATCGCTTGTTCGAGAGACCGTCCATATTCCGCTTCCACGACATCGATGAGCACGAAGTGGCGTAGGCCTGAACCCGGGATCGCCGTCCCGATCAAACTCAGCGTGCCGCTTCCGATCAGGCCAAGCTTGAACCGCGCGAGCACGCCGCCCGCATCGCTTTGGCTGCGTCTTGCCGCGAGTTTGCCGAGACGTCCGAGCTGGTTGAGGTCGAGCGCATGATTGGCAAGGTCGATTAGCTCAGCGTCCGCCTCCGCATCGATGCCTCCTGTCCGACTATCGAGTTGTTTGCAACGTTGCCTGAAATCTCCGGGGGCGCGGCGCAGCCATCCTAGGTCCGCAAGTAAATCCATGTCCTGCCCTAATCAGCTCGGAGACTTCGAGTTGAGAGCCTTGAGCAGGTCACCTACGTTATGCAGGCTCTCTACCTCGCGGCTGGTAAAGCGGACATTAAATCGCTGTTCGACTGTGACCATGAAACGGATGTGGTTGAGACTGTCCCAACCTTCGACATCGCGGGCGGTCGTTTCCTCGGTGATTTCCGCAACTTCATCATCGAAGACATCACGCACGATTTCACCGAGTTGCTCGATAGTGACTACTGGCACAGCGATACCCCCATTCGATTCGCGCCTGACTAGTCTCGACACTCACTCTTGGAAACCTCTCACAGCCAGGCGAGCCTAAGCGGTTGAGGTTTCGACAGGAACGATAGGGTTCGTACAAGCTCTCGCTACGGTAATTCGTCGTAGGTAGGGGATCGCCTCCGCATCTGAGCTTGGAGGGAGGCCATATCGGCCCTTGGGGGGCGCCCACCCCCTCAGGTTTTTTCCGCAGCGATGCGCCGAACAATCACATCGTTCACGTCCTCGTTCCACCCATTGTGGTCATAGCCAACCAAAGGGGCTTGTTTGCCGCTTGCCAAATCGTTCCTGCTACGTTCTCAAGGCCGGATGGCCGAGCGTTTCCCTCCACCGTGGACCATGAAAGGGAACGCGAACTGCTATTGGATAGTGGCCGCGAATGGGGTGCGGGTAGCCTACGTCTACTTTAGCGACGACCGGAGCGGCCACAGCCAGTTGCACCTTGTTTCCCGTGACAGTGCGCGCCGCCTCGCGAACAACATCGCCAAGCTTCCTGAATTGGTCCGGCTACGCAATCAACGTTAGGGCAAGCGGCTGGTTTTTCGGGGAGCGTTTATGGGAACGACACCCGATTGCTTGAAAAAGTTTCAATAAATCAGATTTGGGTGGCGGAGACGGAGGGATTCGAACCCTCGGTACCGGATTTACCAGTACGACGGTTTAGCAAACCGTTGGTTTCAGCCACTCACCCACGTCTCCGGATCGCAGCGGCGAGGGCGCGCTATAGCGAGGGGCGGGGGGTCGGCAAGCGCCCTCGGCGGTCCCCGCGCGCAGCGGTTTGGAATCGGTTCACCGCAAAACGGACTCGGATCATCGCCGGTTCATTGCGAGGGGGGCAGGCATCGATTCTCTTGACGGATGGGTGCGCTCGGCGGGGATCGCCGGGTGCCACACAGGGACGGGAATCGTATTATGGGGATTTCGAGAACGGCACGCGGATTGCTGCTCGCGGGCGTGGTGGCGCTGACCTTGAGTTCCGCCGGATCGGCGCAATCGCTCCAGCCCATCGACCCGAACCAAGGCCTGAACAGCGACATCGCGGCCCCCGCGCAGTCCGCGGCCGCGGCGCCGGGCGCCGACTATGCAACGCCGGTCGGCAGCGAGGCGGGAACAATTCCCGCATTGCCTGCCGAGTCGCCGCCGTCGTCGCCCGCCTCGCCTGCGTCCCCCGCAACGCAGGTTCAGGGCGCGACCTATCACAAGGACGACGTCATCGGCGCCGCCGAGGGGGTTTTCGGCAAGGGCGCCGAGGGCCTAGCGCGGATGATAGAGGACCTGCTCAAGAAGCAGGGCGAGCCCAACGGCTATATTGTCGGGCGCGAGGCGGGCGGCGCGTTCGTAGTCGGCCTGCGTTACGGCTCGGGGACACTATATCACAAAGTCGAGGGCCAAAAGCCGGTCTACTGGACCGGGCCGTCGGTCGGGTTCGACGCAGGAGCCAATGCGGGCAAGACTTTCGTGCTGGTTTACAACCTCTACGACAGCCAGGACCTTTACAAGCGGTTCCCGGCGGGCGAGGGGCAAGCGTATGTCGTCGGCGGGCTCAACGCCAGTTACATGCGCCAGGGCGACGTAGTCCTGATCCCGATCCGCATGGGAGTTGGCCTGCGGCTTGGAGTCAACGCAGGCTACATGAAGTTCAGCAAAACCGCCAAGTGGATGCCATTCTAACGACCGTCACAGCGGACGGTATCGTTCGCTAGGGTCGCAAGGTGCGTCGGACGGGTTCGCGTGGCGGATAACCTTTCGCAATATACAACCACCCGGTTGTCGCGGCGCGGTATGGGGGCTATGCGCGCGCCGCCATGCTCGACACCCTGACCCAGCAACCGCCCGACGCGCTGCTCGCGCTGATCAAGCTCCACAACGCCGATCCGCGGACCGACAAGATCGATCTGGGCGTCGGAGTCTATCGCACCGGGCAGGGCGACACCCCGGTGTTCGCCGCGATCAAGGCGGCCGAGGCGCGGCTGCTCGAGACGCAGGACACCAAGGCCTACCTTGGGCCAGAGGGCGACATGGGCTTCGTCCATGCGCTGATGCCCTACATTTTCGGTGGTGACGATCCGACACTCGGTGGCCGGATTGAGGGGATGCAGACCCCTGGCGGTACCGGCGGGGTGCGGCTGGCGCTGGGTTTGGCCAAGAAGGCGGGCGTCGGCAGAGTATGGATGGGCACGCCGAGCTGGCCCAACCACGCACAGATTCTCGCCGATCTGGGCCTCGAACTGAAGCCATTCGCGCACTCCGGGTCCGATGGCGCGGTCGATATGGATGGTCTGCGTGGCGCCATTGTGGCAGCCGAGCCGGGCGATGCAATCCTGCTCCACGGTTGCTGCCACAACCCGACCGGGATCGACTATATCCCCGCGCAATGGGACGAGATCGCTGGGCTGCTGGCCGACAAGGCGCTGCTCCCGGTGCTCGACCTCGCCTACCAAGGTCTCGGCCACGGGATGGACGAGGATGCCTATGGCGTTCGCCGGGTGTTGACCGCGGTGCCCGAGGCGCTGGTCGCCTACAGCTGCGACAAGAATTTCGGGCTGTATCGAGACCGGGTTGGCGCATTCTATATCATGACCGCGGCGGACGGGCAGATGAGCGCTGCGCTCTCGAATGGTCACGCGCTGGCCCGCGCCAACTGGTCGATGCCGCCTGATCACGGCGCCGCCGCGGTGCGGATGGTACTGGAAGACACCGCGATGACCGAGCAGTGGCAGGACGAACTCGACACGATGCGCGCCCGGATGCGCCAGGTGCGCGCGCGGTTGGCCGAATCCGGCATCGTCGGCGGGATCGACTTGCGTCCGGTAGGGAGCCAGAACGGGCTGTTTTCGGTGCTCAAGCTCAACGCCGAGCAGATCATGCGGCTGAGGACCGATCACGGCATCTACATGGCCGGATCGGGCCGGATCAACATCGCCGGACTGACCATGGGCAACATCGACGCGTTCGTCGTCGCACTGGCGGCGGTAACCGCTTAGTATGGACCGGCAGCCGACGCTCGAAGGGGAGCGGCTGCTGCTTAGGCCGTTGCGTGCGGACGATTGGGAGGCGCTGTTCGCAGTCGCGTCGGACCCGCTGGTGTGGGAAGTACACCCAGCGCGTGATCGCTGGAAGGAGCCGACATTCCGCGCGTTCTTCGCTGACGCGCTGGCCAAGGGCGGGGCGCTAGTGGTGATCGACAAGACGAGTGGCGCGATCATCGGCTCCTCGCGGTTTCAGAGCCACAATGAGGAGCAAGGCGGATCGGTCGAGATCGGCTGGACGTTCCTGGCGCGCGCGTACTGGGGCGGTGACTATAACCGCGAGATGAAGCGGCTGATGCTGGCGCACGCGCTCGCGGCGGTCGAGCGGGTCCATTTCATCGTCGGCGAAGACAACATCCGCTCACGCCAGGCGATGACCAAGATCGGCGGCGTGCTCGACGACTGGACCGAAACCCGCGAAATGGCCGGCGGCCCGGTGCGGCACGTGCGGTTTACGATCGATCGGGCCGCGTTCGCGGACGGGCCACTCAACGTCCGCCACACCGACTGACTTCCACGTCCGCTCATGTCGAGCGAAGTCGAGACACGTGAAGTCGGCGCGTGATGTCTCGACTTCGCTCGACATGAGCGGCGCTGGGAGAAGTGACTGGCGTCAAACCGCCCGCAAGCTCTCCATGCGCTTTAAATAGCGTGCCAGCACGTCGATCTCGAGGTTGACCTTGCTCCCTTTGGTCAGCCCGCCGAGTGTGGTGACTTCGCCGGTGTGCGGGATCAGGTTGAGCGCGAAATGGCAGGTGCCGTCCGCTTGGTCGGCCACTTCGTTGACCGTCAGCGATACCCCGTCGACGGTGATCGAGCCCTTGGCGGCGAGATAGGGCGCAAGCTCGGCGGGGGCGGAAATGCCGACTTTGATCGAGTCGCCCGCCGGGCAGGTGCCGAACACTTCGCCGACGCCGTCGACGTGGCCGGTGACGATGTGCCCGCCCAGCTCGTCGCCCAGCCTGAGCGCCTGTTCAAGGTTGAGCCTGGCCCCCGCGTGCCAGCGCGGCGCTGTGCGGGACACGCTCTCGTCCGAGACATCGACCGCGAACCAAGCGTCTCCGGCCGTGCCGCCGCGGTCGACCACGGTTAGGCACACGCCCGAGCAGGCGATCGAAGCGCCGATCGCGATCTGCGCGGGATCGTAGGGGCAAGCGACCGTCAGGCGCAGGTCGCCGCGCTGCTCGACGCTGGCGACGGTGCCGATCGCGGTGACTATGCCGGTGAACATGCGCTTTCTCTTAGATGGCCAGCGGCCCCGAGCGCTCGTAGACTTCGAGCGTGTCGTTGCCAAGGCGGCGGATGTCGGTCTGCCTCCAGTCGGCTGCGTCGGCGAGCGCCGTCGCCGCCAGATCGGGCAGGGCGGGCCCGTCGCCGCCTACCACAAGCTGCGCCCGGTAGAGCATCAGCCGGTCTGCCAGCCCCGCGTCGAGGAACGCGCGCGCGGTGGCCGCGCCGCCCTCGACCATCAGCCACTGCGCATTGGTGCCGCCAATCGCGGCGGGCGAGGCTACCGCGCGCCAGCCATCCCGCGCCGAGTCACGCGTCAACAGCCAGCGTTCGGGGCTGCGATCCTCGATCCCCGGCAGACGGACGTCGAGCCGCGGCGCGTCGGCGCGCAGGGTGCCGCCGCCGACCAGGATCGCATCCATCTTCGCGCGCCAGGCGTGGACGTGGGCGCGTGCGATCTCGCCGGTCAACCATTGGCCTTGGAGGGGGGTAAGGCGGCAGTCTTCGGACAACGCGAGCTTGAGCGAGACGTGAGGGCGGCCGTGCCGGGTGCGGGTCAAGTATCCGGCGAGGCTATCGCGGCACGCCGGGGAATCGATCGTAGCGACCGCGATCCCCGCCGCCGCGATCCGCGCGAGGCCTTGCCCCTGGGTGCGGGGGTCGGGGTCGCCGCAGCCGATCACCGCCCGCGCCACACCCGCTGCCGCGACAAGGTCGGCGCAGGCCGGTCCGCGCGGGCTGTCGTGCGCGCACGGCTCGAGGGTGACGTAGAGCGTCGCGCCACGCGCGGCTTCGCCCGCCATGGCCAGCGCCACCGCTTCCGCATGGGGCCGTCCGCCCGGCTGAGTGCAGCCGCGTCCGACCACGCGGCCATCCTTGACCACGATCGCCCCTACCGCGGGATTGGGCCGGCTTAGCGGCCTGCCGCGTTCGGCCAAGCGGGCGGCGGCGGCGAGCCAGTCGCGGTCGGATTTCTGTTCGGTCACACCCCCTCAAACCGCTCTCCCCGAGCGATGTCGAGGGTTTATTCAAGCGTGATGCAATACTGCGACGGGCGCGTCCGCGCCGATGTCCCGCCCGATCCCTCGACTTCGCGCTGGATCATCGGAAAAGGAGTTGTGCCGCGCTAATCGTTGATGCGCGCCACCCGCGCCTTGGGCATGCCATTGCCCGCGGCTTTGGCCGCCGCTTCCGCTTCGCGCTCCGCCTTGGCCTCGGCCTCAATCTTATCGACGTCCATCCCCGAGACCCGGCCCAGCGTTTTGTACATCTGGCGGATGCGTTCTTGGCTGGCGGCTTCCTCAGCCTCCGCGGCGCGCGAGGCGTTGGTCGCGGCGATGTTGCCGGCGACTATCTCGGCCTCGCTGCGGTTGGGATCGAAGCTTTGCACATAGGTGATCTGCGGCGGGCGCGGCAGCCCCGCGCCCCCCTTCCTGCCACATCACCGAGAACAGCCCTATGGTGACCATCGCCGCGACCGCCATGATCTTGAAGCGGTGCGGGTGGGGCCTGGCCAATTCCCTGCTGAGATCGCCCAGCGCGGCGAGGGGGTTGATGCGGCGGAGGATGCGGTGGAACAGCGACATGGCGCCAAGATAGGGGCTGGCGGCTGTGCGCGCCAGATGCCGTGTCAGCCGAACGGGGCGTAGAGGTTGCGGCCTTCGCGCTTGAGCCAGCGGTTGGCGGCAGGCAGGTCGCCGTCGTAGATCGCGTCGAGAAATGCGTGGAAACCAGATCCATGGTCGAAATGGACCAAGTGAGCGACCTCGTGCGCGACGACCGAGCGGCGGACGAAATCGGGGGCCATGACCAACCGCCAGTTGAGCCTGACCACTCCCCCACTGGTGCAACTCCCCCAGCGCCGCCGGGCGCGGGAGAGCAGCACGCGCGGGGCGGCGACATCCGCGGCGGCCGCGAACGCGGCGACGTCTTCGCCGAACAGCCGCAGCGCCTCCGCCTCGAGCCACCGCTGCAAGCGTCGCTGGAGCGACTCTTGCGGGCCTCCGAGCAGGATCGCGCCGTCATCGAGCACCGGACGGCGCGGCGCCCCGGACGACCAGGCGACGGTCAGGCGCTCACCCCGATAGGCCAGGGCTTCGCCCACCTCCGGCGCGGTTCGCGGAGGAACAGCGGCAAGCTGGCGCGCGAGCCAGTCGCTGCGCTCGCGAGCGAAAGCGAGTGCCTCGCCGCTGCGGCCCCACGGCGGCATCGTGATCCGCGCCTCGCTGCCGTCGGGGGCGATCCGCAGCGTCATCCGCCGCGCGGTGCGCAAGGTGCGGATTTTCACCGGCAGTTCGCGCCCGGCGATAGTCAGACTGCGCCGTTCGGAAGGGGCAACAGGGCGCGGCTTGCCCCCGCGGCGCAGCCAATCGATCATCCGACCGGCTCGGTCGATACGATGTGGTCTTCGAGCGGCCCGGCCACCACTTCGCTCACCGCGCGGCCGCGCACGGAAATGCCTTCGCGGTGAACCGCCTCGCGATCCCCACATTCAAGGTAATGCCACGCTGGCAGCGGCTGGTCCTCCGCGCGCAGGCGATAGGCGCAAGTCTTAGGCAGCCAAGGCACCTCTAGCACCAGCCGCGGGGTCAGGCGCAGGCAATCCGGGACTTGCGCCTTGCGGTGGCGGTAGTCGGAACAGCCGCCTGTCTTGAGATCGAGCAGGCGGCAAGCGACGTTGGTGCGATAGATCGCGCCCGTGTCCTCGTCCTCCAGCTTGTGCAGGCAACACTGGCCGCAGCCGTCGCACAGCGCTTCCCACTGGGCGCGGGTCAGGCGGTCGAGCGGCTTGTCCCAGAAGCGCGGTTCCTTCATTTCGTCCATTTGGCGATGCTTTCGGCGACGGCGTCCGGGGTCTGATCGATCGGCAACAGCGCCAGTGGCTTGCCCTGCGGGTCCATCAGGTAGGCGACGCGCGAATGATCCATCAGGTAGCCGCCGTCTTTGGTCGGTTCGCCCTTGCTGTAGAACGCCTTGAACATCTTCGCGGCCTCGGCGACCTGCGTCTCACTGCCGGTCAGGCCGATCAGCTGGGGCGAGAACGCCGCGGCGAATTCGCCCACCGCCGCCGGGGTGTCGCGGGCCGGATCGATGCTGACGAACAGCGGCTGGACTCGTGCCGCGACCTCGGGCTCGGCCTTGGCGAATTTGGCGTAGCCCTGCATCAGCTTCTGCACGTCCAGCGGGCAGGCGTCGGGGCAAAAAGTGTAGCCGAAATACACGATCCGGTATTTGCCCGCGAAATCGTGAAAGCGGACCGGCTTGGCGGCCTTGTCGACCAGCGCGAAGTCGCCGCCGATTGCCGCGCCTTCGAGAGGCGGTGGCTCGGATTGGCCGGGGGAGCAGGCGGCGAGGGCGCAGAGCAGCGCAGCGGCAAGGGCGGCAAGGGGGCGAAGCATGGCGCGGCGGTTCATGCTCTGCTAACGGCGGCTGGGCAAGGGACGACTCCCTTTGCGGCTGGGCATTTTCAGGAGGTTGGGGTGCAATTGCGGTGGCGAATCGCGGCTTTGGCGCTGGCATTCGGGGGCTTTTCGCTCGCGCTTCCCGCGCACGCGCAATTTTCGACGGGCTACAAGTTCCTGGAGGCAGTGCGCAAGAAAGATGGCCAGGAAGTCACTGACATGCTCGCCACCCCTGGCAGCACCCTGGTCAACACCAAGGACATTTCGACTGGAGACAGCGCGTTGCACATCGTTGTGGCGCGCCGCGACCTGACTTGGGTGCAGTTCCTCGCGGCCAAGGGCGCTAACGTCAATGCGCGTAACAACAAGGGGGAAACCCCCCTTCAGCTCGCCAGTAACCTGGGGTTTTCCGAAGGCGTAGAGTTGTTGCTCAAGCTTGGCGCGCGTGTGGATGAACCCAACAGCACCGGCGAAACGCCGCTGATCGCGGCAACCCATCGCCGCGACGGGGCTCTGGCGCGGGTGTTGCTGAAGGCAGGGGCGAGCCCCTCGCGCAACGACAACTCCGGGCGCTCGGCGCTCGATTATGCCACGCTCGACGGCCGTAGCAATCCGGTGCTGGCGGAGATCGAGAACGCCGCCAAGGCCGCTGCTGGCAAGCCCAAGGGGTCTGCTTACGGACCGAAATTCTAGCGTGGCGATTTCAGCCGATCTCACGCTCGACGAATTGCGGATAGCTCTGGCTCCCGCCATCGCGGATGCCGCAGTGTTCGACGGATGGACGCCGCTGGCGGTGGCCAATGCGGCCGAGAGCGAAGGGGTCGACGCGGAAGTCGCCAAGTTCGCGTTCAAGGCCGATGGCTCATCATCGGCGATGGTGCTGATCGGGGCGTGGATCGCGGCGATCGACCGGGCGATGGCCGAAGCGCTCCCGCTCGAAACGCTGGCGCCGCTCAAGATCCGCGAGCGCATCCGCCGCCTGGTCCAGTTTCGGCTCGACGCGGTGGCGGGGCAGCAGGAAGCGCTGCGCCGCGCGCTGGCAATCATGGCGATGCCGCAGAACGCAGCGCGGGCGCTGCGGCTGGGCTGGAAGAGCGCCGACGCGATGTGGCGCCTGGCGGGCGATACCGCGACCGACTACAACCACTACACCAAGCGCATGACCCTGGGTGCGCTCTATGCTTCGACCTTGACGGTGTTCGCGCAGGACGAGAGCGAGGGGTTCGCCGACACCAAGGCGTTCCTCGATCGCCGGATCGACAACGTCATGCAGTTCGAGAAGGTAAAAGCACAGGTGCTGCGGCCCGACGCAGAACGGTTCAGCCCGGCGCGGCTGCTCGGGCGGTTGCGGTACCCTGCGCGGTGATCGTGCTTCTCCCGTAAGGGGAGAGGGGTACCTTGACTCCTTGGTCACCAGTTAATGAGAACCAGTTGCAATTAGCCTTGCCATCTGCCACGCGTGGCGCGTGCAGCTCGATGAACTCCCCCTCGGCCAGCCGGCGCGGATTACCGCGGTGGATTGGGCGCAGCTGGTACCCGAAGAGGGGCAGCGGCTGCGTGCGCTGGGAATCGACAGCGGGGCTAAAGTCACGCTGGCCTATCGCGGAGTGTTCGCGGGGCGCGATCCGCTGGCGCTGGAGATCGGGCGGATGACGGTGGCTTTGCGCCGGATTCATGCGCACGCGATGACCGTCGAAGCCGTCTGACCTCGTGACCCGCGCCATCCGCACCGCCGCGCTGGTCGGCAACCCCAACGCCGGTAAGAGCGCACTGTTCAACGCACTGACCGGCGCGCGGCAGAAGATCGCCAACTATCCGGGCGTCACCGTCGAACGCAAAGCGGGGCGGATGCTGCTGCCTTCGGGCGAGCCGGTCGAACTGGTCGATCTGCCGGGCAGCTATGGTCTAGATGCCACCAGCCCAGACGAGGAAGTGACGAGGCGGGTCATCCTCGGCGAGATGGTGGGGCAGGCCCGGCCCGATGCGCTGATCGTCGTGCTCGATGCCTCGAACCTCGAGCAGCACCTCGTCCTCGCGCAAGAGGTTATCGCGCTGGGGTTGCCGACGGTGGTCGCACTCAACATGATTGACCTCGCCGAGCGCGACGGACTGGTGCTTGATCCCGCTGCGCTCGAAACCGCGTTGGGGGTGTCAGTGATCCCGACCGTCGCGGTGCGCCGCCGCGGCCTGACCGAACTCGCTGCCGCGATCGCCGAGGCCGAGCGCCGGGCGACCGAGCCCCTCCACCCGCGCCCGCACCTCGATCTCACCGAGCGACGGATGGAGGCGCATGCCATCGCCGAGGGTGCGATCCTTTCGGAGACCCGCCGCCATCGGCTGCATTCGCGTATGGACCGGGTGCTGCTCCACCCGTGGCTGGGGCCGATCATCCTGTTCGCACTGCTGTTCGTGATGTTCCAGGCGGTGTTCGCCGGGGCGACTCCGTTCGCCGACGCTCTGGAGGCCGGGGTCGCCTGGATTTCCGGTCAGGTGCGCGCGGTAATTCCGCCGGGTCTGGCGCGCGACCTGCTGACCGACGGAGTGCTTTCGGGCGTCGGTTCGGTGATCGTCTTTTTGCCGCAGATCCTGATCCTGTTTTTCTTTATCCTGGTGCTCGAGGCGACCGGCTATATGGCTCGCGCGGCATTCCTGATGGACCGGCTGATGGCCGGCGTCGGCCTCTCGGGCCGCAGCTTCATCCCGCTGCTGTCGAGCTTCGCTTGCGCGATTCCGGGGATCATGGCGACGCGAAGCATAGCCGATCCGAGGGACCGGCTGACCACGATCCTGATCGCTCCGCTGATGACTTGTTCGGCGCGGTTGCCGGTCTATGCGGTGATTATCGCGGCGTTCATTCCCAATCGCTCGGTCGGGGCTGGGGTCGGACTGCAAGGCTTGGTACTGTTCGCGCTTTACGTGATCGGGATCGTCGGCGCGATGGCGGTGGCGCTGGTGCTGCGCCGTTCGGTGACCAAGGGCGCAGCGAGCGGCTTCATCATGGAGCTGCCCAAGTACCAGCTGCCCACGGTCAAGGACCTCGTCCTCGGGTTGTGGCAGCGTGCGTGGATCTTCCTGCGCCGCGCGGGAACGATCATCTTCACCGTCACCGTGGTGCTGTGGCTGCTGCTCAACTTCCCCCGCGCCGCGCCGGGCGAGGATCAGGTCGATGCCAGCTTGGCGGGCCATCTCGCCAACGGTCTCGCGGTGGTGGTCGAACCGATCGGCTTCAACCGCGACATCGCGCTCGCGCTGATTCCGGCGATGGCCGCGCGCGAGGTGGCGGTGTCCTCGCTCGCTACGACTTACGCCGTCGCCGCGAGCGACGAGGCGCAGACCGCGCAGAAGCTGGGCGACCAGCTCAAAGCCCGCTGGACCCTCCCGACCGCGCTCGCCTTCCTCGCCTGGTTCGTCTTCGCGCCGCAGTGCATGAGCACGATCGCGGTAACCCGGCGGGAAACGAATGGGTGGAAGTGGCCCGCCTTCATGTTGGCATACCTGTTCGGGCTGGCTTACGTTTTTGCCGGCCTGACATACTGGACCGCGGTGGCAATCGGTCTGTGATCCCCGTGCAAAACGTGGCGCTACCGGTTGGCGGAAGGCCGGCAGGGGCCTACATCGCGGCGGGAATCACTAACTGGAGCGCGGTCGCGCTCGGACTTTAGGAGCGCGAGCAATGGCGGGCAGTCTGAACAAGGTCATGCTGATCGGCAACCTCGGCGCGGACCCCGAGGTCAAGAGCTTCCAGAACGGCGGCCGCATCGCCAACTTGCGCATCGCCACCTCCGAGAACTGGAAGGACAAGGCCACCGGCGAGCGCAAGGAACGCACCGAGTGGCACAGCGTGGTGCTCCAATCCGACGGGCTGGTCGGGGTCGCCGAACGCTATCTGCGCAAGGGATCGAAGGTTTACATCGAAGGTCAGCTACGCACCCGCAAGTGGCAGGACGCCTCGGGCAACGACCGCTATTCGACCGAAGTTTCGGTCGGCGGGATCGGTGGGGTGATGACCATGCTCGACGGCGCGCAAGGCGGTGCAGGAGGCGGCGGTGGCGGCAAGTCGGGCGGCGACTGGGGTGGCGGCGGATCGTCAGTCGGTTCGCGCGGCGGCAGTGGCGGCTGGGGTAACGAGAGCGGCGGCGGTTCGTCGGGCGGCGGCTCGCGAGGCGGCGGTGGCGGTTTCGCGGACGATCTCGACGACGATATTCCGTTCTGAGGGCACAACTCGGCTATATACCCAACGCCGCTCGACACGTGCGGGGAGGTTAGTTGGTGTCGCGCTTGAGCGCAGCCAGCGCCGCGAACGGCCCGCTGCTGGCCTCGTCGGCCAACCCCGCGTCCTGGCGCACCCGATCCGCATTCGGGCCGGTCGCGTAGGGATCGATCGCCAGCGCCAGCGTTTGCGCCAGTTCCTCGCCGAGATCGAACCGAGTGCCTTCGTAAGAAATCTCGTCACAGGCGTCGGAGTCGATCTCCAACTCGACTTCCGGTTCCATCGAGCCCGTTTCGGGAACGAAGCGCAAGGTAACCGGCTCGTCCACCCGGGTCGCGAAGGGTTCATTCGAAATCGCGCACATTTGCGTGATGTCGGCGGTGATCCGCCCTGCCACGTCGATCGTGGGCCCGTCGCGTTGCATTTCGATCTCGGCCTCGAACCGTTCGATCGATTCGATTCCGATGCGCTTGGCCAGCGCGACGCGCTCGGCGGGATCGGCTTCGAGTCTGAGCGAACCATGCGGCAGCCCGCGGATGTCCACCCATCGCGAAAACTCGGGCGTCATGCGGTCAGCGTTCCTTCGAGCAGCGCCTCGTATGGTATGCGCTCGACCACAGCGTGAAAGCGCAGCAATTCTGCGGCCAGCGGCTCGGCATCGGCACCCTCGACCAAGGTAACGTTCCGCCCCACGGCCTCGGGCAGCGCCGCGCCGCCCACCGGCAGTGCGTCACGCAAGGCCCCAATCCGTCCGCCCAGCGTGGCCATGAGCTTGCCGACGTGTTTGCCGACCATCAGGTCGCCCACGCCCGACTGACGCAGTTGCGAGTCCATGTCCTCGATGAACAATTCGGTCAATGCGACCGAACTGGCGTTGTCGCCCTCGCGCTCGATGCGCAGCAGGACGATCGCCAGCACCAGCGTGATCATGTCGAACCGGCCCTCGATCGTGTCGGCGACGCTGCAATCGCGGTACCAGCGCTTGTCGCGCGCCTCGGTGACCACTGCGTGCCACAGCGCCAGGCGTGGCGGCAGGATGGGGGCAGGGCGGAACAGGCGTTGGAGCAGGTTCATGGCATTCCCGTGGAGCGCGATCATTCAGCGCCAATTCAACCGCCATGCGGCCTTGTCGTAACAGGGCCGAACCCCTAAAGGTCGCCCGCAGAACGATATAGGGTCGCGTTCGCCTCACGCCAAGCTGCGTGGCGGGCGGTCCCAGCGGAGATTTCGATGCGCCTTTCAGGCCGACTTGTTTTGGGAACCGGCGTGCTTGCGCTCGCGTCCGCTTTCACTGGCGGCTGCGCCAGCATCAAGGATCATCGCGGCTATTATGCCGATGCAACGCTGATCGCTTCGGTCCAGCCGGGCGTCGACAACAAGCAGTCCGTCGAGAAGACGCTCGGCCGCCCGACCTTCACCAGCGAGTTTGGCACGCCTTCGTGGTACTATGTCGCAACGAATACCTCGCAGGCTCCGTTCGGCCGTCCGCGGACCACCGAACAGTCGATCCTGAAGGTAAACTTCGATCCCGCGGGCAACGTCAGCGCGGTCAATCTGACCGGTAAGGAAAAGGTCGTCCGGCTCAGCCCCGATGGCGACAAGACCCCCACGTTGGGCCGCGAACGCAGCTTCTTCGAGGATCTCTTCGGCAATATCGGCGCGGTCGGCGCGGGCGGCGGCGCGCCACAAGGCGGCGTCGACGGCGGCGGACCGAACGGGAGCTGATTTGGCGGGTGGCTTGAAAAGGCGCGCCCTCAACTCCCATATCCGCCCCCATGGACGGAAACCGGGCGAGCCACGGCCTCGAACAGTGGCACGGCACCACCATCATCGGGGTCAAGATCGGCGAGCGCACCGTGATCGCGGGCGATGGTCAGGTCTCGATGGGCAATACCGTTATGAAGCCCAACGCCCGCAAGGTGCGGCGGCTGCATGACGGCAGCGTGATCGGCGGGTTCGCCGGCGCGACCGCCGATGCGTTCACCTTGTTCGAGCGGCTCGAGAAGAAGCTGGAAGCGCATCGCGGCCAACTGATGCGCGCTGCGGTCGAGCTGGCCAAGGACTGGCGGACGGACAAGTACCTGCGCAACCTCGAGGCGCTGATGATCGTTGCCGACAAGGACGTGCTGTTGATCCTCACCGGCAACGGCGACGTGCTCGAACCCGAAGGCGGAATAGCGGCGATCGGCAGCGGCGGTAACTACGCACTGTCGGCCGCGCGGGCGCTTGTCGAGTACGAAACGGATCCCGAAAAGCTCGCCCGCCGGGCGATGCGGGTGGCGAGCGAGGTGTGCGTCTTCACCAACGATCGGGTGACGCTGGAAGAGATTTCCTGACCCGAGCTATCGAATTATTCCCGCTCATGTCGAGCGAAGTCGAGACACGCCGCGTGACATCCCTCGACTTCGCTCGGAATGAGCGGGCCTTTTGGACGACGAAATGAAAGACAACCTCACCCCCAAAGCCATCGTCGCCGCGCTCGACGAGCATATCGTCGGGCAGGCGGACGCCAAGCGCGCGGTCGCGGTGGCGTTGCGCAACCGCTGGCGGCGCCAGAAGCTGAGCCCCGAGCTGCGCGACGAGGTGACGCCGAAGAACATCCTGATGATCGGCCCCACCGGCTGCGGCAAGACCGAGATCAGCCGCCGCCTGGCCAAGCTGGCCGAAGCGCCGTTCGTCAAGGTCGAGGCGACCAAGTTCACCGAGGTCGGCTACGTCGGGCGCGATGTCGAGCAGATCGCCCGCGATCTGGTCGAGGAAGCGATCCGGCTCGAAAAGGAGCGCCGCCGCGAGGCGGTGCGCGAGGCCGCTTCGAGTGCGGCGATGGACCGCCTGCTCAAGGCGCTGGTTGGCGACGGCGCTTCGGAGGCGACGCGCGAGGCTTTCCGCCAGCGCATCGTCGAGAACGCGATGAACGACACCGAGGTCGAGATCGAGGTCGAGGACGCGCCATCGATGCCGTTCGACGTGCCCGGGATGGGCGGCAACGTTGGCATGATCAACCTGTCCGACATGATGGCCAAGGCGATGGGCAAGAACAGCACCAAGCGCCGCAAGCTGCGCGTGCCCGAGGCGTGGGACAAGCTGGTCGACGAGGAAGCCGAAAAGCGCATGGACCAGGACGACGTCGCTCGCGTCGCGCTGGCCAACGCCGAGACCAACGGGATCGTCTTCCTCGACGAGATTGACAAGATCGCAGTGTCCGACGTGCGCGGCGGATCGGTCAGCCGCGAGGGAGTCCAGCGCGATCTGCTGCCGCTGATCGAGGGCACAACGGTGGCGACCAAGTACGGCCCGATGAAGACCGACCATGTGCTGTTCATCGCCAGCGGCGCGTTCCACGTCGCCAAGCCCAGCGACCTGCTGCCCGAACTGCAAGGGCGGCTGCCGATCCGGGTTGAGCTCGCCGCGCTCACCGAAGAGGACTTCGTCCGCATCCTCTCTTCAACCCGTGCCAACCTGGTCGAACAATACCGTGCGCTGCTCGCTACCGAGAACGTTGCGCTGGCGATCGGCGAAGACGCGATCCGCGAGGTCGCCGCGATTGCCGCGCAAGTAAACGAGGCGGTCGAAAACATCGGCGCGCGGCGCTTGCAGACGGTAATGGAGAAACTGCTCGAGCAAGTCAGTTTCGAGGCCGAGGATCGTCAGGGCGAAACCGTGACGGTCGATCAGGCCTATGTCCGCGAGCGCCTCGCGGTGCTCGCCAAAGACAGCGATTTGAGCCGCTATATCCTGTGAGTCGCTACGCCTAGTCCGCGATCTCCTTAGCCAGTTCGAGCACTTGTGCGGCCCACTCGGGACGGCAGATCAAAAGGTCGGGGATATAGGTGTCGGGCCGGTTGTAGACGAGTGGGCTGCCGTCGACCCGGCTGACGTGGAGGCCGCAAGCCGTCGCCACGGCGGCGGGCGCGCATGAATCCCATTCGTGCTGGCCGCCGGTGTGGAAGTAGATCTCGGCTTCGCCGCGCACGATCGCCATCGCCTTGGCCCCGGCGCTGCCCATCGGCAGCAGCTGCGCGCCGAGTGCGTCGGCAATCGCCAGCGCCGCGCTCGGGGGGCGGGTGCGGCTGACGACCATGCGCGGCACGGGGGAAGCGGCAGGCAATTGCGGCGGCCGGTCGGTGCTTAGGAGCAAGCCCAGGCCGGGTAACGCCACTGCGCCGACCGCCGGCGCACCTTCGATCGCCAGGGCGACGTGGACCGCCCAGTCGCTCCGGCCTTCGCCATACTCGCGCGTGCCGTCCACCGGGTCGATGATCCACACCCGTGGGTTAGCCAGCCGCTCCAGGTTGTCCTTTTCCTCCTCCGAGAGCAGCCCGTCGGCGGGGCGCTGCTCGCGGATCGCGTGGACCAGGAACTGGTTGGCGGTCTGGTCCCCGGCCTTGCCCAGCGCCTTGGCCGAGAGCGTCCCCGACTTGCGCACTTCTAGCAGCAGCTTGCCTGCAACATCGGCGAGATGCGCCGCGAGTTCGGCATCAGTCATTGCAAACTACCCCCCAACCGCTCGCGTCGAGCTCGTCTACGCCGCTCGACACGAGAGGACGGTGGGTTGCAAGATTCACTTCAGCGGCATGATCTGGCGGACGATGAAATCGGCGGCTTCTTGCGGGGTCATTGCCACCGTGTTCACCGTAATCTCCGGAGCTTCCGGCGCCTCATAAGGGCTATCGATCCCGGTGAAGTTCTTGAGCGCTCCCGAGCGGGCCTTTTTGTAAAGTCCCTTCACGTCGCGAGATTCGGCCACTTCCAGCGGGGTGTCGACGAAAATCTCAATGAATTCGCCCGCGGGCAACATCTTGCGGACCATCTCGCGTTCGGCTCGGAACGGGCTGATGAACGCGGTCAGTACGATCAGTCCGGCGTCGGCCATCAGCTTGGCGACCTCACCCACGCGACGGATATTCTCGATGCGGTCGGCCTCGGTGAACCCCAGGTCCTTGTTGAGTCCGTGGCGGACGTTGTCGCCATCGAGCAGGAAGGTGTGGCGGTTCATCAGGGCGAGGCGTTTCTCGACCTCGTTGGCGATGGTCGATTTGCCCGATCCCGAAAGCCCGGTGAACCACAAGACGCGCGGCTTCTGGTTCTTGAGATCGGCGTGCGCATCGCGCCCGATGTCGGTGGCCTGCCAGTGGACGTTTTGCGCCCGGCGCAAGGCAAAGTTGAGCATCCCCGCGCCGACGGTGCGGTTGGTGATCTTGTCGATCAGGATGAACCCGCCGAGCGTGCGGCTGTCGACGTAAGGCTCGAAGACCACCGGCTTGTCGGTCGCAAGCTCGACCACGCCGATCGCGTTGAGCTCGAGCGTCTTGGCGGCGAGGTGCTCCAACGTGTTGACGTTGATAACGTATTTCGGCGCCTGCACTGTCGCCGAAACCATCTGGGTACCCAGCTTGATCCAATAGCCCCGCCCGACGTGCATCGCCGCGTCGTCCATCCATACCAGCGTCGCCTCGAACTGGTCGGAGACTTCGGGCGGGGCGTCGGCGGCGGCGATGACGTCGCCGCGCGAGCAATCGACCTCGTCGGCAAAGCACACCGTGACCGATTGCCCGGCGACAGCCTCGTCGAGATCGCCGTCCAGCGTCACCACCCGCGTGATTGTGCTGGTCTTGCCCGAAGGCAGCACCCGCACCGCATCGCCGGGCTTGACCGAACCGCTCGGGATCAGCCCCGAAAAGCCGCGGAAGTCGAGGTTGGGGCGGTTGACCCACTGCACCGCCAGCCGGAACGGCTTGCGCTGGTCGGCCTCGTTGTCGAGTTCGACCGTCTCGAGATGCTCGATCAGCGGCTTGCCGCAGTACCACGGGGTGTTGGGTGAGGGGGCGGTGATATTGTCGCCCTTGAAGCCCGAGATCGGCATCGCGACGAAGCCGGCGAGGCCGATGTCGCGCGCGAACGCGGCGTAGTCGGCGACGATCGCCTCGTACCTTGCCTGGTCGTAGTCGATCAGGTCCATCTTGTTGACCGCCAGCACCACGTGCCTGATGCCGAGCAGCTTGGCCAGATAGCTGTGCCGCCGAGTCTGGACGAGCACCCCCTTGCGCGCATCGATCAGGATCACCGCGAGATCGGCGGTCGAGGCGCCGGTGACCATGTTGCGGGTATACTGCTCGTGCCCGGGGCAGTCGGCGACGATGAACTTGCGCTTCTCTGTCGCGAAAAAGCGATAGGCGACGTCGATGGTGATGCCCTGCTCACGCTCGGCAGCGAGCCCATCGACAAGCAGCGCGAAATCGATCTCCTGACCCTGCGTGCCGACGCGCTTGGAGTCGGCGGTGAGCGCCTCGAGCTGGTCCTCGAAGATCATCTTGGAATCGTACAGCAGCCGCCCGATCAGGGTGGACTTGCCGTCATCGACGCTGCCGCAGGTGATGAAACGTAGCAGCGACTTGTGCTGGTGCGTTTCGAGATAGGCGTCGATGTCCTCGGCGATGAGCGCATCGGTGCGATAGACGGTCTCACCATCGGCCATCAGAAGTAGCCCTCCTGCTTCTTCTTCTCCATCGACGCGTCGCCGCCGTCCTTGTCGATGATCCGGCCCTGGCGTTCGGACGTGGTGGTCAGCAGCATTTCCTGGATGACTTCGGGCAAGGTCGCCGCTTCGCTCTCGACCGCGCCGGTCAGCGGGTAGCAGCCCAGCGTGCGGAAGCGGATCGAGCGTTCGACCGGGACTTCACCGGGCCGCAGCGGGAAGCGGTCATCGTCGATCATCAACAGCATCCCGTCGCGCTCCACGGTCGGACGCTTCGCGCTGAAATAGAGCGGGACGATCGGAATCTCCTCGAGGTGGATATATTGCCAGATGTCGAGCTCAGTCCAGTTCGAGATCGGAAACACCCGGATGCTCTCGCCCTTGGCCTTGCGGGCGTTGTAGAGATTCCACAGTTCGGGGCGCTGGTTCTTGGGGTCCCAGCCGTGGTTAGCGGTGCGGAAGCTGAAGATGCGCTCCTTGGCGCGGCTCTTCTCCTCGTCCCGGCGGGCTCCGCCGAACGCCGCATCGAACCCGTACTTATCGAGCGCCTGCTTGAGTCCCTCGGTCTTCCACATGTCGGTGTGGAGCGGGCCGTGATCGAAAGGGTTGATCCCACGCTCACGCGCCTCGGGGTTCTGGTAGACGAGGAGCTCCATGCCGGACTCCTTCGCCATCCGGTCGCGCAGTTTGTACATCTCCTGGAACTTCCACGTGGTGTCGACGTGGAGCAGTGGAAACGGCGGCGGCGAGGGGTAGAACGCCTTGCGCGCCAGGTGCAGCATCACCGCCGAATCCTTGCCGACCGAGTACAGCATCACCGGATTCTCGGCCTCGGCCACCACCTCGCGCAGGATGTGGATACTTTCGGCCTCAAGCCGCTCGAGATGGGTCAGGGTGCGGGTCATGCCGGGGGCTCCTGTCAAAGCGCGGCGCGACCTGCAAACAAGACATTGTTGGGCCAGGCCAGTCTCAGCCTTGGACCCGCGGCACATTGACAGGACCGCCGGACGCCGCGCATTGGCCAGAAGCCGCGTCCAGCCGAGGGTTTTGCATGTTCAACGCAATCGTGATCGACAAGACCGGGGACGAGCAATCGGTCAGCCTGACCCAAGTCGACGAATCCCGCCTGCCTGAAGGCAACGTAACCATCGACGTCGCTTGGTCGACGCTCAACTACAAAGACGGCCTGGCGATCACCGGCAGCTCTCCGGTGGTGCGCAAGTTTCCCATGGTGCCTGGAATCGATTTGGCGGGGACGGTTCGATCGTCGGATCATCCCGAATGGAAGTCGGGCGACAAGGTCGTGCTCAACGGCTGGGGAGTGGGCGAGGTCCACTGGGGCGGACTGGCCCAGGTCGCGCGATTGAACGGCGACTGGCTGGTGCCACTGCCCGAAGCATTTTCGGCCAGGCAGGCGATGGCGATCGGCACCGCCGGCTATACCGCCGCGCTGTGCGTCGATGCCCTGGTCCAGGCGGGGGTGACGCCGGGTCATGGCGAAATCCTGGTGACCGGCGCGACCGGCGGGGTCGGCAGCGTCGCCGTCGCCTTGCTCAAGCGCGCGGGCTACGCCGTCGCCGGATCGACCGGCAAGGCAAGCGAAAGCGACTATCTGAAGCAACTCGGCGCCGATAGCGTCATCGACCGCGCGGAGTTGTCCGAACCCGGCCGCGCCCTGGGCAAGGAACGCTGGGCCGGGGCGATCGACTCGGTCGGCAGCCACACCCTCGCCAACGTCTGCGCCCAGATCCGCTACGGCGGCGCGGTCGCGGCGTGCGGGCTGGCGCAAGGGGCGGACTTCAAGGCGACGGTCATGCCCTTCATCCTGCGCGGGGTGCGTCTGCACGGCGTGGACAGCGTGATGGCGCCCAGGCCCTTGCGGCTTGCAGCATGGGCGCGGCTGGCGCGCGATCTCGACCCGGCACTGATCGAGGTGATCGCGCACGAGATCGGGCTGGCCGAGGCGATTGCCGCCGCCGCAGATCTGCTGGCCGGAAAGGTCCGCGGGCGGGTCGTCGTCGACGTCAACCGCTAGCGAGGCGACCGATATGTCCGACGCCGTTCTCTACGAGTTGCGCGAAGCGGGGATCGCGGTGCTGACGATCAACCGCCCCGAGCAGCGCAACGCCCTGTCGCGCGAGGTTCGCGAGGGCCTGCGCGCGGCGTGGGCGCGATTCGAGAGCGATCCCGCCGCGCGGATCGCGATCCTGACCGGCAGCGGCGACAAGGCGTTCTGCGCGGGCGGCGATCTCAAGGAAATGGTCGAGACGAGACTCAAGATTCCCCCGCGCGACATGTTTCCGGTGCCGTACGAAAACCTGACCCTGAGCAAGCCGACCATCGCCGCGGTCAACGGCGTGGCCTTCGCCGGCGGCTGGATGATCGCGCAGGCCTGCGATCTGTGCGTGGCCAGCACCACGGCCAAATTCGCGATCACCGAGGTCAAGGTCGGACGCGGCAGCCCGTGGGCCGCGCCGCTGATCCATATGATCCCGCAGCGCATCTTCATGGAGATAGTGCTCACCGGAAAGCCGATCACCGCCCAGCGCGCCTACGAGGTCGGGCTGGTCAACCGCCTGGCGGAACCCGCCGAGTTGATGAATGCCGCCCTGGAACTCGCGCGCGAGGTGATCGAAGGCGCGCCGCTCTCGGTTGCCGCGGCGCGCGCCACCGTGATGCTCGCCACCGAAATGGGCCGCGCCGAGGCGCTCGAGGCGGCATGGGCGGCGCACGCAACCGCCTACAACAGTGCAGACGCCCAGGAAGGCCCGCGCGCCTTCGCCGAAAAGCGCAAGCCCGAGTGGCAGGGCCGCTGATCCGGAAATCGCCACGGGTCTGACAGGGCGCATAAGCGTGCCCGAATATTTTTTCTAAACTTCCTTTTCGTCAGCCCGATCCTGCTCGTGCTGGGGGTGGTTCCCCCGGTTCTCCGTGACCTACTACGGCTAAGGCCAATCAATTCACGCGATAGCGGACCTGTATCGAAAACTTGCCCGCCCCCGCGAAGCTACCGGCCGGACGGACGCGGAAGTGGGTGATTGCCGCATCGCAGCCGTCGCTGTCGAGCGTGGGCACGTAGGTCCAGGTCACCGCATTGTCGCGCGAGAATTCTAGGCTGTCGCCGGCATCGCCTAGCGCGACGTACCCGTAAGTCAGTGTCGAAGCGGGATTGCCTTCGACAAAACGAACGGGCCCGCCGCCGGGCGGAGCGATGTCGGTCAGGCACAGCTTGGTGTTCACCGGGGTCTGATCCGATACCAGGACGCTGTTCGCATCCATCGTGATCGCATTCGGATTGGTGACCGCGATCGTGTACTGCGCGATCGAGCCGGGGATGGCGAACGGGTTGACGGTGCCATTGACCGGATCGCTGTAGATCACGCTGGCCTTGGTCGCAGCGAGCGGGATGAGCGCAGCTTGATTGTAAGTTGCGGTGGCGACGGGAGTCGTCGCCTGTCCGAAGTGCGCCTGGGCCGTGTTGGCATACGAGCCCGCGGCTGCCGGCCGGTTGGCGGTATAGATCAGCGTGACCGAGCCGCCCGCCGGAATGGCATAGCTCTGACCGAGCTTGCCAATGAAGGTCAGGGTGCCGGTAGCGCCCGCGGCGGGCAGGCTGCTCGAGTTGGCGGTAGTCACAGTACCTCCGGTCGATAGCGCCGCGAAGCTGATCCCCGCCGGAAGGACATCGACGATCTTGTCGATCACGCTGGCATATGGTGAGGGATTGCTGACCGTAACCGTATAAGTCAGCGGGCCGGTGCTGCCGTTGATTCCAAGGGCTGGTGAGACCGACTTGGTGATCGTGAAGGGGTTGGTCGCACCCGGATAGCTGACCGAGATGCTGCCGGTGCCATCATAGTTCCCTGTGTACTTGATATTGGTATTGCCCGAGGTCTGCACCGCATAGGGCCGCGCGACCGTGCTGGTGTTGGCGCATCGATATTGAAAGCTGAACCGAACGGTGATGCGATAGCCATTGCCGGTCTGCGCGATCGGTTGAGTAAAATAGAGCCGATCCTTGGTCCCGACCGGCGCGCCTGCCACATTGGACACGAGAACCTCGGATCCGACGAGGCGGAAGCAGGCGGCGTTGAAGGCCTGTCCACCCGCGGGCTGGAGGAAGTACTCGTCGAGCGCCGACGTTCCGCCAAAATCGTAGGCGGCATCGAAATACACCGTCTGTCCCACCACGGCGCCGGGACCCAGAGTCGAGGACAGCACGTTGCCTCCCGCGTTCGCGCTGATCGCCTTGCGCAGCGTGAGCAGCAGCGGGGTCGATTGGGTTCCGAGGCTCGAGCTGATCTGCACGCTCGGCGTCGCCGTGGCATTCTCGGTACAGCCGTAACCGGTAAACCAGTAGACCCCGATGCTCTCGCCCGGTCCGAGCGCGCCAAGCGCCTGGCTCGATGCCTGGCCTCCCGCCAGGTAAACGTTTGCGTTCAGCCCGGAGAGGGTCGCGGTGACCGAACCGACCGTGCTCCCCCCGGTATTGGTGATCACTCCCCCGACGTACATCGAGGTCGGCCCTTTGGCCGGGCACTGGTTCGAATCGAATATCATCGATTGCGAATTGGTCAGCGCGTTGCCGGTCCGCAGATCGAAGGTCAGCGCGGCGTGCGCGGGGTTCGCGGAGGTGAGGGCAAGCAGCCCGAGCATCGCTGCGACAACGCGCCGCGCCAAGGTCGGCCCGCTCATCGGCCCAGCCCCAGGAAGTCGAGGCTGTTGGAGTCCAACTTGAGTTTCATCGTGGCGAACAGGCCCTTCCCGGTGCTCCGCGAGGCGCCGAAGTCGCGGTCGCGAAAGCCGCGGGAGTTGTAGCCGACCGCGAACAGCATGTCCTTGGCCGGGACGAAGCCGATCTGCGGGCCGAAGGCAAAGCTGGTCGTATGGTCGGCAAGGCTGGCGCGGACCGTGGCGCTGCCGCCGATCTCGAAGCGCTCGCCTAGACCGATCCGCGCATCGAGCCCGCCGAGCAGCGAGGTGCCCTCCAGCGCGAAGCCCTGGTATGTGTCCAAGTTGTGCCGCACGCCCAGGAACAGGCCGAATTCGGAGCGCTGGATCCGCGCGTCACGATCCCGGCCATAGGGAGTCCAGTTGGTCGAGAGGCTGCCGATCAGGCGGCGCGAACGGGCATCGCCACTGACAGTCAGCGCGGTGCGTCCGGCGGGGCCGATCCCACCTGCCAGCGCACCGACGACCTCGTCGCTGCGATATTCCACCTTGGCGAGGACCGCGAATTGCGCGTCCGCCGGGCGGTGGGCCGCGCTGATCGCGCCGTCGAACACGGTGGTCTCCGCGCCCCCGGTGGCTTCGGCATGGGTGTAGGTAAAGCCGGTTCCGACGACGCTGCCTTCGCCGAGTTGGCGGATCGCCCCGAAGGTGACGCCCGTGCGATCGGCCGTGTCGGCGTCGCGGTATTCGGCGCGCGCGGTCGCGCTCCACAGTCCGGCGCGATAGGTCGCGCCCACCGTGATCGCGGTGAAGTTCTCGGTCAGGATGCCGCCTTCGCCCAAGTAGCCGCCGCTGACGACCGGATGCCCGGGGTTGAGCACCCTGCTCGCATCGAACCCGCCAAGCACGCGGTTGCCGTCGAGCGAGGCGTCGACCTTCAACCGCGTGGTTACTGGCAGCGATTGGGCCAGGCCGAACGCGGCGAAGCTGCGCCGTCCCTGCTCGGCGATGGCCTGTTGGCCCAGCGTCGAGACGAACCGTGCGCCGTCCCATGGGGCGATCTCGAGCCCGACCCTTGCGGTGCGGGCATCGATCGCGTCGCCCTCGGCGATCTCGTAGGTGCCGATCAGCTTCATGTCGCGCCGCACCTTGTAGCGCGCGCCGATGCGGTGGCGGGTGGGTAGGTCGATCGAATTGGTATCGCTCAGTGCGATCGAAGTTGTCGCGTCGATTTCCAGTCTGTTGTCGAGCAGGCGCTGGGTTCCGCCGGCTTCGAGCACGGTCGAGGCGGCATGGGCGCCGTCGGCGAGGCGATCGCTGAAGTGGCTCGCGCCGAGGTGGACGTCGGTGCGGCCGCGGCGATAGTCGGCCCGCAGCGCCACCGCCTGGCGATGCGCGGCGTCGGTCAGGCTATCGTCGTACCAGGCGCTGCCGGTTACCGACAGGGGCTCGCCCAAGCTGACGCGTGCATCTGCACCCAGCTTGCGGCGGCCGCGCTCGGCGCCGTTCTGCTGGCCCAGGCCGAAATCGGCATCGAGCGAACGGGCGTAGGCAAGGATGTCGACTTGGCCGGTGTGGTGCTCGGCCTCGATCAGCCAGGCCATTGCGCTTGTTCCCGCCGAGCGGCTGGCGGAGAGCTCGGCGCGCAGTTCGGTGGTGGCGGTGATCCGGGCTCTGACGTCAGCGGCGACGAGGTCGGTGCGCGGGCCGTCGCCTCTGTCGGTGATGGCCGTGGCGCCGACCCGCACGGTGCCACCGGGCGTGGTGTAGTCGGCGCGCAGCCCGGCATTGGTCTTGCCACCGGCCAAGTCGTCGATCTCGTAGTCGATCACGATGAATTGCGGGTTCAGGTCGCCGTCGCGGCTCAGCACCGGTTCACTGAAGCGAATAGTGCCCGAAGGCAGGTCGATGTCGTAGTCGACGAAGCGAGTCAGCACGCGCTGATCGATCACCCGTTCCGAGCGGAAGCGATCGCGGCGCTCGATCGAGACGATCTCGCTGTTGGCAATGATCGCGCGGCTCGACAGGCGATAGGGACCGGACAGCCCATTGCCCTGGATCTCGTCGCGGCGATGACGCGAGGCGACTTTGGCCGCAAAGGCGGCGGCATGGACCCCGCCGCGCTCGCCCTCCGCCTTCACCCCCGTGACGGTGCGCTGGTAACGGGCAAGCTGGGTCTGGTCGAAGCCGGTGTCGAAATCGCCATACAATGCATAGAACGCACGCGCCTCGATCCGGACATACAGCTTGTGGCGCGAAGCGGCATCGAACCGGCGGTCCGAACCGTCGGCGAACACTGTATAATACGCCGACGGGTCGATCGTGCCGAGCAGGCGCTGGTCGGCGCGGTCCTTGGCGCTGTCGTAGGCGACCGTCAGCAGCACGCTGCCCAGCACGCGGCCCTTGGCGTAGAACGCAACCCGCGCGTTCTTACCCAGGTCGCTGTCGAAATGGCCTTTGCGCTCCATCCGGTCGGCGACGGTCTGCGAACCCAGCGCGCCCTCGGCCAGCCCCACCAGCATCCATTTCTGGTCGCCCGGCGTCACCCAGGTCTCGAGCGTCTCGCGGCGTCGGACTTCGCCGTCGGTAAAGTTGAATTCGATCTTGAGCGCGCCGCTGACCATCGTCGGCGCAAGTTCGATCAGTGCGATCCCGTCGTCGCCCTTGACTGTCCAGTGCGGTGCGGCGCGGTCGAGTCCGGAAAGCTGGCGCGACTGCATGGCGTCGAGCGCCTGTGCACTTTCGTAGGGCGCGGCGATGGAAAAGTCGCCCGAGATGCCGGCGTGGACCGGGCGGCCGTGGCGATCGAGCATCCGCACCGCGAGCACCGGACGTGTCGCGCCGTCGGCGATGAGTTTGGAGGCCGCGGCGACGATTTCGGCGCGGGCGGGGGTCGCGGTGAAGTGGACGTCTCGGGAGAGCGTCGCGACGATCGCGCCGCTGGAGTCCTTGATCCGCGCGGTCAGGAGGGTGCTGTCACCTTCGAGCGGGATGCCGCGCCAGATGCTGACGGCGTAAGTGTTGCTCGGCGAGGATTTGGTGCCGTCGAACAACAATTTCTCCGCGGGCTTGCCGTCGACGCTCAGCTCGACCGTGTGGCCCGCGCGATGACGGATCGCGACGCGAATCGCAGGGGCGCGTGGATTGTAATCGGGCGCGGGGAAGATGAAATCGTCGGGGCCATCGCCGAGGCCGACGAAATCGATCTCGGCGCCAGCGGCTACCGGATCGGAAACCAATTTTTCCACTGTAACATATGATTTTAAGATCCTATCTTCATCCAATACTGCAGCAAAATCCGCGACGACGAGGCTACCGCCTCCTCCGGTGACAAAACGCGAGCTGGCGGAGCCCGCGCTGCGGCTCGAGCGGGTGCAATCGACTAAGCGGCTGGCTTTGCCGGGTAGGGTTAATTCTTGGGCCTGTGCGACGTGGGTACCTGGGGGTAGACCTTCGAAGTGATAGCGACCATCGGCATCGGTGACCGCGAAGCTACCATCCTCGAGGACCACGCGGACCCCGGCGATGCCTTCGCGCGGTCCATCAAGCGAGCAGGCGCCGCGGGTGATCCGCCCGATCAGGGTCACGCGCCCGGCGATCGTTTCGCGCTCGATCAACAAATTGGCACTGGCGGTGGCCTGGTTGCCCCGCGCGTCGGTGGCGACCGCGCGATTGAGCGCCTGGCCAGGAGGCGCATCGCCTCGCACGCTCATCGCGTAGGTAACAGTGCGCGTCGCGCCGGGACCCAAATCGCCGAGCGCGACCGTCAGGCTGCCGCCATCGGCGGTTATCTGGACCGCGGCAGGCGCTGCCGCGCCGTCGATGCGAATCGAATCGCGCCTCAGCCGCAACCAGCGCGATGGCGTATCGACCAGCGAAACCGCTCGCTTGGTGCGTTGGCCGTCCGTGTTCGTGGCGACAAGCGTGTAGAACACCGGGTCGCCCGGTTGGGCGCGAGACCGTGACGCGGTCTTGCTTAGCGTCGCGGCATGCCCGGGCCGATCGACCGGCACGTCGATCCGCACGGGCGCCGGCGACGCCAGCGCAAAGCTGCCGCCGAACGAGCCGTCGACGATGAGCAGTGGTTGCCCGCCAGGGCGGGTCAGCCCTGAAAGTTGCGCACGGGTTGCGGTCGATGGTGCCGTGTAGGGCGCTAGCGGTTCGGCAACCAGGCGATACGTTCCGAGGGGGAGCGAGCGGAAAGCGATACTCGCCGGGGGCCATGGCGTATGAATTGCCCGCGGCGTCGCGCACCGGTTGGCCCGTGACAACGCTCGCGGGCCACGGTGTCACCCCGTCCTCGGCAAACACGGTCGCCGGGGCACCGGTAACGGTGTCGATCAGGGTCACCCGAACGCCATCGACCGGGGAACCGTCCTCGCTGTCGAACACCAGCCCGAACGGATCGGCGAGGACGTCGACCGTTGCGGTTGCGATGGGCCGAATTCCGCCCGCAAGCGTTGCATCGATCGAAATCGTGTCGCCGCCGCTCAAGCCGAGAAGGCAATCGCCGCTCGGGGATCGCGTGGCAATGGTCGGTATCGAGCCGGTGAAAATTCCGCTGTCGGCTGCGGTCTCGAAGACGGTGAGCACTTCGCGATCGCCGTTGCTGGCGGTCACGCCCGCCAAGATCGTCTCGATCGCCGACGAATCGCGATTTCCGGCGGGTGCGGCGAGGCGGAAGATCACCTGCTCGCCGGCGCGGATCGAGGTGGTCGCTTCAACCGTGACGAGTTGGCTGGGTCCTGCCCGCGCAGCGAGCGGCGAGAGCGCGGTCCCGCGGCACAGGGGAGCGGCGAAGCGCGTCGCAGCGCCCGCCCCCGGCACGATATGAAGCGTTTCGATCGCCGCCGACACCGGGCGGACGGCGATGCTTACAGTATTGGAATTGCTCGACCTTGCCTGGCCCGCGCTGATGTAGGTCGCGTTCGCTGTGTTATCGATCGTCTGCGCTTGCGCCAGCCCCGCGGCCACGAACAAAAGCGCCCCGGAGAGCGCTGTCAGGATCGTGCGGAAGATCGAGACCGGCGCCATCGTCGTGCAGGCCTGCAGCCGAGAAGCAAACCCCTCGGTCGCGGGCCGGTGCCGGCTTAGTTGATCGTCGCGCGAAACAGCACGGTGCGGGTCGCGCTGGCGGCAACGGTTGGGATCGTCCCGCTAACCGTTGTGCCGGCGAACGAGCCCGCGACCGCTCCGTCGGCGAGACACACGTTCGAGCCATTGACGGTGCCATCGACCTTGATCCCGAAGCTGCTTAGGTAGGTCACCTCGGACGGCAGCGCATCGGATATCCCCACGTTGGTCGCCGAAGCGTTGCCTGCGGCGTTCGCTACGGTGATGCAGTATTCGATGACTGCACCGGGAATGTACTTGGGATTTGTCGTGCCATTCAGCGGGTCGCTGACCAGCGTACTGCGTTTGGTGATGGTCAGCGCAGCGGCGCTGACGGTGTAGTCGTCCTTGGCCGAATACGCAGCGTCCCGCGTCGCGTCGCTAGCGCCCGCACCGTCGGCGAAGACGGTGTCCATGCCCCCGGTGTTGCCCGTCGTGGTCTCGGTCAACGCCGCACCCTGCGCGGCGGCGGTACCGCTCTCGCGACCAGTTGCGGTCAGCGTGACCGCGGCGACGGCGCCGGTGGTCTGTCCCAACGGAATGTCGCTGACGACGAACACCGTCTTGCTCGCGTCGGCGGCCAGTTCGTCGAGGTAGGTGACCAGGATGTCGCCAGCGTTGAAAGTGCCCGAGCTGTCGGTATCGACATAGATCCTGACGTTCGTGGCATCGAAGCTATCGGTGTTTCCGTGTGCACCGGCGCCGCCGGTTTGCTGCGCCACGGCAAGCGCGAAGTCGAGCGTGGCGTTGGACAGGTTGGTGACCTGGAACGTGGTCACGGCGGCTGCTTGACCGGGGCTGACGGTCGTCGTCGTGGTCCCGACCTCGGCGACCGTCACGTTGACCTTGCGATCGACGGTGAAGGTGTCCGACGCGGTTTGGGCGGTCTGCGAAACGCCCCCGACCTGGTAGTTGACTGTGACCGTGTTGGTCACCGAAAGGCCCGCGGCCGTGCCCGCGGCGAGCGCCGGACTTGCCCCCAACAGCAACGATAGCGTCGCCGCGCTGCCAAGCAGTTTCGTATTATTATTCATGGCTTGTTGCCCTTTTGTAACACGATCTAAAAGGTTGATCGCTTCCCCCCGGGCCGCGAGCTATTCGACGATGGCGTGATAGGCGACGGCACCGCTCGATCCGGGTGCGATCGTCGCCAATGTCCAGCGAACGTGAGTGACATCGGCCGCCTGGGCCGCGCGGGCGACGCCTTTGGCGTTCTTGACGGTCAGCGCCGCGAGCTTGCCCCACGATTTACCGCCATCGACCGAGACGGTCAGGCGCGCGGCATCGGACGCGGAGACCGCGATTCCTTCGGGCACCGGATTGGTGACCACGAAGTTCTGGACCGGAGACCCGCTATCGTTGCGATAGCTCGTCGAGAAGACCAGACGATTGCCGGGCACGACCACCTTCGGCAGTGCCAGCACGGTTTTCTCGACCCCGTTGACGACCGTCGTCGTTTCAACCTTCACATCGCCCGTGAGCACCATCGCACCAGCCGCGGCAAGGGCGGCCGCGGATGATGCGGTCACGATCGCGCCTGAGACGAAGAAGGCAAGCGAAAGCTTTGTCATCGTTCAGTTCCTCAGTTTATCCGGACTTTGAAGGCGACCGTCTTCGCGGAGCCTCCCGCCAGCGTGCCGATGCCCACCGCGATGCCCGCGGGCGATGCCTGTCCGGCGTCGCCGTCGGTGGAATCGCTTAGGGGCGCGCCGTCGAGAGTGAGCGTGCCGGGCTGATAGGTGGTGCCTGCCGGGATGGCGTCGGTGACATTGAGGTTGCCCGCGGCCCCCGCGCCACTGACCGTGGCCAGCAGCGAATAGGTAACTACCGCGCCCGGCACCGGCTGTTGGGTGCCATAGGGATCGAGGATCGTCGCCGACTTGGTCAGGTTGACCGTCGCAAGCCGCGCGATCTCGGTCGCCAGCGCGTCGTCGAGCGCGGTCGAGGTGCCGACCACCGCATCTCCGCCGCCGTCGCCCTGGCCGGAAAAAACCGTACCGGGAGTGCCGCTGCCGGTTTTGGCGGTCGCGCTGAGCCGTACCTGGCCGGTCTGGCCATCGGTGGCACTACCCGGCAGGGTGGTCAGGACAAAGACGGTCAGCGAGGTGTCGGGGGCGAGCGCCGCTGTCGGCGCGCCCGTGGCCAGAATGACGTCGGTGCCCGCGTCGTAGACCCCATTGCCGTTGGTATCGTAGGCGATCGATTGGACGCCTGGATCGAAGCCGTTGCCCGAAATCGCCGGATCTGCCCCGAGATCGAAGGCTTCAGGGCCATTACCAGTATTGGTCACGCGGTAGGTCAGCACCGTGGTGCCGGCCGCCGCGGCTGTCGGGTTCGCGCTTAGCGAAGTGACCGCGACGTTGAGCAGCTCGTCGACGCGGACGGTGACGGTGTTCGACTGGATCGAGACGCTGGCCGCGCCGCTGTCGTAAGTGGCGGTTGCGGTGTTGGCGATCTGGGTTCCGGCGACCACTCCGGCCGCATGCGCGGCGGAAGCTCCCATGGAAGCTGCGAGCAGGAGGGATGCGGCGGTCAGCCGAAAGGGCGCGGTTGTCATGCCGCGTTAAATGACAGGTAATGGTTAGGACAGCGTAAACGATACTTCGCACGCGGAGTCGCGACGCTTCGCATCGACACGCGCCAAAAGGCGGATTCAATCCTGTTCAAGCAAGCGAGAAAACTGCAATGGAGACTTAAGCATTCGTCCTTTCGGAACTTTATGACCAAACTGCTGGATCGTTGACAGCCGCTTTGTAGCTTTGCGCGCTTAAGCCGTCGTTCTCGCGCGCATACGTAATTTCCCTCACGTTCCGTTCCGCGGTCCTCCCGAAGCCGGACGGCCGCCCCGGCGGGTCACCATTTCTCCGCAAACGGCCGGATTTCCTGCTCGAACGTCCAGGCGTCGACCGGTTGCCGGTGGAGCGACCAGTAGGCTTCTGCGACCGCCTCGGGCCGCATCAACTGGCCCGGCTCGAGCGCGGCTACCGCCTCGTCTCCGGCACGCTCGCGCAGGCGCTCGCGGACCCATGCGGTGTCGACCCCGGCGTCGATGATCAAATGGGCGACGTGGATGCCCAGCGGCCCAAGCTCGCGTGCCGCGGCCTGAGCGACCGCGCGCAGGCCGAATTTTGCGCTGGCGAAGGCGGCATAGCCCACGCCGCCGCGCAGGCCGGCGGTGGCACCAGTGAAGAAGATCGAACCGGCCTTGCGCGCGAGCATGTGCCGGGCCGCTTCCCGGCCAGCCAGGAATCCGCCGAAACAGGCCATTTCCCATACCTTGCGGAACACGCGTGAGGTGGTCTCGAGCAGAGGGAAATTGACGTTCGCGCCGACGTTGAAGATGCACACCTCGAGTGGGGCGGTTTCTTCGGCCGCGGCGAGGAATGCGACAACTTGCACCTCGTCGCGGGCATCCAGCGCAGCGGTGACGATTCGGCCTCCGCCGGTCTCGATCTCCTGGCGCAGCGGCTCCAGCTTGTCGCCGTTGCGGCGTCCGGCGAACACGATATAGCCCTCGGCGGCGAAGCGCCGAACGATGGCCGCGCCGATGTAGTCGCCCGCGCCGATGACCGCGACACTGGCGTTGCGTGGAGCCGTCACCCCGTCAGTCCGCCCGGCCCAGCGCTATGAAGCGTGTCAGGTGGTAATCCTCGTCGCCCAACTGGTGATTGATCAACACCAGCCGCTTGGCGAAGTGGGTCATCGCCAGTTCCCAGGTCATCCCGATTCCGCCGTGGAGCTGGATCGCCTCTTCGGCGACGAACGTGCCGGTCTTGCCGACGGTATACTTCGCCGCGGAGAGCACGCGTTCGCGATCCGCACCGTTGCGGTCCAGCGCGGCGGCGGCGTTGATCACCGCCGAGCGGGCCTGCTCGATCTCGAGCAAGACCGTCGCCATGCGATGCTGGAGCGCCTGATTGCGCCCGATCGGCTCGCCGAACTGGACGCGCGTGCGCAAGTATTCGACCGTTGCATCGCGGATCACCTCCATCAGGCCGATTCCCTCGGCGCACAGCGCGACCGTGCCAGCCGCCAGCGCTTCGCCGATCAGCGCGCCGCCAGCGCCTTCGTCGCCGACCAGCGCCGAGGCGGGCAGGGCGACGCCGGCCAGCGCGATCTCCGCCGCGCGGCCGCCATCGACGCAAGGGTAGGGGCTGAGGGTCAGCCCATTGGCATCGGCGGGCACCAGGAACAGCGAGACCCCGGCGGGATCGTCGTCCGCGCCCGACGTGCGCGCGGAGACGAGCAGGGCGGCCCCTTCGGCATCGCGGACGACGCTCTTGGCGCCGTTGAGCACCCAACCGTCGCCGTCGCGCACGGCGCGGGTCGTGACATGGGCGCGATCGTACCCGGCGTCCGCTTCGTCATGAGTGAAGGCGACGACCTGCGCGCCGGTCACGACCGCTTCCAGCTCTTCGCCGCGCCCTGCGACCGCGAGCGCACGTCCGCTCATCAGCGCGCTCAGAACCGGTGCGGGAACCAGTCCCCGGCCCAGCGCTTCGAACACCACCATGATGTCGAACCCGCTGCCCCCGAAACCGCCATGCTCCTCGCCGAACAACGCCCCGATGGCGCCCAGTTCGGCGAATTCGGACCACACCGCGGGGTCGTAGCCTGGCGCGGTCTCAGCGAGCCGCGAACGGCTTAGGGGATCGATCCGATCGGCGATGAACCGGGCCAGTGTGTCGGCCAGCATCCGGCGCTCGTCGGAATACGAAAAATCCATTTCATCAGACCTTTACAGCTGAAGAATCATCTTCGATATGATGTTCTTCTGGATCTCGTTCGAGCCGCCGAAGATTGAAAGCTTGCGCAAGTTGAAGTATTGTGGGGTCACCGCCGCCGCACCTTCGGGGCCGACTGCTTCGCCGTTGAAGCCCTCCTCAAGCGCCTCGGGCATGAACGGCTGCGCGTGGGGACCCAACGCGCGGCGGGTCAGCGCGCTGATCTCCTGGCGCAGTTCGGTGCCCTTGATCTTGAGCATCGAGCTTTCCGCTCCCGGTGCGCCACCGCCTGCAACCGCGGCGACGACGCGCAGTGCGGTGGTTGAAAGATTGGCCAACTCGATCTCGGCGCGCGCGATCCTGGCGGCAAATAGCGGATCGTCGAGCAGAGGTTGGCCATTGCGCCGCGCCTTCCCGGCGATCGAGCGCAGCCAGTTCAGCGCAGCGGTCGAAGCCCCGACCGAGGCCATCCCGGTGCGCTCGTAGGTCAGCAGATACTTGGCGTAAGTCCAGCCACGGTTCTCCTCGCCGACCAAATTGGCCACTGGCACTCGGACGTCGCTGAAGAACACCTCGTTGACCTCGTGCCCGCCATCGAGCGTGATGATCGGGCGGACTTCGATGCCGGGGCTGGCCATGTCGATCAGCAGGAACGAGATGCCCTCCTGCCGCCGCTCGCTCTGCCCGGTGCGGACCAGCGCGAACATCATCGTCGCGTGCTGGCCCAGCGTGGTCCAGGTCTTCTGGCCGTTTACGACGTAGTGGTCGCCGTCTCGAATTGCGCGTGTTTTCAACGCGGCAAGGTCGGAACCTGCGCCGGGTTCCGAATAACCTTGGCACCACCAGTCCGACCCGTCCTTGATCCGTGGCAACCAGTGCGCCTTCTGCCCCTCGCTGCCGTACTTGAGCAGCACCGGTGCGAGCATGTTGATCCCGAACGCCAGCGTGCGCGGGGCGTTTGCGAGTGAGGATTCTGAGTTCGACGATATAGCGTTCGACCACCGACCAACCGGTCCCGCCCCATTCGACCGGCCAGTGCGGCACCAGCCAGCCTTTGCGGTTCAGGATCGCGTGCCATTCCTCCTGCTCGGCCTTGTCCAGGTGCTGGCCGAGGCGGATCTTCCGCGCGAACGCGGCGGGCAACTCGGTTGCGTAGAAATCGCGCACTTCGCTGCGGAAGGCCTCTTCGGCGGGGGTGAATTCCAGGTCCATCGTCGCTCTCCCTGGCACTACCGTAGTGGCTGAAATGCCGGTTGCAATGCGCAACGCTTGCCGCCCATGGTGCGAGTCTTGATCCGGAGAGAGCCTGTGGTGAGCGTCCAGTTCCTGTTCGATTTCGGCAGTCCCAACGCTTTCCTCGTCCACCGGGTGATCCCGGCGATCGCGCAGCGGACCGGAGGGAAGTTCGACTACGTCCCGATCCTGCTCGGCGGGCTGTTCAAGCTCACCGGCAACCAGTCGCCCGCGACCGCCTTTGCGGGGATCAAGAACAAGCCCGAATACAACCAGTTGGAGATGCGACGCTTCATTTCGCGCCACGGCATCGCCGATTTCGTTTTCAACCCGTACTTCCCGATCAACACCCTGCAACTCATGCGCGGCGCCGTGGCAGCCCAGGAACTCGGTCTCGCCCAGCGCTATGGCGATGCAATCTTCGACGCGATGTGGACCAAGGGCCTCGACATGGGCCAGCCCGAAATCGTCGCGGCCGAGTTGGCCGGGGCGGGGCTTCCCGTCGAGCAACTGTTGAGCCTGTCGCAGACGCCCGAGGTGAAACAGCGCCTGCTCGACAACACCCAGGCCGCGTTCGCCAGCGGCGCTTTCGGCAGCCCGAGTTTCCTGGTCGGCGACGAACTGTATTTCGGCAAGGACCGCCTGGGCGAGGTCGAAGAGGAAATCGTCCGGGTATCGGCGCAGGGCTGATGGTGCCGGCTGCAGGAATAGAACTCGCGTCCAGCCACGTAAATTGGTGTCTATAGGAGTCCATAAAAGGCACGCAATATCGTGCATTTCTGGGTAAGCGGTCCATACACGTCTATTGACAGCTAGCGAAAGGACGCCGATTGTGTGGGAACTGACGTGGGTTCCGGCGGAGACGATCTATGGGCAAGCTTACCGATCTGAAGGTCAAAAGCGCGAAGCCCGGCGTTCACGGCGATGGCGCGGGACTCTACTTGAGGGTCAAGCCTAGCAACGCGAAGAGCTGGGTCCTTAGGGTTCAACACATGGGTCGGCGGGAGGACATTGGGCTTGGCGGATACCCAGCCGACCTGTCCTTGGGCGAGGCTCGCGAGAAGGCTGCCCGGTTGCGAAAGCTGGCACGGGCGGGCGTCGATGCGCGGGCCGAACGTGACCGCGCGAAAGTGCGCATCCCCACCTTTGCCGAGGCGATGCTCGAAGCCCATGCCGAATTGTCAAAGGGGTCAGGCTGGTCGTCGAAGACCGCTGTGGATTTCAAGAAATCCCTCAACGATCATGTCGTGCCGCGGATTGGAAATACCCGCATCGATTTCGTGCATTCCGATCAGATCATTGCCGCGCTCTCTCCAGTTTGGACGGTCAAGCCTGAGCTGGCCAAGAAGCTTCGCATCCGAATTATGCAGGTGCTCCAGTTCGCCAAGGCAAAGCGCTGGCGAACCGACGCCCTACCGCTGCCGAGGGAAATCAGCGGCGGTCTCGCGAAGCAAGCCCCCGGCAAAAATTACGCGGCGATGCCGTTCGCCGATGTTCCCAGCTTCGTCTCGGGCGAACTCTCCAAACAAGAGACGCCCGGTCGGCTGGCTCTCCTCTTCACGATACTGACTGCCGCTCGCAGCGGCGAAGTCAGGTTCGCTCGCTGGGATCACATCAACGTCGACGCTCACACGTGGACACGCCCGGCAGACCTCATGAAAATGAAGACTGCGCATGTCGTGACGTTGTCAGAGGCCGCCGTGGCGGTACTAGGCCGCGCTGCCGAACTTTATGGCCGCGAAGGCCTGATCTTTCCCGGCGCGACCAAGGGCAAGCCCCTGAGCGATATGACGCTTACGCGCGCCATGCGGCTCGCCGATCGCCAGGAGACAGTGCACGGTTTCCGCAGTGCCTTCCGCGACTGGGCCGCGGAGAAGATGCCGACCGTCCCGGCCATGGTCGCCGAGATGGCGCTGGCGCATAAGGTCGGCACGGCGACCGAGCAGGCTTACCTTCGCTCCGATCTTCGCGACATGCGGCTCTCCCTGATGAACGCTTGGGGTCGCTTCGTTGCTCCATCGCTATCGCCGGGCGGGAGCAACGTGGTCGAGATGTCGTCTGCCGCGGCGGCCTAGGGCCGGAGTTCTTACTGCGAGCAGATCAGGGTCGCCCCAGATCTAAGGAGCGGTGGCATGAAATGGAACTGGATGGTGGCCGGCACTGCATGGGCGGGCATCGTCGCGCTAGCGTGGTGGCTCGCTGATCGGCGGATTGAGCGCGACTTATTCGGCAACGCCGAAAGCGTGGCTCAAGTCGCGACCCGCGATAACGTGCTGATATGGGGAGGCTCGATCCCGCTGGCGCTGTTCGTCCTGCTCACTATCGCGGGGCGCGCTCGGATGATCCAGCCCGGCCTTCGCTGGCCGCGGCGCCGTTCCGCCAGCCGGGGGCTATTGCCGTTGGAACGCACAAAGACCTAGGTACTTAAAGCGAGTCGGGGCAGAGTCCTCCAAATGGCAGGGCGGAGCTCGCCCTAGCCTGCAACTCTTCGTCGGGCGCGTGCCGGCCACGCCAGTACAATTTTGGCGACACGGCGGAGGCTTCAGCCCCCGACCCACTGATATGCAAATACGGAGCGGATGGCCCCGTCCGTGATACAGGATTTGCGCGCATGACAGTATCTGGGCCGATGCATCGGTATTCTGTACCGCCTGACTAGGCCGCGATCGTGTAGGCGGGTCAACACGCGGTTTGCCGATGAAATGGGAATGCAACCGGTGCAAACGAAGTCTCGCAGCACGAGGACGCATTCCGCTTCGACCAGCATCTTGATCACGACGTCTTGCACGTAGGGCTCGTTCAGCCAGCCCGATAAGTTGGCGGCCTTACCGTGCACTGCCGCCTCTGAACCACCGCATTAGGCGCGCCAGGCGGGCGCACAACCAAGTCCAAGGCGTTGCGAGCGCCTGGCGCCAGCTTTCCTCCCTTGCGGCTCGCTCTGCCGCCAGGATCGCGCCACAGACCTTTAGGGAGCGGGGCTCCACGGAGCGTCGGGTAGGCTTGGCCGGCGGTAGATAATAGAACGCGCCGGGCAGGGCGTCGGCCCCGTCATCTCCGTGAACCGGCGTCGCGATTGCCGCGTAGGGGTCGCTCATTGTCGCACCCGGGGGGCGCCATCCATGCCCACGAAGCGAGCGCCGACCGGAAGCCGAGCGGCTTCCTCAACCGACAGCCGATTGCCGCTCGCTGCACTGCGCGCGGCCTCCTGCTTTTGCCACGCCCCGCGTTGCTTGTGGGCCTTGATCGAATTGGCCACCGCATCGACGGCGTTGCCGGAACGCTGAAAATTGTATGCCGCGCCGGCGCGAATGCTGGTCTTCATTGCATCGGTCGGATTGAGCCCCGACACCTCGAGCTGGTTCTTGACCTCTTCATCGACCATATCCTGCTCTTTGGATGTCATCCGCTTCGGCGGCTTGTCTGCTGCCGCGGCGGCAGCGCCACCCTTGCCGGGCTTCGCGGGAGCGACCGTGTTCTGGAGCGAAAAGTGCCAGCCGCCCAACGGCTTGCCGTTCGGGCCGCGCTTGCCGCGCTCGTCCCGCGCGTCGATGACGCGGATGCCGGGGTGGTCGCGCTCATACTTGGCGGCCGCCTGCTCGACAGTGCATCCTGGGATTGGGTCGAAGTCGTAGCCCTGCACGCCCGGCTTGTTGCCAAGGTGGTCGGAATTCTCGACGCCGCCGACTGCGCGATTGTGCTCGACCGAGCGCCACCCGCTGTTCATCTTCGTGCCAGGGAACGACTGCGCGATCGTGTCGAACGACGGCGCAGGCCCGACGCTCTTGGCGTCGACGGCATAGCGGCGATCGCCCGACGTGGTGACGGTGCGGAAGTTGCTGGCACGCGCGCTGCTGTCCGCCGCGTAGCGGCTAGAGCCCGCCTGGATATTGGCGACCGGGACGTCGTCGCGGTTGTTGATGGTGGCGACACCGAGCGCGGTCTTATTCTTGGCGTCGTAGCCCTGCGCGGCAATCTCGTCGGCACGCTCGGGGGTGATCGCGAAAGCCGCGCCTGGCGTGTTCCCCTGCGCGATAAGCCCGCGCCGCGCCATCTCGTCACCGCCGAAGAAGCTGGCGAGCGATCCGACGATCTTGGTCGGGTCGACCTTGTCGCCGTTCATCTGCGCCATCGACGCGATCAGCGGGCCGAGATTGCTGCGGAACTGCTCGTCGTCGGTCGGGACCGGCGGGCGCGTCCCGACGCCATCGAGAAACGTCGGATCGTCCAGCGACGGCACGGCCTGCGGCGGCGCCTGAAGCCGGGCGATCAATTCCGGCAAGCCCTGCTGCGCGGCGTTCGCGGTGTCGAGCACGGTGGCCTGACTGCCATAAACGCGCGCGTGGGCGCGGTTCTCCTCCGCCTGCGCGGCAAGAGCGTCAGCCTTCGCGCGTTCCTGCGCTTGCTGCGCGGCAGCCTGCGGATCGCCGAAGATCGCGCGGACCAGGCTCGAGCCGATGGCCGCGGTGGGATCCTGGTAGTGGAAGTTCGGGGCGCGGGGCATCGGCAGTCTCCTATGGGCGAGGCAACGGACAGGTGAGGTCGATCGTGGGTGTTGCCGGCGCGGCTTGCTCCTTGCCGCGCCGACCCAGGTCGCCCGCTACCGGATAAGGATAAGTCCGCGTCGTCCGGTCGTCTTTTCCCAACGTCGCCGCGCATCCCACAGACCCTCTCCTTGGCGCAGGTGCACGGTGTGGTTGGAAACGTAGTCGGGGCTGATCGATAATTTTCTGGTCATGGTTGCTCCACCGGCGGTCGATCGCTGTTAAGTAAGAGACGACGGGCTGGAAGCCGTCTTCTCTCTTAAGCGGCAACGGCAATGGCAATTGCATTGATTTCAATGGTTTAGCCTGCCTGCCGCATCCGACGTTGCCGCCGCCTCTGGCAACGCCAAATCTCCTTAAGTCGTTGAATTTCCGCGACCCGCGATCCCTGCTCCCGCCGGTTGCCGCATTGCCAAAATGGGGGCTGGCAACGCTGCAACTGCTTGGGGGGTTAGCTCTAGTTGGCACCTTGCTCGTCCTCAGGGGGCGCGATAATCTGCAACCCGTCCGGCCCATCGCAAATCCGGCCAGAGGCTATGAGTGCGGCCACCGCGTTTCGGATTGCGCCGCGGGAAAGATCTGCCAGCTCCGGAAGTTTCGCTTCCCACAGTTCCGACTTGCCAGTCCTGCGGACGATTTGCCCATGCGCGACGCGGGTTCTCAGAACCCCCAACACCCGCGCAGCGTCAGCTTCCATCGAACGGGACACGGGGGCCGGCGACTCGCTGGCGATAGGCTCAAGCCGCAAAGTAGCCGAGTTCCTCTTGAACAACTTACCTTGTTTCACGGGCGCCCAGAGCGCTTGAGATGGCGGAAAATTCTGTTTGACGATCCCGACCATGGTCGTTTCGAGACCACGATCGAGCATGCCAATCACAATTCTCGCTCGATCGATGCTGGCGCCGCCGCCCCGCGTCGCCCAGTCGAAGTCTCCCAAGGAGGTAAGCTTCCGTTTTGATTTAACGACGTGGTGCGCGAGCAGTACCCCGCATCCCTTGCGAACAATGAAGTCATTGAACCTATTGTAGAAGCTCGATAAATCTGAGTTGTCGGTCTCGCGCCCTTCGAGAAACACTGTCACTGGCTCGACAATAAGGAGAGCGATTTCCGGTATCCGCTCAATGATTTTGAATACGTAATCGAGTGTCTTACCGCGAGCGTCGATGACGAACCCACAAGCCGGGCCGTGTTCTTCCTCGAAATAAGACTCGCGGTCACTGATGATGCTCTCGGCGTCTTCGCCGCTCACGGTTACCACCACTCCACGTGCCGAGACCGCAGTACCGAGAAACATGCGTGGCGCGTCGCTTTCGCTATCAATCACAGCCGCCAGCTCGGTCAGGAGCGTAGATTTTCCGGTCTCGTGCTCAGCTACCAGGAGTCCTAGCGCTCCTTTGGGGACCAGGCCCGGCACGAGCCACTCAATCGGCTGATTGCCGGTCGTGCGCTCTTCGGCGGAACCAACCATGCCGAACAGCTCAATATCGCCGCCGGATCGGGTCCATCGCTTCATAATTCTCGCGAGTGTCGAGCCCGGAAGGCACCGTCGGGCCAGCCAATCGTCGCGCTCCTCGGCCGGCAACGGCGCCAGCTCGCTGTTGACCTCGTCGCACCACAGACCAGGCGCGATGCCTTGGCGAGCAGCGTTGAAAAGTATTGTCGCATTGATGGGCCGGACGAAGGGGCGAACTGTTAGCTCCTTGCCGGGCATCGCGGCGAGCTTGACGGTGAATTCCGGGAAATCCCCGAGAGCGACAAGATCTTCGGGGGCGTCGTCCTTACGGTGCACGACGTAGAATTCGGGGCCGCCTCCGAAGTCGTCGCGCTGGCCGTCCAATAGGCTCTCCGCGAGGTTTCCGGCGCACATGAGCCCCAGGCTCGCATAGTGGGAAACCCACGGTCTGAGCGCGGCCAGGGCTTCCAACTCTACCTGCTTGATCAAGAGGGCGTTCGTTTCGTCGTCGTCGTGCAGGTCCCAACCCTGCGGATCGTGCCAGCTTTCGATTTCGCCAGAGCCGTCTTCAAAATTGATCCCAATGCCCAGCACATGGAAGTCCTCGTCGGGCTCCGCGAGGGCTGCCTCCGCGGCGACGAAGCGCTCCATGTCGAAGGCACCCCGCGTTGTCGGGCCAACATCGTCCCTCACGCCGCAATCGCCTTGATTGGCAGCGCCGCCAGCCACCGATCTTGCTCGACCCGCGCGATGAGGGTGCGGCGCCCGGCCTTGCGGGCGACCAGCCGACCGGCCGCAAGCTCGACGTAGAGTTGCGCCCGGCATATTCCGAGCCGCTTGGCGGCCGCGGCCGGATCGTCCGCAATAGGCTCTACCAAGTCCAAGTTCATCGCTGTCACGCTCCAGCCACTGTGTGTGGCAACGCATAGGCAACGTTGGAATGAATGAGAATACGATGTCGGAACTAACGTAGTGGTCGTAACTTCCTAAGTCTTGGAAGATCGCCAGATATTTATTTTCGTTACGCTCCACGAAATCTCGTCATATATCCAGAGCGGGATGATAGTTACTACAACTTGGGGGAAATAGGGTTCGGCGCCAGAAAATTAGAGCGGGACGCCGGGATCGAAAATGGCGGTGCGCTCGCGGGTGGGGTCGGGGGGTGGGCCGGGCCGCGCGGTGACAGCAGCCACCCTGCCAGGCCAGCCGCCCCGCCACCTCGGGAGCGCGCGGCGCCTGTGCTCCGTCGCGCCACGCGCCCCTACCGTCCTCACCGCCCCTCTAGCCATGCCGGGGGGCGAAACGGCCTGGCAAGCGCACCATGAAAATAAATGTCGTACCGCTCCGGGCAGATAGTTGGCCGCTTCTTCCGATGTGTCGGACGGTCCTCGCGCGACGGCCTCTGCCCAGCCTCAGTAGGTTCCGATAGGCTCCGCTTTGTTGGCTGGCGTCGGTCGGCATAGCCAGGTTTGACAGACGATCTGTAACCGCTTCACCGTCCGCCTGGCGCCGACCTACGGCGCGCAGGAGCACCGACATGACCGCAACCATCATCCAATTTCCGACCTACGAAGAGCGCGACGCCACCGAGTTCGAGCGCTTTGGTACGTCCAGTTACACACGGGCCAACGACGAAGGCCGCGCGCTCTTGTGTGAAGCGTGGGCGTCGAAGGATCGCTCGCCGTTGGGGGTGCGTGTTGCTGCGTTCACCGGGTTGGTCGAGCGGCTGGCGATCGGCAGGCCAGAGATGGTCGAAGAGTTCGTCGTGATCGATGGCGTGGGCAAGTTCGAGCTGCGCGCCATCCCGCCGCTGCTGGCGGCGATGCTCGCGGCGGCATAGCGTTAGGAGCGGAGCCCCGCCCCAAGCCGGGCTGGGCGCACCCGTGGCTTCGCGTCGCGCCGCGCGGGCGGAGGCCGGCTTCTGGATGGTCCTATCTTAGGAGCCAGCAGTTGTTTTTATATAACTGAAACGATGCAGTTTTTACGATGGATCAGTTGCTGGCTCCCACAGAAGCGCCCACTTCATTGCATCTATAAGGGCGCCAAGCAATCTGGCTGCTCAAAGAGATTGCTGCCGAGACGGTCGGTGCGCGGCTAAGGGGCCCCAAAATTCCCGGTTGCCGAGTGGACCGGCAGTGACGAAGAACGCGAAGCGCGGTTACAAAGGCACGCAATAGGCAGAGAGCGCGCCAGACCCGTGAATGGACCCGTCCGGTCCAATGGTGACTTGATTTTGCCGAGCGATTGCTTGCCGGGCTCGCTCGCACTGGGCTGCGTTCGGATAGTTAATCCGTGTCATGTTGCGTGGGCCCGTGATGATCAGCGTGTAGGCCGCTTTGAGCCGGTGCTTCGTTACCGACTCCCGCTCCGCCACGGGGGTGAGTGCAACCGCCAGGGCAAGCACCATGCTCATTCATCACCTCGTCGTCCGCCAACGGCCGCGCGATCCTGATTGAGTGCAAACAGCCTGGCAAGGATTTCATCATCGGAAAGCGGCCCAGCGCGCCAGTCATCACCCCAGCCGTAGGCATCGGCAACCGCCTGGTCGAGCGCGGCGTGGGCGTTGGCGAGCCACTGCGGGCGGGCGTTGTAGAGGTTGGTCAGGGTGCGCTTCTTCAGCTCCTTCGCCGCCGCATCGCCCACCGGCACGATGCGGTCCGGATAGCCGGGGACGAAGTCGGGCACACGCACGATCAGGTCCGCTGGGTTGAGCCAGGCTTCCCGTAGCTCGTTCAGCCGCACCGCCGCGGCTGCGATGGCCTGCGCGCGCGGATCAGCGGCATAGGCGGCGGCGGGGAGGTCAGGGGTGAGGCCCTTGGGGAAGGGGAAGGTCTCGAAGGTCGTCGAGGGTGTATAGCGCGGGCGGTCTTCGAGCGATGTACCCATGCGCAGCGCCCAGAGTTCGTGAAATCGCGAATGCAGAATGCCGAAGCTGGTGTCGTCGTCCCGCGCGATGGCGATAACTGTTTGATGCGGCTGAACCGTCGGCGCCAGCCAAACAAAGATCCTGTGCTTCGCCACTTGTGACGTGGCTATATAGCGTGACAGCGGATCGATCGCGCCGAAGAAGGCTGCGCCGCTCCGACCGAGCCGCCACCACTTTTCGCGCCTTTGGCGGTCGTTAGATCGAAGTCGCTCAGGTTTGACCGTCTTCAAGACATACTCAAATGGAGCTTCGAACAAACTGGCTTCCGCCTCTGACGCGTCTCGAAAATTGATGACCCACTTGTTACGTGGTCTGGTCGTTAAATCCTGACCATTGCGGAGCGGCAGCAAGACAGCCGCATTGGTTCGTCCGTTTGGGTTCTGTGGCCTGCGAAGCCAGTCTCCTGCAAGACTCTCGTCTATGTCGAAGTTGCCCACGAGGACGGGTCCTTGAAAGCTAATTCCTAAGTTTGATGGAATGCGCGCGGCACTGGATGCATCTACATCTGCGGCGTCACTCCGCAGTGAGGCAGAAATCCGATGGCTAAATTGACCATCAAGCCTGCCAAATTCCTCGATCTGCAAGTCGAAGCAAACCAGCGACACCCGCACCGCTGCCCCTTCAACGGTCCACCCCTCGTCGCTCCACGCATCGAATATCCGGCCATCCTCGACAATCGGCTTGAGCACTTCGCGGTTCGCGCCGCCACGAATGCTGTTGGTGGCGACCAGCCCGGCTCGCTGCAACTTCCCTGCCACGATCATCGCCCAAGCCTTCGCGAACCAGTAGCAAACCAGATCGACGCCGCCGGGAACTTCGGGCCAAGCATTGCGCAGCGCGCGGGTGTAATCCTCGCCCAACTCGCCGATCATCTTCTTGTTGCCCAAAAACGGCGGGTTGCCGATCACCACATCGGCGCTCGGCCATTCCGCGCGCGTGCCATCGTCGTTCAGCACCGCGTCCCTGCACTCGATCGTCTCCAGCGGACGCAGGATCGGGTTCTTCGCCACGGGAAAGCCGTTGCGGTTCATCCATTGGATTTCGCCGATCCACACCGAAACCCGCGCCAGTTCCGCGGCGTAGGGGTTGAGTTCGATCCCGAGAACGCACTCCGGCCCCACCCGCGGGAAGCCGCGTGGCAGGCCTAGCGCCTCAGCATCGAGGTTGGCGCGGTGCTCGATGTCCTTGAGCGCGCGCAGCGCGACGTAAAGGAAGTTGCCTGAGCCGCATGCCGGATCGAGCACGAGGAAGTTGGCCAGACGCTCGACGAACGCGCTGTGGACCGCCTCAGCCTCGGCCAGCGCCTTGGTCCGCTTCGCCAACTCGGCCCCGCGCAGCAGCTTGTCCTTGGTCTGGCGCGGCGCGCTTTCGACCAGTGCAGTCATCCGTGCCAGAGCCTCGGCCCACTCGGCTTCCAGCGGGTCGATGATCACCGGCTGGACGATCAGCATGATCTTGGCACGGTCGGTATAGTGCGCGCCCAATTGGCTGCGCTTGGCCGGGTCGAGCCCGCGCTCGAACAACGTGCCAAGGATCGAAGGATCGATTTGCGACCAGTCACGCCGGGCCGCTTTGAGCAGTTGCTCGATGTCGTCGCCACTGACCGGCAGGACATGGTCGTCCTCGAACAGCCCGCCGTTGAACCAGTCAATCGCGGTGAAGCCGACCTTTCCGCCCTTGCTGGCCATCGCCCCAAACAGCGTCCGCGCGTTCCCGGCGAACTCATCCCGATCGCGGCGGCTGACTTCGAGCATCTTCGTGAACAGCTTGTCGGGCAGCAGGCCGACGTCTTCGGCGAACATGCAGAACACCAGCCGGTTGACGAAGTGCGCCACCTGATGGGCATCATGGCCGCGCTCGCGGAGCCGCTGGGCGAGTCCGGCGAACTCGGCGGCAGTTTCCTCGGTCAGCTCTTGGCGGGTCTTCTTTGGCTTGAACTCGTCGGGATCGGTGAATGCCGCCTTCAGCCGCTCGCGCTGCGCGGCGTCGAGCAGGTCGTCGAGCGTGAATTCGTGGACCTCCTGCACCGTGTTGGTGAAATTGGTGTGGATGCGGATGCGGTCCATGTCCGACACGATCAGCAACGGCGGGTTCTCTAGCGCGACGCTGTATTGCAGAAGCTGGTTGAACGCCGCCTTCAGGTCCTTGCGCGGCCCCTTGTATTCCCAGGCGAAGCAGCCCCGCCGCCAGACATCGGCCCAGCCGTCGCCACCGCTGGTCTTGTTCGCCCCCTTCTCGAATGCAAACCATTCGCCCAACGGATCGGCGGAGATCGGGTCCAACACACCCAGCAGCGCACACAGGTCGTTGAAGTGGCTTTGCGACGCGCTGCGCTCTTTGAGTTCGTTGCCGCGCCATTTGGCGGTGAAGGCATGCGGAGTCATCACCGAGGCTGATAGCCGCTGGACATGCGGGAGCCGAGCCCAAACCGCTTGTTGGCTTTATCCGCCTTGTTTGACGACTGAGCCCACCAGTGACCCGGGCCGAATTCAACCAAGGCGATCACACAGGCTCCGACCCCACGTCATCTGCATCCCCTTCATTGACCAAGTCATCTCCGGCCGGCAGACCGGGCTCTTCAATGTCTATGCCATAAGAGCGTATCTTCTTGGCACGCATCGGCGACTTTGCGGCGATTTTTCGGAGTGCCTTAAGAGAGGCCTCGTCGATCAACTTGCTCCCCTCGTGATGGGAGTGGGCTAGTACGCGAATTGTCTCAATTGAGCGCCGCACTTCTTTGCCCTTCAAGCTTTCAAACAAACGCTCGAAATCCTCGGGGCTTTGTTTAGCCATAAGAGCCACGTCAGCGTCGTTCCAACCGCGCCCTTCTCCGATTGACCGGAGCACGTCGAGCGGGTTTCGCTCGTCGACATAAGCTGCACGGCGCTTCTCAAAAGCTTGCCGCAGCGCCGGATCGAGCCTGTCATCTGCGCTAAAGTGATGATTTCCTATATTGAAGAACTCCGGTTTTGCATCATTATGAGCGGACACATATGCCGCTATGATCTCATCCGCCTGCTGTTCTCGGCCTTCCTCTCGAAGCACCCTGATCGCACTATTAATATTTACGGGAGTTATCGAATCAGCTTCTGAGATAGAGCTCGTATAAAGAGCGTCAAGAAATTCCCCATCGTCGACGGAAAGAGAACCGTGATACATATCCTGCCATACGCGGGTAAACTCGCTGTCGCGGGCATGAGCTTTGTGTTCAGCCGCCAGGACCAATGCCGCTTTTTTTAATTCTTCATCTTGAAAGTACCCTGCTTCAGCACCGTCTATGATTATCTCGTCGATTGAACTCACAAATGAGAATGGATAGTCAGCAACTATCTTGCGGAAGCGCTCAGTTTCCTCGTCCAGGGGTTCGCGTCCTGCCCGCATCGTCAAGCTGAGCTCATTGTAACCACGGATCAATGCCAAATTCGGAGCAATTTTTGGCTGCTGCACAGCCCAGCTGGCTAACGCCAAGGTTGCAACTGCCTCGTTCACTAGAGTATCTTCGTGGTCTGAGAGAATGTCTATTAAACGGGTTGCAAGCCGTTCTATTTTCTTAATGACTCGAATGTTGGTTATGCCGAGGTGTATAATGAGCGGGGCGAGCACTTCGGCCGTGCGGGTGGCGGTTGATAGCGCAATGCGGACGGCCTCTTCGCGCGATGGATCGAAAAGCAGCGTTGTGTCAGCAACCTTCTCTAGCTGGCGATTGAACTCATCGCGATCGTCAAGCTCCTCGTCATTGAGAAGGAGTACCACCTTGCAGGCCCGCTCCTCCTTCAGAAATGATGCGATGCCGAGGAATTCGCGGGCTCCAAGGCCAGAACCAGCGCGTTCGAGATCGTCGAGGCACACGATTTGTCGCCGCACCAGCAGGAATGCAGACTTCGCTAATAAATCAGTGACGCCCCTTCGATTGAAAGCCGCAGCGGTCCACTCGACTAACTTCCCCAACTTTCGAACCGAGTCGAGTTCTTGAACTAGATCGCGAAACGTATTTTCGTTGGCGTCCTTTCCGATATTTGCACCAGATACTGTTTTCTCGAAAACTGCATAGCGGAGGTCGTCAAGAGAGTTAAGGCCGAAGAGAGAGACATAGGCGTACCGGTCTAATTTAAGTGTCTCGGCTTGGACCGCGGAACTAAGGAATGCGCGCCAGCCATAAGTTTTGCCAACGCCCCACTTCCCCTTGATACACAGCACCTCCGGAGCATCGGTAGACAGGAACCGGCGAATTTCGTTTTCGATATGCGCTAGCGACAACCTCGTACCCCTCGATCCTGTCGCCGGCCGCGTGGACGGCTGGTACACCTTGGGCCAAATAGAAGTCAGCAGGAACAGGCAAGAGGTATCACCTAGAAACGTCGGATGCAGATTTGAGCCACGAAGCGACGGGCGACCGCCTCACGAGCAGCCAGAATGGGCACAAACTATCGCAAGACTAGGGCTCAAGTGTGGGAGCCATGCTAGTTCACCGCGAAAAACGCGTTCACTTTCAATAAGTTGATGTTCGGCAATGGTGCCGGCTGCAGGAATCGAACCCGCGACCCCCTGATTACAAATCAGGTGCTCTACCAACTGAGCTAAGCCGGCGCTTGTCGCCCCATGCGTCAGCGCGCGCCGAAGGTCCAGCCTTCGGTGTGGCGGACCGCGTCGAGACCGGGTGGGTTCCACAGCGCGGGATCGTGCGCGACGGCGCGCAGCCACGCGGCGGTAAGGATCGCGTCGGTGCTGTGATCGTCGTAGCGCGCCAGCGGAGCGTGCGGATGGCTTCCCAGTCGCACCAGTGTGGCATCAAGACTCACGCCATCGCGCAGCTTGCTGCGTCCCTTTCGCACCCCGGCGGCGCGTGCGGCGATCGAGGTGTAGATTTCGACGATCAGCGGGCCCCGTTCGGGCACCGGATCGAACGGCCACACGGGAACCCGTCCGGCGAGTCGATGGAGCACGCGCATCCCCGTCAGGCTCGACTTGCCGACTTGCGCCGCGCCAACGAGGTTGAAGCAACTGACCGGCGAGACCCCGCACAGGCGTTGGCGATGCTCGACCGCGCGAAAGCGTCCCGCGCCTCCGCCAAACCATGCTCCCTCGCGACCGCCGTGACGACGGAAATGCGGTGCGAAGTCAACGTGATCGGCGAAGGTGCTGGCACCGAGGTGAGGTTCTCCGGCGCAGGTATCGTCGACTAGCTTCCACAGGTTTCGAGCATCGCGCGGTTGAGCCACCGAGCCGGGAAAATATGCATCGGTGTCGGCGAATGGCAGCGCGGGCGAAAGGTCGAGGCCGACGATCATGTCGGTTCCGGTCTCGCCGTGCTCGATCAGCCACTCGAGGATCGCTTCGCGCGACCAGCCCCCGCCCGGCACGATGAGCGTGGGCGCGTTTTTGCCGATCTCGCACCACGCCACGGCGAGCCCCTTGGGTCGCGCCACCGCCTGTCCCGACCAGTCGACGCACGCGAACCGGCTGAACCTACGCACGCTCGCGCCGCAATTTGTCCCAGTACGCTATCCGCTCCGCGACCTGGCGCTCGAACCCGCGTTCGACCGGGCGGTAATAGGTCTGCGGCTCCATCTCCGCGGGCCAGTAGCTCGCGCCCGAAAATCCGTCGTCGGCATCGTGGTCGTAGGCGTAGCCCTGGCCGTAGCCGATGTCCTTCATCAGCTTGGTCGGCGCGTTGAGGATGTTGGCGGGGGGCATCAGGCTGCCGGTTTCCTTCGCGCTGCGCCACGCCGCCCTCTGCGCCATGTAGGCCGCGTTCGATTTGGGCGCGGTGGCGAGGTAGAGGCAGGCCTGGACGATCGCCAGCTCGCCCTCGGGCGAGCCGAGGAACTCGTAGGCGTCCTTGGCGGCCAGGCACTGGACCAACGCTTGCGGATCGGCGAGGCCGACGTCCTCGACCGCGGCGCGGGTCAGACGGCGCAGCACGAACAGCGGCTCCTCGCCGGCGACGAGCATCCGCGCGAGGTAATAGAGGCTGGCCTGCGGATCCGAGCCGCGCAGCGCCTTGTGCAGCGCCGAGATCAGATTGTAGTGGCCCTCGCGGTCCTTGTCGTAGACCGCGACGCGGCGCTGGAGGAACTGCGACAGCCCCGCCGTATCGAGCGGTTGGTCCAATCCAATGTCGAACAGCGTCGCCGCCTGGTTGAGCAGGAAGCGCCCGTCGCCATCGGCTGCGGCGACCAGCGCATCGCGCGCGGCGGCGGTCACCGGCAGCGGCTTGCCGACGTTGGCCTCGGCCTTTTCCAGCAACTGGCACAGCGCCTTGTGATCGAGCCTGTGGAGGATCAGCACCTGCGCGCGGCTGAGCAGCGCGGCGTTGAGCTCGAAGCTGGGATTCTCGGTGGTCGCGCCAATCAGGGTGACGGTGCCGTTCTCGACGAACGGCAGGAAACCGTCCTGCTGGGCGCGGTTGAAGCGGTGAATCTCGTCCACCAGCAGCAGCGTGCGCTGCCCGGCCTTGGCCATCGTCTCGGCCTCAGCGAACGCCTTCTTGAGGTCGGCAACGCCCGAGAAGACCGCCGAAAGCGAGACGAAGCGCATCCCGACGGCATCCGCGAGCAGCCGGGCGATGCTGGTCTTGCCGGTGCCCGGCGGTCCCCACAGGATCATGGACGAGAGCTTGCCCGCCGCAACCATACGCCCGATCGCGCCTTCGGGGCCGGTCAGGTGCTCCTGCCCGACGACCTCGGCCAGGGTCTGTGGGCGCAAACGGTCGGCCAATGGCGCGTCTTTGGACGGCCTATCGGCGGGCTGGTGCGGCAAATCGGCGGCAAACAGGTCGGCCATCGCGGCCCAAGATAGGCGCGATGGAAAAAATTGCATCGGGGCTTGCAGGGCGCCAATAAAGATATATCTTAGTGACATCTTAGATGCATAACGAAAGGAACGCGCAAATGCGCATGCACGGATGTTACGAAGGCCGCCGCGGACGCGGTCCGGGCTGGCCGATGCTGGCGATGATGATGGGCGGACGTGGCCGGGGTCGCGGAGGGTCCTGGGAATGGAGCTTTGGCGATGGCGCCAATGACTTTGGGCCACGCCAGCGCAGCGGCGGCCGGGGCGGGCCGCGTGGGCGGATGTTCGCCGGGGGCGAACTCCGCCTGCTGTTGCTCAAGCTCATCGGTGACGAAACCCGCCACGGCTACGAACTGATCAAGGCGATCGAGGAGCTGACCGGGGGCAACTACGCGCCGAGCCCCGGGGTGGTCTATCCTACGCTCAGCCTGTTGCTCGACGAAGGGATGATCGCGGAGAAGGCCGACGATACCCCGCGCAAGGCCTTCACGATCACCCCGGAAGGTCAGACCGAACTTTCTGACCGAGTGGACGAGGCTGAAGCGCTGGTCGCTCGGCTCATCGCGCTCAACGAGGACGACGACGCGCACCGCGCCCCACCGATCGGACGCGCGGTCGGCAACCTGTTCGCCGCGTTGCGCGGGCGCGCCCAGAGCGGGTTCGATGCCGAGACGGTCCACCAGGTCGCTGAAATCCTCGACGAAGCCGCGCGCAAGATCGAGCGGCTGTAAGCACGGCTTTCCTCGCAAGCCGGTCGCGGCGCGGGCCGACGCGATTCGCGTTGCCCGCGCCGTAGTGGTATCATGGCGCACGTGGTCGCCTGGGGAGGGGAAGCATGGCCGATTTGCTCGAAGACGGAGCGCTGCTCGAAGAAGACGGCGATCGACCCGCGGCCCCTTGGCATTTCTGGGCGGTCGCCGCGGTCGGACTGTTGTGGAACAGCTTCGGCGCGATCGACTACACCATGACCCAGCTTCGCAATCCGGCGTGGATCGGTCAGATCGACGCCGAGATGCTGGCGAAGATCGACGCCGCGCCGGTGTGGGCGACGTCGTGCTGGGCGTTGGGTGTGTGGGGTTCGTTCGCGGGGGCGGTTTTGCTTCTGGTCCGCTCGCGCCACGCCGCCGCCGCCTTCGCCGTATCTTTCGTCGCGGCTCTCGTCAGCTTCGCCTGGCAATATTCTGCGGGACTGGTGGCTAGTCCGATCCTGCCGATGGTGATCCTGGCCGCGGTGGCGTTTTTCTGGTGGTACGCCGGCAAGATGCGCACCGATGGCGTGCTGACTTAATTCAAGGCGCCGAGGCGGCCGCGCTGGGGGTGGTCACCGGCGCGCCGCTGCCGTCGTTGAGGTCGCGCGGCTCGAGGATCGCGGCGGTTTCGATCAGATCCAGCGCGCGCTGGGCGCGGACGTAGCGCTCGGCAAGCGCCAGCCAGTTGCCCGCGGCGTCATGGCCCGGCATCCGCCGGACTTCGTCGATCGCGGCTTCGGCGCGCCCGGTTTCCAGAAAGGTCCGCGCGCGCCCATAGCGCTGCTCGGGCGCGGGCGAGGGCGCGCTGGCGCGGCGGATCACGAACAGGCTCGCCAGCTCCGTCCGGACCCGCGTAACCACGTTGACGTCGCGTGGCGGCGCGACCAGCGTCGGCTCCAACGCCGCCAGTCCCTGTTCGAGCGCGTCAAGCGTCACCGGGCTGCGCGATACCTCGACCAGGGTGGTGACCGCGTTGGGTTGGGCGTTGCCGAAGCGCAATTTGAGCTGGTCTTCGAGAAATCCTAACGGTGCTCCTCGCTCGACCGCGCGTCTGGCCGCGGCGGCAATCAGGAGCCCTTCGGCACGCGCGGCATTGCCCGATGCAGCTTCGGCTTCGAGGTTGAGGCGGGTCATGCGCTGTTCGAGCTCGGCCATCCGCACGCCCAGCGCAGTTTGCGCGGATTCAAGATCCGCCGCGCTCGGGGCGGGCGTTGGGGAGGCGAACGGCGCGGTAACCGTCGCGCCGGTAGCCGGTTTGGAGGTGAATTCGATCCAGCCCAGGCGGCTCGCCGCCCAAAGGCCGCCCGCACCGCCCAGCGCGACCGCGCAAATCAGCGCTAGCACGAGCAATCTCCCGCTCGTCCGGCCTCGCGCCGCAGCGCGCGACGGCTGGTTCAGATAATCATCCAGCATTCCGTTTTTTTGCGTCCGTTTCCCCGAAGCGCGCAGTCTGACACATCCGTGCGGCCAAGGCCAGCAGTGCGCCGTCGTCCGGCCGTGCCGCGCTCGCGACGGACGCCCACCCGGAACCTGCCGCCTCCGCGATTCGTGGGCCGAGGCAGGCGAGATCGATGTTGTCGCACGCGATCCGCAAACGCCCGCACTCGGAAGCGAAATGGCGGGCTGCGGCAGCGGAGTGGAGCAGAACCACAGCGCCTTCGCCCAGCAACCTGGCGCCAGCCTCGCTCAGCGCAAGCGGCTCGGCTTGGTACACGACCACCGTCTCGACGACCGTGCCTGGCTCTGGAGACAGGGGGACATGCTCGTCTCCGGCGAGGCGGAGAACGCGGCGGCGTCCATCGCGTGCGAGCTGGGCGGTCAGATTCTGCAACCCGCCGCTGCCGATTGCCTTGACCTGGAAACCGCCATGGCGTGCGGCATCGGCAGTCGCTTCGCCCACGACGTAGGCCGGCAGCGAGGCATATGCGCCAAGTTTGGCCCCGCCGTGCCGCAAAACATTGGCGCTGCCGATCAACAGCGCATCGAAGCCGGTTGCCGCCGGACCTTCCCATGCCCTGGGAACGATCCGGAACAGCGGTTCGCCATAAGCGGGAAGCGCCAAGGCCTTGGCCGCGGCCAACGTTGCGGCGTTGCCAGGCTCCGGGCGAAAGACCAGCAGCGGCCTGGGCTTCACCCTCCCGGTCCCGCGAACAGGCGGACGATCTCGGGATCGGCGGCGGACAGCATCTCGCGGGCTAGCCGCGCCGGACCGTCCGCATCATCCGGCGCAAACCGCACCGATCGTTCGATCCGCGCCGCGCCGTCTTCGCTGAACAGCGCGGCGCGCATGTCGATTCCGTCGTCGCCATGGCGGCACAGCACCGCCACCGGGCTGTGGCAATTGCCGCCCAAAGCGGCGAGCAGCGCGCGCTCGGCCATTACTTCGGCGCGGCTCGGGGGATGATCGATCGCGCTGAGCCAAGCGTGTACCTGTAAATCCCGGTCATCCTGTGCTTTTCCAAGGATGGCGCGGCATTCAATCCCAATCGCGCCTTGCGCGGGGGCGGGCATCCAGTCGTCGCACTCTAGCGGCGTGCCGACCCCGTTCTCGCCCAGCCGCGCCAGCCCCGCGGCGGCGAGCAGGGTGACGTCGGCCTCGCCCGCGGCCAGCTTGGCGATCCGCGTGGCGACGTTGCCGCGGAAGGTCAGGACCGTCACGTCGGGCCGGGCATGAAGCATCTGAGCGGCGCGGCGCGGGGCGCTGGTGCCGACCCGCGCACCGGCCGGAATCGCGGCGATCGAGGCAGCGCCGACCAGCACGTCGCGTACGTCCTCGCGCGGCAGGATCGCGGCGATCGTAAGGAAAGCGGGACGCACGGTCTCGACGTCCTTCATCGAATGCACCGCGGCATCGATCCGGCGCTCGTCGAGCCAGGCGTCGAGTTCCTTGGTCCACAGCGCCTTGCCGCCGATCTCCGACAGGGGGCGATCCTGCACCCGGTCGCCGCTGGCGATCACCGTTACCAGCTCGACCGCGCTCTCGGGCCAGCCGTGCGCGGCGCACAACCTTGCCCGGGTTTCCTCCGCCTGAGCGAGCGCGAGCGGGGAGCGGCGGGTGCCGAGGCGGAGCGGGCGGTCGGACGAAGGGGTCATGCGCGGGTTGTGCTAATGGCCATTTCCGTTCAGGGAAAGGGCGCAATGGCGCTGATCCTCGGGATAGAATCGAGCTGCGACGAGACTGCGGCGGCGATCGTCGATACGTCCGCGCCGACGCTTGAACACCGCATCCTTGCCCAGCACATTGCCTCGCAGGACGAGGCGCACCGCCCCTATGGCGGGGTGGTTCCCGAAATCGCAGCGCGGGCGCATGTCGAGAAGCTCGCTCCGTTGATCGCGGCGACGCTGGCCGATGCAGGGCTCGACCTGTCCGACATGGACGCCATCGCGGCGACCGCAGGGCCGGGGCTGATCGGCGGGGTGATGGTCGGGCTGGTCACGGCCAAGGCGCTGGCAATGGCTGGAGACAAGCCGCTGCTCGCGGTCAACCATCTCGAAGGCCACGCCCTGTCGCCGCGGCTGGCCGATCCGGCGCTCGCCTATCCCTATTGTCTGCTGCTGGTTTCGGGCGGGCATTGCCAAGTGCTCGAGGTCCGTGGGGTGGGAGACTATCGCAGGTTGGCGACCACGATCGACGATGCCCTGGGAGAAGCGTTCGACAAGACCGCCAAGCTGCTGGGCCTTGGCTATCCCGGCGGGCCGGCGGTGGAGAAGCTGGCGAGGCAAGGGAACCCTCGCGCGATCAGATTTCCCCGGCCACTGGTGGGCTCGGGCGACGCCAACTTCTCGTTCGCCGGGCTCAAGAGCGCTGTGGCGCGGATCGTGCAGGGCGGTGGAGAGGACCCTGCCGACGTCGCCGCCTCGTTCCAGCAGGCCGCAATCGATTGCGTGGTGGATCGCACGCGCATCGCGCTGGGCGGCCTTTCCGGGATGAGCGCGCTGGTCGTCGCCGGCGGGGTCGCCGCCAATGCTGCCATCCGCGTCGCGCTCGAAGGGCTCGCGGCGGAGCACGGCCTGCGATTCGTCGCACCGCCGCCCGCCCTGTGCACCGACAACGCGGCGATGATCGCCTGGGCTGGGGGCGAGCGGCTGGCAGCGGGATACGCCGATCCGCTCGACGCCATGGCTCGCCCGCGCTGGCCGCTCGACCCGACCGCCGAGGCGGTGCGCGGCGCAGGGGTCAAGGCATGAGTGCGGCCCTGGGGGTCGTCGGAGCGGGAGCGTGGGGCACGGCGCTGGCACAGATGCTCGCGCAAGACGGCACCGATGTGCTGCTCTGGGCGCGCGAGCCCGAGGTGGTCGCGGCGATCAATGCCGAGCACCGCAATCCCGTGTTCCTGCCAAGCGCGAGCCTGTCGCGAAGCATCGTCGCGACGGGCAATCTGGGCGACCTCGCCGATACCCCGACCGTTCTGTTGGTGACCCCCGCGCAACATCTCGGCCGCATCCTCGCCGAGCTGCCGCGCACGGAGGAATGCGACCTGGTGCTGTGCTCGAAGGGGATCGAAGCGGGCAGCGGACGCCTGATGGCCCAGGTTGCGCACGATGCCGCGCCCGATTGCCGCCTGGCAGTGCTCTCCGGCCCGACTTTCGCGCACGAAGTCGCCGCCGGGCTACCGACTGCGGTGACGCTGGCCTGTGCGGGAGGCGAGGAGCAGTGGGGGCGGCTGTCGGTCGCCATGGCCCGGCCCTCGTTCCGGCTCTATTATTCCGATGACGTCACCGGCGCGGAGATCGGCGGCGCGGTCAAGAACGTGCTGGCGATCGCCTGCGGGGTGGTGGACGGGCTCCAGCTCGGCCAGAACGCGCGCGCGGCGCTGATCAGCCGCGGCTTTGCCGAAATGCTGCGTTTCGGGCTGGTTTTGGGGGCGCGGGCGGAGACGCTTTCGGGGTTGAGCGGGCTGGGCGATCTGGTTCTGACCTGCTCGTCGACCGCGAGCCGCAACTATTCGCTGGGCAAGGCGCTGGGCGAGGGCGCGGCGACGGCCGACGTCCTGGCCAACCGCAGCACGGTGGCCGAGGGCGCGCACACCGCGCCGGTGCTCGCCGGAATCGCCGTCGATCGGGGGATCGACATGCCGATCGTCGCCGGGGTCTGCGCGCTGCTCAAGGGTGAAGCACCCGCGCGCGAGGTCGTGGCCCGCCTGCTCGCCCGTCCGTTGCGCGCCGAACGGGGCGATTGAGCTTGGTCGAGACGCCCCAGGCTTCCGGTCCGCCTGTCCCCGGTTCCACCGACATCGCCGCGCTGGCCAAGGGTGGGCGCACGAACTTCCTCGGCTTCCTGTTGCGCCTGGCGGCGCGCCTGCCGTTCCTGTTCATCGCCGGGCGGCTCTACGGCAAGGAAAACCTCGGCCGTTTTGCATCAGCGGTCGTCGCAGTGGAAATCGCCGCGCAGATCGCCACCCTTGGCCAGAAACGTGGGTTGGCCCAGCTGCTTCAGAAGGACGATCGCGCGGCCGCCTGCATCGTCGCTGACGGACTGTTCGTGAGCCTGGGCGTCTCACTTGCACTGGCCGCGCTGCTTTACGCCTTTCCGGTGGTGCTGTTTCCCAGCGGTACGGTCGATCCGATCGAGCGGCTGCTGCCGCTGGTGATCTTCCCGATCGCGGCCGGCGACATTGCGCTGGCCGCGCTGGCGTTCCGCTATGACATCGCCACTACCGTCCGCGCGCGTTCGTTGGTCGAGCCGTGGGTGCTGTCGATCGCGGCGGGGACCTTGTGGTTTGTGATCCCGCAAACCGGGATGGTCGCGGCCTATTTCCTGTCGATCACCGCGGCGATGCTGGTGGCGATGGTCGCGCTGGTCAAAAGCTATGGCATGCCCCGCGACTGGCAGCCGCATCCGCTTATCCTCGGCCGCCAGGCGCTGCTCAACTTGCCGATCGCCGGGGCCGATCTGGTCGAATCCGGAACCCGCAAGATCGACATCCTGTTGCTCGGCATGCTGACCAACCCGTCGATCGTCGGGGTCTATTGGGCCGCGCAGCAGGTCGCCAGCCTGCCGCAGAAGCTCAAGACGAGTTTCGAGCCGATCCTGGGGCCGGTGATCACCAGCAGCCTGAAGACCAAGGATTACGGGGCCATCGCAAAGCAGGTTTGCCAGGTAGGTTTCTGGATCACCGCCGCGCAGGCGGGAATCGCCCTGGCCTTGGGAATCCCCGGCGTGGGCGTGATGGGCCTCGTCGGTCGGGATTTCGTCGGCGGGACCGGCGCGCTCAACCTGCTGCTCGCGGCCGAAGTGGCCGCAGCCACCGCGGTGGTTGCCGAAGCCGCGCTGATCTATGTCGCGCCCGTCCGCAATCTGGCAATCTCGATCATAGCCATCGTGATCCAGGCGGGCCTGACCGTGCTGCTGATCGACGCCGCCGAACTTTGGTCGCTGCCCCCCGTTGTACAAGGCCGCCGCGGCCGCAGGTGCGTTGTTCGTCGCGCTGGCGTTCTCGTCGGTCGCCAAGGCCTTGTTGTTGCGCGGCATTCTCCAACACTCGATCACCAACTGGCGCTGGGCGCTGATCTGGGCGACGGTCCCGGCGGTGCTGGTCGGTTGGGTCGTTACGCGCCTGCCCGAGTGGGCCGAGCTCATTTTCGGCATCCCCGCGATCCTGTTGGCCTATGGCGTGGTGATCTGGCGGCGCGGCTTCGGTCCCGAGGACCGGGTGCTGTTCAAGCGCGCCAAGGGCTGAACCGCGCAACGGTTCGTCGCGGCTGAGCACCATTCAGTCGGCATTCACGGGCAAAACCGTGTCTTCCCGTTCGTCACGTTCGGGAAGGGACAGACCGATGCGAATCGCGCCAATCGTATCCACCACCCTGCTTGCCGTTATCCTGGCGAGCTGCGCCACGCGATCGTCGAACAACGACAGGATCGTCATGACCGGAGACAAGGCGGGCGAGGGCGAGGTGGCCGGCAACGAGCCACTGCCGCCGCTCCCATCGCCGGCACCTCCCCCTCCGCCAGTCTACGCCGCCGATGCGAGTGCGAACATGGTCGTCTCCGGGCAGGCGCAGGTCCAGCCGAACCTGCAATCCGCCCCGGTTACAGTCACCGCGCAGAAAGTCGCGCGCGATTTCCGCGCCGAGCGCGGCAGCAAGCTGGCCCTGCCCACTCCCGCCTATGTTCCCTCGGTCGTCGTTCCGGCCAACCCTGGCCGAGAGCGCTATGACGGCAGGACGGTGTCGCCGGTCCATCTCGCCGCTTCCGATCCGGTTTCGACTTTCTCCGTCGATGTCGATACCGGCGCCTACGCCAACAGCCGCCGCTTCCTCAGCCAGGGTCAGCTGCCCCCGGCGGACGCGGTGCGCACTGAGGAACTGGTCAACTACTTCCGCTACGATTATCCGCTGCCCGCCACGCGCGAGACGCCGTTCAGCGTGACCACCGATGTCGCTGCAACGCCGTGGAACCCGGCCACCCGGCTGCTGCGCATCGGCCTTCGCGGGTATGACCTGCCGCGCAGTGCGCGTCCGCCCGCCAACCTCGTGTTCCTGGTCGATGTCTCGGGATCGATGGGCGAGCCCGAGAAGTTGCCGCTGGTCAAGACCGCGCTGGCTGGGCTTGCCGACCAGATCGGTCCGCAAGACAAGGTCTCGATCGTCGTTTACGCGGGGGCGGCCGGACTGGTGCTCCCGGCGACCGGTGACAAGCGCGAGATCGTTTCCGCGCTCGACCGGCTCTCGGCGGGCGGATCGACCGCTGGCGGGGCCGGGCTTCAGCTCGCCTACCAGGTGGCGCGCGACAACTTCATCAAAGGCGGAGTCAACCGCATCCTCCTTGCCACTGACGGCGACTTCAACGTCGGGGTCAGCGACAGCAAGGCGCTGATCGCGATGGTGGAGAAGGAGCGCGATGCGGGCGTCACCCTGACCACGCTCGGCTTCGGGCAGGGCAACTACAACGAGGCGATGATGGAGCAGGTCGCCGACCACGGCAACGGCAACTACGCCTATATCGATAGTGCGCTCGAGGCGCGCAAAGTGCTGGCCGAGCAGATGAGCTCGACGCTTGTTCACGATCGCCAAGGACGTGAAAATCCAGGTCGAGTTCAATCCGGCCGCCGTCGCGCAATACCGCCTGCTCGGGTACGAAAACCGCGCGCTCCGCGAGGAGGATTTCAACAACGACAAGGTCGATGCGGGCGACATTGGTGCCGGGCACCAGGTGACCGCGATCTACGAGATCGTGCCACGCGGCGCCCAAGGCTGGCTCGACCCGCATCGCTATTCTGATCCGGGAAATAGATTTGAAGCGAAACCGCGCGAACTGGCCTTCGTCAAGCTGCGCTACAAGTTGCCTGACGACACCACCTCGAAGCTGATCGAACGCGCGGTTCCGGCGGCTCTGTTGGCCAGCGCCGGAGCTCCGCGGGGCGACATGGCCTTCGCCACCGCAGTCGCCGCGTTCGGGCAGAAGCTGCGCGGCGATCCGCTGCTGGGCAACCTGACCTATGCCGGAATCGCCGCGCTCGCCGATGGTCAGCGCGACTATTACCGGCAGGAGTTCGCCAAGCTGGTCGGCATCGCCGGATCGCTGGATACCCGCGGCAACGATGTCGCGGTGCGCTGACCGGCGAACGGCGTTTTGAACCAGAACCCGCTCATGTCGAGCGAAGTCGATCCATGGCGCGCAGACGTCTCGACTTCGCTCGACATGAGCGGAGGTTGTTGCTTGAAGGCCGGTGACAATTACAGGTGGCGGACAGAACGATGCCTCAGTTGAGTTCGAGCGAAGCGCTGATCCTCGGCGCGATACTCGCGTTGGTGCTGCTGGTCGCGTGGCGGCTGCTGCGGCGCAAGCCAGAGCGGGTGCGCGCCGATACGGCCGACGTTCTCACCCCCGGATCCGCCCCCGCCGCGCGCAACACGTTGCTGGTCGATGCGCCGCCCGTGGTCGTATCGCCACCTGCAGCCGAGCTCTTGGGCGGGGTGGCCGAAGTGGTCGCCGCGGCGGTGACTTCCGCTGAAGCGGCCGGCGATGGCGACGACCTGACCCGGATCAAGGGACTCGGACCCAAGATCGCCACGCTGCTGCGCAGCCTGGGCGTCACCCGGTTCGACCAGATCGCGGCATGGGGCGAGGCGGACATCGCCCGGATCGATCCCCAATTGGGCGCCTTCCAGGGCCGCATCGCGCGCGACAACTGGGTCGAGCAGGCGGGCTATCTGGCCGCGGGCGATGTGGCGGGGTTCGAAGCACGGTTCGGCAAGGTCTGAGCCGCGGCGGAAACGCATTCGCTCACCACCGCCCCCGCCACGCCCATCGGCGGGAGAATCAGTTCGCCGCCCCCCGGCACGGTGGCCTTGAGCCCTGCGCCGAGCAGCACCTCGGCCCGCGGATCGGCGGCGTCGAGAATGCCGCGCCAGACATACCCCTGCTTGCCGATCTTCACCGCGCTCACCGGTAAGCGCAAAATGCCTTTCGATCCCTGGATCGCGAACAGCGCCTGTGCTCCCTTGTCGGCGGCCGCGAACCGCACGATCAACAGCCGGGCGGCGTGCTTCTCCCACCCCTCGCACGAGATCGCGAGCAGGGCCGGGGCGTCGGCCGGACCGAACCACGCCGCCCTGGCCGACTGCGCATGGGTCCAGCCGGCAGGACCCGTCGCCACTGGCGCTTTGGCGGCAGCCGACACCGTCGCCAACGGAACGCGGATCGGCTCATCCTTGCCCGCATTGCCCTTGCCGCAGTCGGCAAGAGCGAGCGACGTCAGAACGGCGGCACAGGCCAACGCTCGCGCGATCACCTCCCCCATTTCATCTTGCTCGCCTTCCCGAACCGCCCCTTTCGCGTCCCCGGCTTGCCTTCGTTGCTTCGCCCCACCTTGGGCGCTTTCGCTTGCTCGTGCGCCTTCGGCAAACCGAGTTCGTCCGCTTCCAGGCGCCGGATTTCATCCCTCAATCGCCCTGCCTCCTCGAACTCCAGGTCGGCGGCCGCCGCGCGCATTCGCTTTTCCAGATCCTCGATGTATCCGCGCAGGTTGTGGCCGACGAGGTTGTTGCGTTCGGGGTCGTCGATTTCGACCAGCACCCCGTCGCGGCTCGCGGTATGCGCGACGATGTCCTGGATACCGCGCTTGATCGTCGCCGGGGTGATGCCATTGGCGAGGTTGAACTCGTGCTGCTTCTGGCGGCGGCGATCTGTCTCCGCGATGGCGCGTTCCATGCTGCCGGTCATCCGGTCGGCGTAGAGGATCACGCGGCCCTCGACATTGCGCGCGGCGCGGCCGATCGTCTGGATCAGGCTGGTTTCGCTGCGCAGGAACCCTTCCTTGTCGGCGTCGAGGATGCAGACCAGCCCGCATTCGGGGATGTCGAGCCCTTCGCGCAGCAGGTTGATGCCGACCAGCACATCATAGACCCCCAGCCGCAGATCGCGGATCAGCTCGATGCGTTCCAGCGTTTCGACGTCCGAGTGCATGTAGCGCACCCGCAGCCCGGCCTCGTGCATGAACTCGGTAAGATCTTCGGCCATCCGCTTGGTCAGCGTGGTGACGAGCGTGCGAAAGCCCATCGCGGCGGTCTTGCGGCATTCCTCGATGCAGTCCTGGACCTGGTCCTCGACCGGCTTGATCTCCACCGGCGGGTCGATCAGCCCGGTCGGGCGGATAACCTGCTCGGCGAAGATACCGCCCGATTGCTCCATCTCCCAACCGCCCGGCGTGGCCGAGACCGCGACGGTCTGCGGTCGCATCGCGTCCCATTCGTTGAAGCGCAGCGGACGGTTGTCGATGCAGCTGGGCAGGCGAAAGCCGTATTCGGCCAGGGTGATCTTGCGGCGGTGGTCACCCTTGGCCATCGCCCCGATCTGCGGCACCGTCTGGTGGCTTTCGTCGACGAACAGCAGCGCGTTTTCCGGGAGGTATTCGAACAGCGTCGGCGGTGGTTCGCCGGGCAGGCGGCCGGTGAGGAACCGGCTGTAGTTCTCGATCCCCGCGCAGCTTCCGGTGGCAGCGATCATCTCGAGGTCGAAGTTGGTGCGCTGCTCGAGCCGCTGGTGCTCGAGCAATTTGCCCTCGGCCTCCAGTTCCTTGAGCCGCTCGGTCAACTCGAAGCGGATCGCCTGCGCCGCCTGCTGGAGCGTTGGGCCGGGGGTTACGTAGTGCGAGTTGGCGTAGACCCGAACCGAATTGAGGCTGGCGCCCTTCTTGCCGGTCAGCGGGTCGAACTCGGCGATGTCCTCGATCTCGTCGCCAAAGAAGCTGATCCGCCAGGCCATGTCCTCATAATGCGAGGGGAAAATCTCCAGGCTGTCGCCGCGCACACGGAAATTGCCGCGCTGGAACGCGGCGTCGTTGCGTTTGTATTGCAGCGCGACGAGCTTCCTCACGATCTCGCGCTGATCGACCGTCGCGCCTTTCTTCAGGTCGAAGATCATCGCGGAATAGGTCTCGACCGAGCCGATGCCATAGAGGCACGAGACCGAAGCGACGATGATGACGTCGTCGCGTTCGAGCAGCGCGCGAGTGGCCGAATGGCGCATCCGATCGATCGCCTCGTTCACCGAGCTTTCCTTCTCGATGTAAGTGTCGCTGCGGGGCACGTAGGCTTCGGGCTGGTAATAGTCGTAGTAGCTGACGAAATACTCGACCGCGTTGTCGGGAAAGAAGCTCTTGAACTCGCCATAGAGCTGCGCGGCGAGAATCTTGTTGGGCGCTAGGATCAGCGCCGGGCGCTGGGTCGCCTCGATCACCTGGGCCATGGTGAAAGTCTTGCCGCTGCCGGTCACGCCGAGCAGCACCTGGGTCTGATCGTCAGCCTTGATCCCTTCGATCAGGTCCGCGATCGCGGTCGGCTGGTCGCCCGCGGGCTGGTATTCGGAGACGATCTTGAACCGCTTCCCTCCGTCGGCCTTGTCCGGCCGGGCGGGCTTGTGCGGAACGAAAGCGGCGCTGGTGTCGGGCTCTTCCAGCCCGCGACGAATGACGAGTTCGGCCATGCCGGCGATATGGGCGTTCCGCGTTGGTTCCGCAATCTTCCACGGCGCTGGACGCCAAACGGCGTGCGAAACTCTGTGACCTTTGCAGGATTTGTTCCGCAATAAACCCCTGTTTCAGAGGCTTTTTTGCCGGGAACCGCGTTGTCCGGCGAGACCGGAGTTGTGACCATTCGCGGTGCGCTGGCTGGAGAGGCGGCGCGCTCGTCCGGCCAGCCCAAGCGGGCCTCGATGCACCAATGCCGACGATGGGAAAGAGCGGCGGCGACCCTGCGCGCAATCGGCGGCCGTAGGAAAGTAGAATCCTTGCGCTAGGCCCCCTCGATCACGAAAATCTCGCCGTCGTAATCGACGATGTAGAGGTTTCGCCGTTGGTCCTGGCCAAAGCTCGCGATGTTGCCGATTGCCCCGGCGTCGGGGGTGAAATCGGCGTTGCGCAGGGTGAAGCTGGAGGCCGCGAACGTCTGCCCGAACACCAGGCTGGTCGCGGGGATGCTCCACAAACGGCCGCGGACGAAGTCGCCGAAAATGTATTGGCCCTGCAAGCTCTCGACCGGGCCGCGATAGACATACCCCCCGGTGACCGAATCGCCCTGCACGGGCCCCGTGCCATGGGCGTATTCGGCGACCGGAGGAACGGCATTTGGCGGCGGCGTGCCGTTGAACGTGCGCGTGCCCTCGAGCCGCGCCCAGCCGAAGTCGAGGCCCGGGCGGTTGGGCGGAATCAGGTCGATCTCCTCGATCGCGGCCTGGCCGACATCGCCGAGATAGAGGTTGCCGGTGGCGGGATCGAAGCTGTTGCGGAACGGATTGCGCAAGCCAAACGCGTAGACCTCGGGCGCGCCGCCGCTGGTGGCGAATGGGTTGCTAGCGGGGATGGCATAGTCGCGCGCCGGATCGGCCGGGAAAGCGTCCGAAGCGACGTCGATCCTCAGCATCTTGCCGAGCAGCGAGGCGGTGTTCTGCGCGTTGTTTTGCGGATCGCCGCCGCTGCCGCCGTCTCCGCTGGCGATGTAGAGGAAACCGTCGGGGCCGAACTCGATCCATCCGCCATTGTGGTTGGCGAAGGGCTGGGCGAAGGTCAGGATCAAATCTGCGGTCGCCGGGTCGGCCTGATCGCGGTTGGCGGCAAACGTACGGTAGCGGCGGACCTCGGTGTCGCCCGCCAGGTTGGTCAGATAGACGAAGAATGTCCCGCTGCTCGCGAAGTCTGGCGCGAGTGCCAGCCCGATCAGACCGCGCTCGCCGTCGCTGCTGATCGTCCCGCGGATATCGAGGAACGGGGTTGCCGCGATCGCACCGGTTGCGGGATCGAGGATGCGGATGCGACCGGCCTGCTCCACCACCAGCACTCGTCCCGAATTGTCGGGAATGCCGGCCAGATAGAGCGGCTGGACGAAGCCCGTTCCCGCACGCCGCACCCGGAAGGTGCCGCCCCCGGCGTCGGTCACGGTCACCGCGACGTCGAGCGTCGTCTGGGCGCGGCCATCCGAGACGCTGAGCTGGAGGCGGTAGACGTTGTCGCGGTCGGAATCCGCCGGCGCCTCGAAATCGGGCGGGGTACGGAACGCGAGTTGTCCGCCCGACGACAGGGTGAACTGGGCGGCGTCGGCCCCGCCGGCGATGGCGAACGTCAGGGGGACCGTTTTGCGCATCGCTGGCGGCGGCGGTGTAGACCGCGCCGGCGGTATTTTCGAGCACGGTGACGCTCGCCGCCGAGGTAAAGGTGGGCGCGGTGTTGGCGGGCAGCGCAGGTGGCGCGCTTCCGCCTCCGCCGCATCCGGCCAGGGCGGTCGTCGCGATCAGGGCTACGTGGCGGACGAGAGTGGTGGCGGTCGTCATCGTGCGCTCCATCGCCCCGCTCGGACGTCAGCGTAGCCGCTTCCAACCGAACCGAAAAGACTCTAGCCTGCTTCGCGACGGACGCTGCGCGCTATGCCCGGCGAAGGGAGAAATGTTGATGATACGTTCGTTCACGCTGCCCAGCCTGGCGCTTGCCGTTCTTGCGCTCGGCGCCTGCGACAAGGCCGACAAGGGCCCCAAGTCGATGGAGCAGGCCAAGGCCGAGGCGGCGCAACTCGAGCGGCCCGATCCGGGCCAGTACAAGCAGACCACCAAGATCACCAAGTTCGAGGTGCCCGGCGCGCCGCCCGAAATGGTCGCGCAGATCCGCAAGATGATGCAGGGCCAAGGCGCCAACCTCGAATACTGCCTGAGCAAGGCTGACACCGAGAAGGGCTTTGCCGAGATGTTCAAGAAGGGCGCGCAGGGCGATTGCAAGTACGATCGCTTCGACGCCTCGGCCAACACCATCGACGCGATCATGACTTGCAAGGCGGGCGAGGGTGGATCGGCTAAGATGACGATGAACGGCACGGTCAGCCGCACCGGCAGCAAGGTCAACGTGAACGTCGAGCAGAGGAACGACAAGTCGCCAATGGGCAACGCAAACATCGCGATGGAGCTGGAAACGACCCGGATCGGCGATTGTCCGGCGGGTCCGGCGAAGAAATGACCGGCCGAAAAATGACGGTTATGTGAAAGCGAGACAGATTTGTGAAACTTTAGGCGGAGTTGTGCTTATTGGTCGGTGATGGCCACTTTCGCACTTCCCCGTCGGCGCTCGTTCTCGCTATCGGCATGGCCGGCATTGGCCGCCTTTCGCGCCGAGGTGGTTCGCCGTTCGGCGCTCGCACGGCGTCCGCAGCCGGCCGGTGTCGTGCCGCCGCCGCGACGCCTGATGTTCGGAGAGCTGCGTTCCGGGTTGGAATCGTGGTTGGCGTGGCGTCGCTCGCCGGTGCCGATGACACCGGCCTCCGCCGCCGGGCTCCCGGTCATGCTGTTGCCCGGGTTCGCCACCCACCCGGCGCGGATGTATCGGATGCGCCGGGGTTTGCGCGCGGCGGGCCACTGGGTCGAGGACTGGGGTCTGGGCTGGAACCTGGGCGGCACTCCCGAACAGCTCGATCGCCTTTGCGCGCGGATCGAGGAGGCGGCGGCGCGGCAAGGTCGGCCGGTCGCGCTCGTCGGGTGGAGCCTGGGCGGGCTCTATGCGCGCGAAGCGGCCAAGCGGGTGCCGCACGCGGTCGCCATGGTGGTGACCATGGGTACCCCGTTCTCGGGCGATCTTCACGCAAACAACGCCTGGCGTGCCTATCACTGGATCACCGGGCACGACGTGGCCGAACCTCCGGTCCCGGGCGACTACGCGGTCAAGCCGCCCGTCCCGACGATCGCCCTGTGGAGCGCGCGCGACGGGATCGTGGCGCCGCGCGCGGCGCGCGGGCGGGCAGGCGAACGCGATGCCGCGGTCGCGGTGCGCTGCACCCACCTCGGGTTCGCCAGCCACCCCCGTGCGGTGGAGACGGTCGCCGATCAGCTAAGCCGCTTCGCCGGCGGCTGAGCTGGAGCCCGCGACAGGGAAGGCCGCTGTTTTCGCATTTGCAGCACGCAATGACTTGACAGGCGGCTGTCGCTTGGCCGTGATGGCGCGATGGGGCTCAGCCATTGACCAGACCGTCGGTTTACGACGAGATGCACGATGCCGATGGCGGCATCCACCCCGCCTATGCCGAATACTGCAACTGGTTCGAACAGCAGGATCGCGCGGTCCTGCGGCGCAAGGCGGGTGAGGCCGAACGGACCTTTCGCCGTACCGGCATCACCTTCAACGTCTATGGCGAGGACGACGCCGAGGAGCGGCTGATCCCGTTCGACATGATCCCGAGGATCATTTCGGCGCGCCAGTGGCGCAAGCTGGAACGCGGGATCGAGCAGCGGGTGCGCGCGCTCAACGCGTTCCTCCACGACCTGTACCACCGCCAGGAGATCGTCCGCGCCGGGCGCCTGCCCGAGCCGCTGCTGCGCGGGAACGAGGCGTTCCTGCCGCAGATGGTGGGGTTCACCCCGCCGGGCGGGGTCTATACCCACATCGTCGGGATCGACCTGGTGCGCACCGGCGAAGACGATTTCATGGTGCTCGAGGACAACGCCCGCACTCCCAGCGGGGTGTCGTACATGCTCGAGAACCGCGAGACGATGATGGCGATGTTCCCCGAACTCTTCACCCACGTGCGGGTGCGCGACGTTTCGGACTACCCGCGCCGCCTTGCCCGCAGCCTGGCCGCCTGCGCGCCCGCGGCCGCCGCGGGGCACAACCCGGTGGTCGCGGTCCTGACCCCCGGCATCTACAATTCGGCCTACTTCGAGCACGCCTTCCTCGCCGATCAGATGGGCGCCGAACTGGTCGAGGGCAGCGATCTGCGGGTCGAGGGCGGACGCATCGCGATGCGCACCACGCAAGGCTACCAGCCGGTCGACGTGCTCTATCGCCGGGTCGATGACGAGTGGCTCGATCCGCTGACCTTCAACCACAGGTCGGTGCTCGGCCCGTCGGGGATCATGGACATCTACCGCGCCGGGGGAATCACCCTGGCCAACGCGCCGGGGACGGGCATCGCCGACGACAAGGCGATCTACAGTTTCATGCCCGAGATCGTCGAGTTCTACACCGGCGAGAAGCCGATCCTTCACAACGTTCAGACCTGGCGCTGCGCAGAGAAGGATTCGCTCGCCTACGTGCTCGATCACCTGGCCGAACTGGTGGTCAAGGAAGTCCACGGTTCGGGTGGCTACGGGATGCTGATCGGGCCGACGTCGTCGGCCAAGGAGATCGAGGCGTTCCGCGCCAAGCTCAAGGCCAAGCCCGACAACTACATCGCCCAGCCGACGCTGGCGCTATCGACGGTGCCGACCTTCGCCCGCTCAGGCCTCGCTCCGCGCCACGTCGATCTGCGCCCGTTCGTGCTGGTCTCGCCGCGGGGGATCGAGATCACCCCGGGCGGGCTGACCCGGGTGGCGCTGAAGAAGGGCAGCCTTGTGGTCAATTCGTCGCAAGGCGGGGGCACCAAGGACAGCTGGGTGCTGGAAGACTGATGTTTCTTGCTCGCCATCGGAAGTCGGGGCGCCGGGAGATGCCTCGATGCTAGGTCGCACGGCCAACGGCATCTTCTGGCTGTTCCGCTATCTCGAGCGGGCTGAGAACACCGTGCGGCTGCTCGATGCGGGGTTCCGCATGGCGCTGACCCGCAATGTCGCCACCAGCGAGGAAGAATGGCGCTCGGTCATCGTCACGATCGGCCAGCGAGCGGCTTACGAGGCGAGGAATGGCACTTACGCCGGGGTCCAGGTGTTCAACTGGATCCTGCGCGACAAGAACAATTCCGAAAGCGTGCTGCGAATGATCGAGGCCGCGCGGACCAATGCCCGGATGGTCCGCGCCGGTCTCACCCGCGAGGTGTGGGAGGCGATCAACGAGACCTGGATGCGCTTGTCCGACGCGCTCACCCGCCCAGTCCGCGAGAACAGCCTGGGCGGTGTGCTCGACCTCGTCCGCCGCCAGTCGACCCAGGTGCGCGGGGCCATGGACGGTACCATGCTGCGCAACGAGATCTACAACTTCGCCCGGCTCGGCAAGTTCATCGAGCGTGCCGACAACACCGCGCGGATCCTGGACGTGAAGTACTACGTGCTGCTGCCCGCGGTCTCGTACGTCGGATCGAGCCTCGACAATGTTCAGTGGGACAACGTCCTGCGCTCGGTTTCGGCCGAGCGCGCGTATCGCTGGCTTAATGCCGGGCGGATGGACCCGCGCTCGATCGCCGAGTTCCTGATCCTCGATGGCCGGTTTCCGCGCAGTTTGGCGTTCTGCTACTCGAAGATAAGCTCGAACCTCGCCAGCCTCGAACGCGATTACGGCAATGCGATGCCGTGCCACGCAATGCTGGCCGAATCCGCCGGGTTGGTCGGCCAGGGGCGGATCGAGGAAATCTTCGAGACCGGCCTCCACGAATTCATCGGCGGGTTCATCGCCCGCAACCAGGCGCTGGCCGCGCAAGTCCAGCGCGATTACCGTTTCACCGAATAAAGACAAAAGGCCGCACCTTGCTTCTCACGATCGATCACCAGACCAGGTACCGTTTCGACGAACCTGTTGCGCACGGGCTTCAGCGGTTGAGGTTGACCCCGAAGGCGACCTCTGGCCAGTCGATCCTCGATTGGGAGATGACGCTGCAAGGCGCCACGGTGGAGGCCGAGTACGAGGATCAGAACCACAACCGGACGACGCTGATCGCGCTCGACCAGGGAACGCGAGAGTTGACCGTCACCTGCCGCGGCGCAGTGCGGACGGCAGACCAGGCCGGGGTCATTGGCCGCCATGCCGGGCACCTGCCGCTGTGGCACTTCCTCGACAACACCGCCGCGACGCGGCCCGGCCCGCGGATGCGCGCGCTGGTTTCCTCGCTGCCGGTCGAGGACGACCACGTCACCACTCTGCACAGGATGTCGGCTGCGGTGATTGCTACGGTGGAATATGCGGCAGGCCACACCGACGCCGAGACGTCCGCAGAGGAGGCCTTGGTCGGGGGGCGGGGAGTCTGCCAGGACCACGCCCAGATCTTCGTCGGCTGCGCACGGATGCTGGGGATTCCGGCGCGTTACGTCTCAGGGTACCTGATGATGGACGACCGGATCGAACAGGAAGCGAGTCACGCCTGGGCGGAAGCGCACATCGACGGGCTCGGCTGGGTCGGATTCGACGTTTCGAACGGGATCAGTCCCGATCCGCGCTATGTCCGCGTCGCCACCGGTCGCGACTACCGCGAGGCGGCGCCTGTCACCGGAATCAGCTATGGCGGGGGCGATGCGTCGATGCACGTTCGGCTTGCAGTCGAACGGCAGCACGTGGAACAGTAGCCGCCGAGGGCATTCGGACGGGTGGAGAGTTGCGATGACCTATTGCGTGGGGATGACGCTCGACAAGGGCCTGGTGATGATGAGCGACACCCGCACCAACTCGGGCGTCGACAATATCTCCGTGTTTCGCAAGATGTTCCACTGGTGCGTGCCGGGCGAGCGGATCGTGGCGATCATGACCGCGGGCAACCTCGCGACCACTCAGGCGGTGATCAGCCAACTCGAGGAGCGGACCAAGGCCCCCAACGAACGCCGCCCTTCGGTGCTCGAAGCGGCGACGATGTTCCAGGTTGCGACCCAGGTCGGCAACCTCCTCAACGAGACGATCCGCTCGCGCCAGATGTCCGACGGACAGGGCGGGGGGCCGCGCTTCACCGCCTCGATCATCGTCGCCGGGCAGATCAAGGGCATGGAGCCGCGGCTTTTCATGATCTATCCCGAAGGCAACTTCATCGAGGCCAGCTTCGACACCCCGTTCTTCCAGATCGGCGAGACCAAGTATGGCCGTCCGATCATTCTGCGCGGCTACGACCGGGCAATGAGCTTCGAGGATGCGGTCAAGCTGATGATGGTCAGCTTCGATTCCCACGCTGGCCGCAAACCTGTCCGTCGGCCTGCCGCTAGACCTGCTGGTGATCGAGCGCGATCGTTTCGAACCGCTCCAACAGCGCCGCATCTTGGCGAACGATCCCTATTTCAAGTCGATTTCATCCAGCTGGGGCAAGGCGTTGCGCGACGCATTTCATTCGCTGCCAGACTATAGTTTCGAGGACACGAAGGACGTGGTCGCCGTGGAATAGGGGAAATCGTCTAGGGGATCGCTCCGTAATGGAGGTAATATGATCCCGCTGGTTCCGTTCGTTGGTGCCCGATGATACGTATAATTACCTAGTTTATGTGTCCATTTTCACGCTGATCGCGCTGGCACGACCCCACGATCTGGGGTCGAATCCGCTCATGACCACGCGACTACCCATCCATGTGCTGGACAGCGACCATGGCCGCCGGGCCCAGATAGCGCGTTGCGCTTACGCGCTGGGACATCACGCCGAGGTCTATTCCGACCCCGCCGAACTCGCGTCCTTCGCTCCTGAAGGCGGGGTGGTGGTGGCGCTGGAAGAGGCCATGCGCGGAGGAGTGTCGGGCCTGATGGGCCTGCTGAACCGCGAAGGCCGCTGGCTTGCGGTCATCGCGACCAGTTCCAATCCGACGATCGCCAAGGCGGTCGACGCGATCAAGCAGGGCGCCATGGACTATCTACCCCTGCCGCTCGACGAAGGCGACTTGTCGCTGGCGATTGAAAAGGTTGCCGCCGAAGCGGAGCTTCGTCGTTCGCGGCACTTGCGTCAGACCGCGGCGCGATCGCGCCTCGCCAGGCTTTCGGGCCGCGAGCGCGAGGTCGTGGAGCGCATGACGCTCGGTTTGACCAACAAGGAAATCGGGCGGGAGCTGGATATCAGCCCACGAACTGTTGAAATCCACCGCACCAATGCCCTGACGAAGCTCAACGCAAGGCACAGCGCCGAGGCGATAAGGCTCTGCTTTGAGGGCAGCGACGATTCCCCCAGATATCAGTCAGCCCTGTCCGCGTAATACGATATTCATGAGTTGTGCCGAGATGAGGACAAAAGTCCTCGCCTCGGGAACGCTTGGAGCCTGCGCGACTTTAACGGGGAGGGATGCTGTCGGGGGCAAGAAGTCGGCTCATGGTTTCACCATCGCCATGACCCGTTTCGGTGGCGAAAAGCCGGTGAACGACCGGTCGCGGGTGCGGGCCGACGATCCGCCTGGAATGCTGCTCAGTCTGCGGACCTTGGCGAGGGCCATGCTCGCGCTAACCGACCCGGCCGCCGCTCGAGCCGATGCTCCCCAGCTTACCTCGGAGCGCCGCCAGTGGGGTGCTTTGGCGCGCAGCCTGCATCATGAACGGGCCCGGCGGGCAAACTTCCTCCCGCCGGAGCTGTTCGGGGAACCCGGTTGGGACATACTCCTCGACCTCGCTTTCGCGGCCCAGGCTAATGAGCCGCGCTCGATCAAATCGGCCTGCCTCTCCTCGCACGTGCCAGAGGCGACCGCGTTGCGTTATATCGATTTGCTCATACGTCTTGGGCTCGTCGAGCGCACCGCCGACAAGATAGACCGGCGCCGAAAGTTCGTTCGGCTGACCGAGCTGGGTGAACGCAATATGCGCGACTACCTCGCTTCGATGCCCCCGATCGGAGATCAAGGAGAAGACTTGATCCGCTACCTCGCCCAACTCGGCTGACGCACCTTCCGATCGATCCTGCTTGACTTGGTGCGGCGCAGCACTAGGGCCGCCGACGGGCCACGCGGTCCCAACGCCGCGCGTGCTCTCTGCAAGGAGAGACTACATGACTGCACCTAAACCGGCGCGCCTTCCGGCGCGTCCGTTCTTCTCTTCGGGTCCCTGCGCTAAGCCGCCCACGTGGTCCCCCGAGAAACTTGCGACCCAATCGCTCGGTCGCTCGCACCGCGCCAAAATCGGCAAGACGCGCCTGCAATATTGCATCGACCTGATGCGCGAGGTGTTACGATTGCCCGACACCCATCGGATCGGCATAGTCCCGGGTTCCGATACCGGTGCGTTCGAGATGGCGATGTGGACGATGCTGGGCGCGCGCCCGGTCACCACGCTCGCCTGGGAAAGTTTCGGCGAGGGCTGGGTGACCGACGCCGCCAAGCAGCTCAAAATCGACCCCACGGTGATCCGCGCCGACTATGGCCAGTTGCCCGATCTGGCGCAGGTCGACTGGTCGAACGACGTGTTGTTCACCTGGAACGGCACCACTAGCGGCGTACGCGTTCCGAACGCCGACTGGATTCCTGCGGACCGTGAGGGGTTGAGCTTCGCCGACGCGACCAGCGCGGTGTTCGCCTATGACATCGATTGGGCAAAGATCGATGTCGCGACCTTTCGTGGCAGAAGGTACTGGGCGGCGAGGGCGCGCATGGGGTGCTGATCCTCGGCCGGCGCGCGGTCGATCGGCTGGAAACTTATATTCCGGCTTGGCCGTTGCCTAAGGTCTTCCGGCTCGTCTCGAAGGGCAAGCTCACCGAGGGCGTGTTCAAGGGCGAAACCATCAACACCCCGTCGATGTTGGCGGTCGAGGACGCGATTTTCGCGCTTGAGTGGGCCAAGGGCCTGGGCGGGTTGCAGGGCCTCAAGGCGCGCTCGGATGCGAATGCAGCTGCGCTCGACGCGATCGTGGCCGGGTGCGATTGGCTCGGCCATCTCGCCGCGGATCCAGCGAGCCGATCGAAGACTTCGGTGTGTTTGACCGTCGCGGGCGCGGACGAAGACTTCATCAAGAAGTTCGCCGCGCTGCTCGAAGGCGAGGGCGCCGCCTTCGACATCGCCGGCTACCGCGACGCCCCTCCGGGCCTGCGCATCTGGTGCGGCGCGACCGTCGATACCGCCGACCTCGAGGCGCTCGGGCCATGGCTCGACTGGGCTTATGCTTCGCTGAAATCGGACTGACCCGAACCCCGTCACCCTGAACTTGCTTCAGGGTCCAGCTCTCCCAACCGACCATCGCTCGCGATCTCGCGAAGAATGCTGAAACAAGTTCGGCATGACGGTTGGTTTTGTCGATTGGACAACATCATGACCACCACCAAACCCCGCGTACTCATTTCCGACCAGATGGACCCCAAGGCCGAGCAGATCTTCCCGCGAGCGCGGCTGCGACGTCGATGTGATCACTGGACAGACCCCCGAACAACTCGGGGAAATCATCGGCCAGTACGATGGCCTGGCGATCCGTTCGACCACCAAGCTGACCAAGGAGCTGATCGCCAAGGCGACCAACCTGAAGGTTGTCGGTCGAGCGGGAATCGGAGTCGACAACATCGATATCCCCGCCGCCTCGGTGAAGGGGATCGTGGTGATGAACACCCCGTTCGGCAATTCGATCACCACCGCAGAGCACGCCATCGCGCTGATGTTCGCGCTCGCTCGCCAGCTGCCTGAAGCTGACGCGAGCACGCAGGCGGGCAAGTGGGAGAAGAACCGCTTCATGGGCGTCGAGGTCACCGGCAAGACGCTGGGCCTGATCGGCGCGGGCAACATCGGCAGCATCGTCGCCAGCCGGGCGCTCGGCCTCAAGATGAAGGTCGTGGCGTTCGATCCCTTCCTCACGCCTGAGCGCGCGGTGGAGATGGGCGTCGAAAAGGCCGATCTCGATACGCTGCTGGCCAAGGCGGACTTCATCACGCTGCACACCCCGCTGACCGACCAGACCCGCAACATCCTCAGCCGCGAGAACCTCGCCAAAACCCGGAAGGGTGTGCGGATCATCAACTGTGCGCGCGGCGGCCTGATCGATGAGGAAGCGCTCAAGGACGCGCTCGATTCGGGCCATGTCGCGGGCGCGGCGCTCGACGTGTTCGCCAAGGAACCGGCCAAGGACTCGCCGCTGTTTGGCACGCCGAACTTCATCTCGACCCCGCACCTCGGCGCCTCGACCGACGAGGCGCAGGTCAACGTCGCGATCCAGGTGGCCGAGCAGTTGTCCGATTACCTCGTCCATGGCGGGGTCACCAACGCGCTCAACATGCCAAGCCTGAGCGCGGAGGAAGCGCCCAAGCTGCGCCCTTACATGGCGCTGGCCGAGAACCTGGGCAGCCTGGTCGGCCAGCTCGCCCACGGCAACCTCGACAAGATCTCGATCGAGGTCGAGGGCGCCGCCGCGCAGCTCAATCCCAAGCCGATCACCGGAGCCGTCCTGGCCGGCCTGATGCGGCGCTATTCGGACACGGTGAACATGGTCAACGCGCCGTATCTCGCCAAGGAGCGCGGACTCGACGTTCGCGAGGTGCGCCACGACCGCGAGGGGGTGTACCACACGCTGGTCCGGGTCTCGGTGGAGACGAGCCAAGGCACGCGTTCGGTCGCTGGCACGCTGTTCGGCAACACTCAGCCTCGTCTGGTGGAGATTTTCGGAATCGGGATCGAAGCCGAACTCGAGGGGCACATGCTGTACATCGTCAATGAGGACGCTCCGGGCTTCATCGGCCGGATCGGAACGCTGCTCGGCGAAAGCGGCATCAATATCGGCACCTTCAACCTCGGCCGCCGCGAGGCTGGGGGCGAGGCGATCCTGCTGCTTTCGGTCGATCAGGCGATCCCCGAGACCGTGCTCGACGCGGCGTGCAAGTTGCCAGGGGTGAAGACGGTCAAGGCTCTGGCGTTCTAGGGCGCGTTGCGGCAGGGGCGGCGGCCATGGACGAGAGCGATCCCGATCTGCTGCCCGAGGGGCTCGAAGACCGGTTGCCCGGCGAGGCCGCGACCGGGCAGCAAGTCATGCGGGCGATGCTGGCGGCGATGGATGGCCATGGCTACGACCGGGTCAGCCCGCCGCTGATCGAGTTCGAGCGGAGCCTGGCCGGGCGCATGAGCGGGATCAGCACGCGGCGGATGTTCCGCTTCGTCGATCCCGCTAGCCTGCGCACGCTGGCGCTGCGCAGCGACATCACCCCGCAGGTCGGACGGATCGCCGAGACCCGGCTGGCGAATGCGCCGCGGCCGCTGCGGCTGTGCTACGCTGGTCCCGTGGTGACGATCCGCGGTGATGGGCTGGATCCCGCGCGTGAACGGCTCCAGGTCGGGGCGGAGCTGATCGGTCGCGATACCGTTGCAGCCGCCGCCGAAGTGGCCGGACTGGCGATTGAGGCGCTGGCCGCGGCGGGCGCAACCGGCATCTCGATCGATTTCACGCTTCCCGATCTGGTCGATACGCTGGCCGTTGAAGCGATGCGGCTGGCGCCAAGCAGCGTCGCAGCCGTACGCCGCCAGCTCGACGCCAAGGACGCCGGAGCGCTCGTCGCGGCCGGCGGCGAGGCCTATCTTCCGTTGCTCTATGCGGCGGGGCCGTTCGCTTCCGCCATCGACAAGCTCGCCGCGATCGACGCCGGCGGCGCGCTGGCCAGCCGCATCGCGGGCCTGCGCGAGATTGCCGCAAGGCTGGACGGCGCGGCGCGGGTCACGCTCGATCCGACCGAACGCCACGGCTTCGAATACCAGAGCTGGGTCGGCTTTACGCTGTTCGCCGAGGGCGTGCGCGGCTCGCTCGGGCGCGGCGGCACCTATCGCATCGGCCGCGAGGATGGCGAGGGTGAGGTCGCGACTGGGTTCTCGCTCTATCCAGACGGTCTCGTCGGGGTTGTTGCAGGAGAAGCAGCACGCAACGCGCTGTTCCTCCCGCTGGACCACGATCGCGAGGCTGCGGCGCGACTCCGGGCAATCGGCTGGCGGACGGTTGCCGCGCTCGACGCGAAGGATGACGGGGCAACGCTCGGCTGCAGCCATCGGCTGGAGAACGGTGAACCCAAAGCGCTTTAGCGCGCGAATGCCGTGCGCAAGAACCCGTCGAGCGCGACCGTCGGCGCATATCCGGGATCGCCGAGGCGACGGTTGATCTCCATGTGCCCGGCCAAGCCCGTACCGGCAAACCCCTCGCGCGCGACGTTCGTCCCGCCCGCCCGCAGCGCCTTCTCCAAAGCTTCTCCCTGTCGCGCGCCATCCGGGCGCATCACGTGGAGCAGCAGGGAACCGAGGCGCATTGGGGGCCGCCGCCTGAAGCGTGGGCGATAGCGCCCGCTGGCGGGCGGGATCGGTGCCGAACGCCTGGCGATAGGTCTGCTGCATGATCCGCGGCCCGTCGCTCATTTGAGCGGGGACGTCGTAGGCGGCGCCGTCGATCGGAACGATCCCGGCAAGGTCCCGCGGTGATAGGCCCGCTCCCTTGAGGTAGGAGGCATCGGTGCCGACCAGCGCGACCAGGTGCGCTCCGGCGCTGTGACCCATCAGGACAATGCGCTTCGGATCGATCCCCAGCGCGGCGGCACGGTCAATCAGGACGCGCAGCGCTGTGGCGATGTCGGCGGCCTGATCCTCGACCCGCGCGGCCGGGACCAGACGGTAGTCCAGCGAGGCGAAGGCATAGCCTTGCGCGGTCAGGTGGCGCTGCTTCAACGAGCCGCGGTCCATCGTCCGGCTGCCGCGCTTCCAGCCCCCGCCGTGGACGAACACCACCAGCGGGGCGCGGCTGGCTTTGGGGTCCTGGGGCGGATAGAAATCGAGCTGCTGAAGCGGATCGGGCCCATAGGCGAGGGTGCGCATCGCCGGGTTCGGCGCAAGGGCCTCGGCACGCGCGGGCGCTGGGGTACCGGGAATGCCCAAGATCGATCCGGCGAGGAGGGCTGCGGCGGTCACGCCGAGCAGCGTCAGCCGGTGTCGCATCGCGATGCTCCCGTCGTTCATGACCGGCAGACTAGGGTGCTCTCGGCGCGGGACGAGTCGCAAGATGTCGTTTTTTGTATCGGAGTGTGAGGGCGCCTAGCTGCCGTGCAGCGTCGCTCCGGATATCGTACGCGCAAATGAGGCCCGGAATCGCTCCCGAGCCCCACTCTCGCTCACACGGCGCACATCCGATTTGGCGACTGCCGTTCCCGGGTGGGAGGTGACGGATCGCTTTCGATGTTCTCCGGCGATCGCTCGCCGCGCCACCTAGGCCGCCCCCGGTCCGCTGGCGCGTTCCGGCGACTATCCGTCGCAACCTTTCCGGCGGTCCAGAAGGACCGGCAATCATCGTTCGTAGCGCCATCGCGGGCGTAGGATCATTTCCCCGGGGCGCGATGCCGAAGCATCGCGCGGTTCCCGGAGGAAAGATCCGGACAGTCGCACAGGCATTGCCTGCTTTCGCCGCGGTCCGGGATCAAGCCGAAGCCCTTTCCCGTCGTCTGCGTCTGCCGACACTGTTGGCGCTCGCTTTCGCCGCGGTCCGAAGTCGAGCCGAAGCCGTTCTTCGTCGTCTGCGTCCACCAGCACCGGCGACTACCCTGCCGACTTTTCGCTCCCGCGCGTTACTCCGTTTCCATTCGGTCCGAGGACCTTCCGGCGCGGTGTCGCAGCGTTCGCTAAAGTCGCACCGGTTGCAAAAATCCTGTCTGCTTTTCAAGAGCTTGCGCCCCGATCCGCAGTGGTTTTCTTGCTTCCGACCCATGAATGCTGCGCCTCGAATCCGAGTCGCGCAAGCACTATTTATCCCTGTTATCCACAGGCCCAACCGGAGCGGTGGATAAGTGTGACGGATCGATTACCGATCTCTCTGGGCCAAGAGGCGCAAGCGGAGCGCGTTCAGGCGGATGAACCCGGCCGCATCCTTCTGGTCGTAGGTCCCGGCATCATCCTCGAAGGTGACGTGGCGCTCCGAATAGAGGCTGTCGGGGCTGTTGCGCCCGACCACCTGCGCCAGCCCCTTGTAGAGCTTGAGCCGCACCGTGCCGGTGACCTTGGCCTGGCTGTGGTCGATCGCCGCCTGCAGCATCTCGCGCTCGGGCGCGAACCAGAAGCCGTTGTAGATGAGCTCAGCGTACTTCGGCATCAGCTCGTCCTTAAGATGCGCTGCGCCACGATCGAGCGTGATCTGCTCTATGCCGCGGTGGGCGCGCGCATAAATCTCTCCGCCGGGCGTCTCGTACATTCCGCGCGATTTCATGCCCACGAAGCGGTTCTCGACCAGATCGAGCCGCCCGATTCCGTGCTTGCGGCCCAGGTCATTTAGTGCGCTGAGCAACGCAGCGGGCGACAATGTCGCGCCATTGAGAGCTACCCCATCGCCGCGCGCGAAATCGATCGTGATGTATTCGGGCGTATCCGGCGCGTCCTCGGGGTTGACCGTGCGCGAATAGACGTAGTCGGGCACCTCGTCCCACGGGTCCTCGAGCACTTTGCCCTCGGACGAGGTGTGAAGCAGGTTGGCGTCGGTCGAGAACGGCGATTCGCCGCGCTTGTCCTTGGGCACCGGGATCTGGTGCGCCTCTGCCCAGGCGATCAAGGCGGTGCGACTGGTCAGGTCCCATTCGCGCCACGGCGCGATCACCTTGATGTCGGGGGCAAGCGCGGCGACGCCCAGCTCGAACCGGACCTGATCGTTGCCCTTTCCGGTGGCGCCGTGGGCGACCGCGTCGGCTCCGGTTTCGCGTGCGATCTCGACCAGCCGCTTGGCGATCAGCGGCCGCGCGATGCTGGTGCCGAGCAGATAGTCGCCTTCGTAACGCGCGTTGGCCCGCATCATCGGGAATACGAAATCACGGACGAATTCTTCGCGCAAGTCATTGATATAGATATGTTCGGGCTTGACCCCCATCAGCACCGCCTTGGCCCGGGCCGGTTCAAGCTCGCCTTCCTGGCCGAGATCGGCGGTAAAGGTCACCACCTCGCAGCCGTAGGTGACCTGCAGCCACTTGAGGATGACGCTGGTGTCGAGGCCGCCGGAATAGGCGAGGACGACCTTCTTGATTTCGGACATGGGCGAAATTCCGCAGTTTCGTTCGCGGCGCCCCCTATGGCATGGTGGCGCACGCGGCAAGGGAAGCGGCGATGGCCGCATTTTCCGCGGATTTAATCGCGCGATTGAATTGCCCGGTGGCTTCCGCCAATACCGGGCGATGAGCACCGGCCGACGGCAGACCATCCGCATTCCCATCGCCGACGGGCTGACCCTCGCGGCCGACGTCGCCGGTCCGCCTGGCGCTCCCACCGTCATCCTCGGCCATGGCGGCGGTCAGACCCGCCATTCGTGGGACAAATGCGAGCTCCAACTTGCCGAGGCGGGCTATTTCGCGATCAACTACGATCTGCGCGGCCACGGCGACAGCGACTGGTCGCGCGACGGCGAATACACGATGGAGGCGCGCGCCGACGACCTCGCTCATGTCGCCGCCCTCGGATCGCGGCCGTTTGCGTTGGTCGGGGCCTCGATGGGTGGGGTCACGGCGCTGGTCGCCGCGACGCTGGGGCTCCAGGCCTCGGCGATCGTGCTGGTCGACATCGTGCCCAAGATGAATCTCGCGGGGGCGGACAAGGTGCGCGGCTTCATGGCCGCCAGCCCGAACGGATTCGCCACGCTCGAAGAAGCGGCCGACGCCATCAGCGCCTATTATCCCGAGCGCCCGCGGCCCAAAGACCTCTCGGGTCTGCACAAGAACCTGCGTTTGGGGATGACGGGCGCTATCGCTGGCATTGGGACCCGTGGATGATGAACGATATGCGCGGCGATCCGCGCCGCCTGCTGGGCATCATGGACGCCGCCGACTGGACCGACCGCATTCCCACGCTGCTGGTGCGTGGAATGAAGAGCGACATTGTCGACGAAGATGGCGTGGCCGACCTGCGCCGCCGCATCCCCGCGCTCGAAGTCGCAGACATCCGCGGCGCCGGGCACATGGTGGCGGGTGATCGCAACGACGAGTTCAACGCCGCAGTGATCGAATTCCTGCGCCGGGCGATGCCCGCGAGCTAGCCTTCCAGCTTCAGCAGACGCGCGATTCCGCTCACCAGATCGCGATTGAAGGCCTGGCTGATCGCAGCCTCGGCCACCATGTTGAAAGCGTGGATTGCGCCGGGGTAGCTGTGCAATTCCACCGGCACCCCCGCATCGACCAGCCGCCGCGCGTAATCGAGGTCCTCGTCGAAGAATAGATCGAGGCTCCCCGTCAGCAACAGCGTGGGCGGCAACCCGGCCAAGTTGTCGGCAAGCGCGGGCGAGAACCAGCCTTTGCGCGCGTCTTCGGCGGCATAATCGCCACGCAGCGCCTCCCAGCCGAACCGGTTGGAATGCCGGGTCCAGACCCATTCGCCGGTCGAACGGTTGTTCCAGCGGCACGCAGCGCCACCAGTCCGGTGATCGAGCATCGGGTAAACCAGCACTTGCGCCGCGAGTTTGGGCCCGTCTGTGTCGCGGGCCATCAGCGCGGTCGCGGCGGCCAGCCCGCCGCCTGCGCTCTCGCCGATGATCGCAATCCGCGCGGGATCGATGCCCAGCCCCTCCGCCGCTGAGGCCATCCACGCTAGTCCGTCGAGGCAATCCTGCTGCGGGCCGGGAAACGGCGTTTCGGGCGCGAGCCGATATTCGACCGAGACCACCGGAATTTGCAGGGCGGCCGCCATCGCCGAGGGGCCGAACTGCATATCCTTGGCGGTGCCCAGGACCATGCCCCCACCGTGGATGTGAAAGAGCGCCGCGCGTTTCTGCGTGCCGGGGTTCGGATCGAAGCAGTAGAGCTCGATCTCGCTGCCATCGGCGCGACGCGCCCCGCGAATCGTCGCCGCGAGCGGCGGCGCGCCGAGATCGACGAACCTTCCCGCCGACTCCGCGCGTGCCTGATCGAGCGTCGCGCGGTCGAATTCGCGGAACGGCAGGGCCTCGACGATGGGCCAGACTTCGGGATCGACCAGGTGGCGGGTATCCATCGAATTTTCTCTCCCGGTTGCTCATTTACTGCTGCTCCAGCGGGCCATTGTCCAGCCGCCGGGGTGCGACTACGGCGCAGACGATGGATCAGGACCGCATTCTACCGCTCGAAGGCATCCGCAACTTCCGCGACTATGGCGGTTACGCCGCCGCCGACGGCGCAAGCGTCAGTCGAGGGGTGCTGTGGCGCTCGGGACACCACCATCAGGCAACGCCCGCCGACCTGGCGAAGGTCGCCGCACTCGGCCTCGACGCGGTGATCGATTTGCGCGGCGACAGCGAGCGCAGCGCCTTCCCGTGTTTGCGCCACCCCGAATTCACCACCGAGGTGCTGTTCGCGCCGGGCGAGACCGCCGGGCTGGCGGGCGCGGCGGCGCACGAGGCGGCGGGAGAGGGCGTCCGCACGGGCGGCGAATCGCGCGCGGCGATGGTCAACCTCAACCGGGGGATGCCGTGGCGACCGGTACTGGTCGCCTCGATGAGGCTCTATTTCGCCGCGTTGGCCGAGGGACGGAAGCCGATCCTGCTCCACTGCGTCGCGGGCAAGGACCGCACCGGCCTTGCCGCATGGCTCACCCATCACGCGCTGGGCGTGCATCCCGACGACGCGATGGCCGACTACCTGCTGACCAACGTCGCCACCAATCTGAGCGAGCGGATGGCGCTGGGGGCGGAGACGGTGCGCGCGCGCTATGGCCCGCGGATGGACGACGAAGCGGTCCTGGCGCTGATGTCGGTCGCGCCCGAATACATCTCCGCCGGGCTCGATGCGATCCGCGAGCGGCACGGTACATATGACGGCTACCTCGAGGAAGTGCTCGGCGTGGGTCCGGCGCAGGTCGCGGCGATCCAGGCAGATCTGTTGGTTTAGCCGACCCCGTCTGGGGGAAAATGCGCGGTCGCGATTCGTAATTCCGCCATGGCGCGCTTATCTCGCCCCCTGCCTCAAGAACTTGGCGGGGAACCATGACCACTCATACCACGCGCATGCTGATCGTCGGATCGGGACCGGCGGGGCTTTCCGCCGCGATCTATGGCGCGCGCGCTGGGTTTCAGCCGATTGTCGTCCAGGGCCTCCAGCCTGGCGGGCAGCTCACGATCACTACCGACGTCGAGAATTATCCCGGCTTCAAGGACGTGATCCAGGGCCGTGGCTGATGGAACAGATGCAGGCGCAGGCCGAGCATGTCGGCACGCGGATGCTTTGGGACACGATCGTCTCGATCGACCTCAACGCCCTCCGTTCCGCGCGATCGGCGACAGCGGCGACGTCTACGAGAGCGAGACCCTGGTCATCGCCACGGGCGCGCAGGCCAAATGGCTGGGCGTGCCGGGCGAGGTCGAGCTGGCGGGCAAGGGCGTTTCGGCTTGCGCGACCTGCGACGGGTTCTTCTATCGCGGCAAAAAGGTCGCGGTGATCGGCGGCGGCAACACCGCTGTCGAGGAAGCGCTGTACCTGACCAACCATTCGCCCGAGGTCACCCTGATCCACCGCCGCGACAGTTTGCGCGCCGAACGCATCCTTCAGGACAGGCTGTTCCGCACCCCAACGTCCGCGTGCTGTGGAACCAGAAAGTCGATCGCTTCCTCGGCGATCCCTTGGCGGGTGGGCTGACCGGGCTGGCCTTGACCGACACCGTCACCGGCGCGGCGAGCACTTTCGCCGCCGACGGCGCGTTCGTCGCGATCGGTCATGCTCCCGCGACCGAGTTGTTCAACGGCAAGCTCGCGATGGACGCCTCGGCTATCTGCTGGTCGAGCCGGGCACGCCCAAGACCGCGATCCCCGGCGTGTTCGCCTGTGGCGACGTGATGGACCCGGTCTACCGCCAGGCGGTGACCGCGGCGGGCACCGGCTGCATGGCCGCGCTCGACGCCGAACGCTTCGTTGCCGAGCGCGAGTTCGCGGCCCAGCGAATGGTGCAGGCGGCGGAGTAGTCGTTCAGCCGAGTGCGTCGAGCACGCGCTTCAGCAACCATGCGCGCGCGGCCTGATCCGCGAAGCTGTGCGAGGCGCTGGCGAGGCGGGCAATGCGTCCCGTCGTCCCCCCACGCCGCCGTGAACAGTTGCGCGGTGCGGTCGCGCTCGGCGAGGAGAATGTCCACCGGGCCGCCGAACTGCGCCAGCCCCTCGCGCATCTGTTCGGCCAGCGCCGATTTGGGCGCGGTGGCGGCGGCTTGGCGCAGGCCGGTGGCCAGCTTGCGCAGATCGATCGCACCGCCCAGAAGCCGTTTCCACGCCGCCGGATCGGCGAACTTGGCGGCGTAGCGGCGGCGCAGTGCGGCAGAGCCTGAGCCGCGCGATCCTCGCCTTCGACCGTCCACGGATTGGCAAGGACCAGCGCGTCGATTTGCAGGCTGGCGGCGAACAGCATCGCGCGCCGGCCGCGTCGCAATTGCCGAAACCGGCGATCTTGCGCAGCCCCGGCGCGGCCGTGCGGAACGCGGCGATGGCCGCGGCGATATCGTCGCGGGTTTCGTGGAAGTCCCGATTCACTCCCGCACTGTCGCCGACGCCGCGGCGGTCGTAGCGAAACACCGGGTGGCCCGCGGCGACTTGCGCGGCAAGCTGGGCTTGACCCGCCCAGGACCCGGACGCGGATCTCGTTGCCGCCGCTGACGATCAGCAGCCCGAACGGACCGGGCGCGGCATCGAGCGTGCCGAACAGCACGTCATCGCCGCAGGCGAATTCCACAATCCCGCCTCATCGCGCGAGGTCCGCGACGATCCGCGCGCGGCGAGCGCAGCCGACAAGTCCGCACATCCTCGCCCGGTTCGCTGCGCAGCCGCAACGCGCTGCCGCCCAGGTCGTCCAGCGTGAGGATGACGTGGGGCCAACTCGGGGAAAGCAAGGCGATTTCGAGATCGCCGATCATCGCCGCGCCCAGCCGGTATCCGGCGAGCTCGATCCCGGCTTCGGCGCCCGCCTTCGAGCAGCCCCTCCATGGTCTCCGCCAGCCCTTCCTCGCGCGCGCTCACGGTTCGTGCGCGCAACATCGGGCGCAGAACCTGGGGGCCGTCGATCGGTTCGAAGCGCCAGCCGGGCAGCGTGCCGGGGGCGACCAACGCACCTCCGCGCAGGCTCAGCGCATGGGTCGCGCCAAGTGCGCGGCGGCGGCTGCGGTGGCATCGCGCCAGGTGCCGATGTTCTGGGCGTCCAGCGCGGCAAGGCTCTCATTGCACCCTGGCAGATCGAGGCAGCACGCTGGCGATCCTCGCGCCTGCCAGCGTGCGCATCGTCTCGACCAGCATCCGCCTGGTGCGATTGAATTCCTCGAACAAAGCCGGGACGATCAGGATCCGTGCCGCGGCATCCGTCGGACCCGTGACAACGCGAACTCCTCGCCGCTCCCCGCCCGGCGCCGCGCAGGGCCAGGCGACGATCCTCACGCGGCTTTCGTCATTTGGCCCGCTTGGCTTTCGCGAAGGCCAGGAGATTGCCGGAAAGTCTCGAGCAGTTCGCCATCGACTTCATCATCGTCGATGACGATGTCGAGGCGATCTTCCATTTCGGTCAGAAGGCCGGCCACTGCCATGGAGTCGAGTTCGGGCAGGGGCGCCGAACAGTCCGGTATCCGCAGCGAACGCCGCGACCTGGGCCGCCCTGCAAGCCGAGCACGTCGCGCAGGATCGAGCGGAGCACGGCGTCGGTATCGCCGTGGGTCCGATGAGCGGTATTTTTGGCGCAAGGGGTTCTCCCGTCCCTGTTCGCGGCGCGCTCTACAAACGCCGTGCCGCAGAGCGGCAAGGGGAAGCCTGGGCCGCGCAGGCGGTCGCGGAGCAGGTATGGCCAGCTTCGCGGGTCCAGCGGGCGATGCATGTCGAGGCGGAGCATCGCGCGCGCGCGCTCCATCCAGTCGCGCTTGTAGCCATCGTCGCCGCTGCCGAAGTCGATCGTACGGACCCCCGTCGCGGTCGATGACGTGGGCGAACAGTGCGTGGCTGAGCAGGGTGCCGGGGAGTGGGCCTTGGCGTCTTCGACGTGGGCGAGCTTGTGTATGTAGGCGGTGCCGTTATCGACGGTCCACAGTTGAGCGGCGACGGGGCGGCCGTCGATCCGCGCCACCCCCAACCGCAACGTGCCTGCCGCGCCTTCTTCCTCGGCAAGCGGCGGGAGAAACGCGGGGCTACCCTCCTCGGGCTTCCAGCTTTGCGCGTAAACCGCCTCGTAATCGGCCCACTCGGCGTTGATCGAAGCGGTCGACGATGTGCAATTCGGCCAGGCCTTTGGCGCCCTTGCGGCGAACGGTTTCGCGCAGACGCCCGGGGCGAGCGGCCCAGTATTCGGCGAAACTGCGCCCGGCGAGTTCGACCCGGTGGTTGACGTCGGCCTGCTCGGCGCGGACGTTCCAGCCCGCGGCGGCGGGCGGCGGCGGTGGGCTCGGCGTCCGCCTGGGCGAGCGGTTGAAGGGTGATCCGCCGGGCCTTGCGCGCCAGATCGCGGGTGAGGGCAGGGAGCAAGGCTTCGCCACCAGCGGCGAACACCGGGCGCGCCCAGAAGCTGTACCAGTTGCCGAGGCTGCGCAGATGCCCGCTGCCGGGCCGGTGCATCAGCGCCAGCGCACAACGCGCCTCGCCGTCGCTCGCCAGCGCCAGCAGCGGCTTCTCGTCCGGCAGGCACAGGTCGTTCAACGCGCTCCACCACGCCAGCCGATCGAACGGCGCGTGCTGGTTCTCGCGGCCGAGCGCCTTGGTCCACGCCGCTTGCGCCCCGGCGGGATTAGCTAGATATTGGACGCTTGCCATTAGCCGCGCCTCGTCATCGTCCTTCCTTACCGGGCAGCCTGATCATCGAAGCCGTTCCGCCCGCGCTGCCACTCGATCGTCTGGTGCTTCGCGGAGCGGCACCGATGCGCCCGCGCTGCTGCTGCGTTCGGGGCCTTTAAGCTATGAGGCCTTAAGAGCGGGTGTCGCGAAGCTAGCGGGCTGGTTAGGCACGGTCGTCCGTGAACCCGGCGCGCGTGTGGCCTGCTGGCTGCCGAAGACCGAGCTGGCCTGCCTGATGCCGCTTGCCGCGGCGCGGGCCGGACTGGTCTATGTGCCGATAAACCCGCTGCTCAAGCGCGCGCAAGTGGCGCATATCCTTGCGGACAGCGGGGCGATGTTGCTGATCGCCAATGCCGCGCGGCTGGCGACGCTCGAGCCGGGCGATCGCGCCGGAGCCGAGATGATCGACGAACGCGACGCCTGGGCGGGGGTGGAGGACGCGTCGCCGCTGGGCGATCCATCGCGCCACGATCCGGCGCAGCTAGCGCAGATTCTCTATACCAGCGGATCAACCGGCAAACCCAAGGGGGTGATGTTGAACCACGCCAACTTGTGGTTCGGCGCAGTCAGCGTGGCCACTTATCTCAAGCTGGCGCCGCACGATCGGCTTCTCGGAGTCATGCGCTGAGTTTCGATTACGGCCAAAATCAGCTACTTGGAGGGTGGTGCGTAGGTGCTTCGATAGCACCGCTCGATTACCTGACCCCGCGCGACGTGGTGAAGACGGTCGCCCGCGAGGCGCTGACGACGCTGGCGCGATCCCGCCGTTGTGGGTCCAGCTGCTCGAGCAGGATTGGGGCGATGCAGGAGCGACGCTGCGGCGGCTGACCAACACCGGCGGCGCGCTGACCGTCGATCTCGTCCGCAAAGTGCGCGCGCTTTCCCCAAGCCGATCTCTACGCGATGTATGGGCTGACCGAGGCATTCCGCTCGACTTACCTCGATCCGGCGCTGATCGACGCACCCGACTTCGATCGGCACCGCGATCCCTTTGGCGGGAAGTGATGGTGGTGGCCGACGACGGAAGCGAAACCATCGCCGGCGAGGAAGGCGAACTGGTTCACGCCGGGCCGCTGGTCGCAAGGGTATTGGAAGACACCGAACGCACCGAACGCTTCCGCCCCGCACCGAGCGCGGTCGCGCCATGGGGGGGATCGCGGTGTGGTCGGGCGATCGGGTGCGCGATGGCGACGGATTACTCCATTTTGCGGGGCGGCGCGATGCGATGATCAAGACTTCCGGGCAACCGGGTCAGCCCGCAGGAAGTCGAGGACGCGGCGCTGGCCACCGGGCTGGTCGTAGAGGCGGTGGCGCTGGGTTTGCCCTGATGCCCGGCTGGGTCAGGCGATCCACCTCGTCGCGCGCGCCGCGCCGGGCGCGGACCCGGGAAAGCTTGCCCCCGGGCGCTCACCGCTGCCTTGCCCAATTTCGATGGTTCCCCCCAGGCGATCCACTGGGCGAGGCGATGCCGCTGAATCCCAACGGCAAAGGTCGATCGCGCGGCGCTTTCGCAGGAACTATCGCGGGACCGGGCGGCATGAGGCCGCTTGGCCCGATTCCCGACGGCTTCGCGGCGATCGACGGCGAGCTGGCATCGACGGACGCACCGCCGGATCGTAGGTCGCCGAGGCCGGGCGACACCCCGTTGTCGTCTATTCGCGTACGTTGGTGGGGGAGCGGGTGGCCCGGATGGTGACGCGCGATGCCCGGACGGTTGGCGATCCATTATGTGGTCAAAGCAAACCCTACGGCTCACTTCTCGAATTCATGTCAGGTCAAGTCGATGGCTTCGACATCGCCTCGGCGCCGGGCGAGTTGGCGATCGTCGCGGCGGCCGGGATCGACCCGGCGAGAGTCAGTTTCGCGGAGCCGGGCAAACGACGCGGAGCCCGCGGCGGCGATCACGGCCGGGATCACCATCAACCCCGAATCGCTCGCCGAGACGCATCGCGCGCCTGGCGATCGGCGAGCGCCTCGGCGAGCCGCCGCGGCTGGCGGCGCGGGTCAACCCGGACTTCGACCTGAAAGGGTCGGGCGCATGAAGATGGGCGGCGGCGCCAAACCGTTCCGGGGTTGACGCGGGAGAAAGTGCCGAAGTGATCCGGACCGTGCTTGCTTCAGGCGCGGAGTGTGGCGGGGCTTGCACATCTTTGCGGGGCAGTCAGGGCGCTCGACGCCGCCGCGATCGTGAGACCCAGGCGCGCCCTGGCCTTGGCTGCGCGGTTGACTGAGCAAGTGGGCGCCCCGCTGCCAGCCTGCAATCTAGGCGGGGGTTCGGCATTCCCTACTTCCCGGGCGATACCGATCTCGATGTCGCAGTAGCATCGGGGCGGCGCTGGAGGATGAATTTTCGTCGCTGCCGCAAGTCCTCGTGGACACTGATTTTCTGCATCGAACTGGGTCGCTGGCTGGTCGGGCCGGCCGGGCCTATCTGACCCGGATCGTCGACCGCAAGCAAAGCCACGGCGAGGTGTTTCTCGTCACCGACGGCGGGCTGCCACCAGCTCGCCGCCAGCGGGAACTTCGGGCACGGTGGTCCGCCGCAACTATCCCGTCGCCATCGCCAGCCGGTTCGGCGCGCCGGTCGAAGAAGAGGCCAGCGTCGTCGGATGCCTGTGCACCCCACTCGACCGTCTGGCCGACAAGGCCGGCTTCCCGCGCGCCGAAGTCGGCGATCTGGTCGCGGTGTTCTGTGCTGGGGCCTACGGCGACTGGCCAGCCCGGCGCAGTTCCTGGGACAGGGCCGGCACGAGAAATGCTACTCTGACGGGGGAATAACCCTCCTCGCCGTCGCCGATCCAGACAGCCAACAAGGCTAACGGTATCTTCACCACTTCTGGGCATATCAAGAGGTTGAAACGGTGGCTGGCGGACCGCGGGTTCTGCGGGGCGCCGGCGTGCGCCTGACGAGGGACCTTGTCGATGAATTGCTTCGTTTTGCTGCCGGTTTGGCACAGTCTGGCGCTGGGCGGGTGCGCGGGCGCGTCCGCCGGACCCCAGCTCCCCCGCCGCATTCGTCGCGACGCAGTAGGGCCCGGGCGAGGAATATGTGATCGGCCCGCTCGACGAATTGACCGTACTTCGTCTGGCGCAACCCCCGGAGCTGGGCGCCAAACGCGTCCAGGTCCGCCCCCTGACGGGCGCATCACCACGCCGCTGATCACCGACATGCCCGCGGTGGGCAAGACTCCGTCGATGCTGGCCGAGGACGTCAAGCTCAAGCTTTCGCAGCATTCATCCAGGATCCGATCGTCTCGATCATCGTCAACAAGTTCGCGGGGACGTTCAGCCAGCAGGTCCGCGTCGTCGGCGCCTACCGAAAAGCCTGCCTCGCTCCCGCGTTCCGCGCCAACATGACGCTGCTCGACGCGATGACGCGGTCGGCGGGCTCAGCGAATACGCTGCGGGCAACCGCGCTCGCCTGATCTGCTGACCGTGATACCGGCAAGCAGACGGGAAATACGCCGCGCATCGCCGACCCGCTCAAGAAGGGTACCAGCAAGGCCACGTCGGGCTGCCGGGCGATGTGGATCATCATCCCCGAGAGCACCTTTTTGAGCGCTGGGCCGACGATGAATCCGATCCCGACCGAATCCAGGGTCGCGGCCTACGGTGCGTGGCAACGCCGCTGGCTGGCGCTGGGCATCGCCTGGGGTGGCAATGCCTGGCTGGTTGGCGGTGGCGTTCTTCCCCAACAGTTGCGACCGAAGGCGCGAATTCGTCCAGCTGACGATGTGCTCGCCGAGCAGATCGGGATTGACCCAACGATGCCCGCCGCGAACTTCAGCGCGTGCGTGCCAGACGCTGACCAGCGTGGTCAATCTCGAGAAGGTCGTGCGCGCCACGCGGATCGGCGAGACCGTGGCCGACCGTCGCCAGATGGAGTGCTGCGGTCGTCGCAGGTTGAGCAAGGAAAGTGACCGTCGCCCCGGATCAGGACAACCTGTTCGAGATCACGGCCGTTTCCGGCGACAGCAATCTGTCCGACCTCCAGAACTCGTGGCTGGCGCAGGATATCGTCCAGAAGATGATCGACACTTCCGCGAGGAAAACCTCGGGCGGTCGCGGCGAGATGAAGGGCAATGCTGGCCTCATGGATCAAAGGAAGTCGAAAATCGTGAGTGCGGAGTTTCGAAGTAGCTGAGTAGAAGCGCATGACGCCTGCGCGCAGAACGCCGAATCGACTCGGATCCGGCGCGCGGCCCAGCGGCAGGAAGCCGCGCGGTCCGAGATGCGCGCGGCATCGACGCCGACATCGCCGCCGGTCAGGGAGCGCGTTTGCCGCGATCGAGGGACAGCTCAACGGCACCCCGGCGACGATCCAGGCGCTGGTGGCGGGATCCGCGAGGCGCCGGGCCAGGCCCAGGCTCAACTGCCGGGCTGCGTTCGCGCGGCCTGACCGACAGCCATCCAGACGTGATCGCGGCGGAGGAACCAGATCGCCCTGCTAGCTCGCCAGGCGGCGGGCGACTGCAGCGGCGGCGCACCAAACCCCGCCTATTCCTCGCTCCAATCGATCAAGGCCGAGCGCCAGGCCAACCTTCAGGCACTGCCTGCGCCGGGCTTCGCTCCAGGGCGAGATGGGCTTGCTTTTTGCGGGCGCCGCGGGCGAGCCGATGGTTGCTGCGGAAAGCGCGCGGATCAAACCGCGACTACGACGTGCTCAAGGCGCAATACGACAAGCTGCCGCAAGATCGCGAGAACGCGCCTGCGCGGGCAGGTCGAAAGCGAGACCAGCGCGGTCAGTTCCAGGTCATCGATCCGCCGACGCCAGCAAGCCGGTCGCGCCCAACCGTCCGCTGCCGCTGTCTGCGGTGCTGGTCATCGCGATCGGCGCGGGAATCGGCAACCTCGGTTGCCGCCAGCCGGTGTAGCCGAAGCAGGATTGCGGGTTGCTGGGCTGTCACGGGCCGGTGCTCGCCTGATCTGGCAGACGATCACGATGCCGCGCGAGATCAACCGGCGGCGGATGAAGTGGTTCGCGGGCGGTAGCGCGGCGCTGGGCGGGGTGTTCGTGCCCTGCTGGCGGTCGAGCTGGTTCAGCGCAGCATGGTGGCCTGATGCCGGAGCATGCTCGCTTCCCGGCGCTCGAAGAGCGCTCGCTGCTCGAACGCGTCGCGCCGGGCCTTGCCTCTTCGCCGCGCCACCGGTCCCGAAGCTGCCCGCGACGCCGCAGCCGGACCTGGCGGTTCTGCGCTTGCGCGGGGGTGCGCGCCATCGTCCTTACCGGTGCTCGTCACCCGATTGACCGTGAGGGCCTGCGCGCCCGTGGATTCATCGTCCCGGCGATCTGCGACCGCGCTGCTTTCGGGAGGAGTTCCGTCTGGTGAAGCGCCAGATCATGCTCGCCGCGGCGGAATCGCGCGGGGGATCGGCGCGCTGCACGGCGAACGGATATTGATCGCGTCGTCCCACACCGGCGAGGGCAAACCCGCGTGCTGTCAACCTGGCGCTGGCGATCGCCGCCGAAAAGGACCAACGAGGTCCTGCTGGTCGACGCCGATTTCGCCGTTGGGCAGGTTCGACGCTGGGCCTCGCCCAGCGGGCCAGGTCTGATGGACGTGTTGGCGATCCTGCGCGGGCGGTCGAGATTGCGTGCTAGGGAACCGATGTTGGCCTTCATGTCCTGCCAGCCGGCCGGACGACCCATTCGACACCGAATTCTAGCGGCGTCGCGGGCCGCCCAGGTTTTCGAGCGTCTTTCCGCCCAATCGCGTGATTATCTTCGATTCCTCACTGGTGCTAGCTGCTTCGCCGGGCCGCGGAGCTGGCCTCGATCGTCGGTCAAGCGCTGGTCGTGGTGGTGCGTGAGCGCACCGGGAAGCGGCGCTCAAAGACACGATTTCGCTGCTTTCGGGCTGCGAGGACACATCGTTACCACCAACGGTCCAGTTTTCGCCGACCGGGCGGCGCTTCGGTTCGTACTACGGATACGGCGGATGACGACGATCCCGCGCATGGTCGCGCGGGCCATGCTGCTCAAGCGGATTGCCTGCCGCCCAGCGCCCGCGCAGGCGACGCCAGGCCAGGGACGTTGCGCTAAGGAGCAGACTCCCAGCGCGAAAAGCCGCAACTTCAGGCGGTGCGCGAACCTCAGTCATACCGTATCTGGAGGTGTCGCAGGCCGCCCGCCGAGCTCGCCGGGCAGCGGACGTACCACCTACACCCAACCTCGCCGCGGGCGGGATGCACAGATCGCCGGGCGCAAACGTAACTGGCGCTGTCTCGCTGCGCCAGAGCGGTGCACGCTGGGGCAAGGGCGATCCCGACGGCGACGCGGTCATGGACCTGCTCGCGTCGCCAGCCAGATCGTGCCGGGTAGGTTGCGGATCGATGCGGCGCGCCGGCGGCGCGCACCCGATCGATGGCAGCGGCGGTGCCACAATCCCCTGGTCTCGGCAGGCACAGTTCGAGCCAGATCTATTCGTTCTACGCCGGGCCGACGCTGACGACCCACGCCGGCGACGTGGCGCTCGCGTCCCATCGCGCGGGTTACACCGCGGGTCGAGGGACCCGCACAAGGGGTTTTCGCCCGGCTCCGGGCATCCCGGCGGTCGACATCGTCGATGACACGCTCAGCCAGATTGCCACGGTCTCCGCCGGGTTTCATCCGGCGACATCCTGCCGCTGGGGTCACCCGCCTCGTCCGGCTGGGCGCGCGAAGACATCTCGAACCTCGATCAGCGGATCGACCAAAATAAGGGCGGTTGACTCGTCCTTCCGATCTCTGCTCGACGTCGCGTTGGTCGCGGGCGTCGGCTACGAGGACGTCGAGAGATTTCCAGCCGCGACGTGCTGGCGGTGATGTCGGCTTGCTGGCCGTCGGCTGGGCTGGAGCCGCTCGCGCCCCGACAAGTCGGCCCCGCGCCAGCTCGCCTACGACGTCGATGGGCTGATCTACGATGCGGGGGTGATGTGGCGTCCGTCGCGGCGCACCGCGCTCGAGGCGCACGTCGGCAGCGTTATGGCAGCATCGAGCGTGTACGGCCTCGTTCGCCTATGCGCCCGGGACGCGCGCAGTTCACTCAACGTCTCGGTCTACGACAACGTCTTCTGGCCCGGCGGCACCGTAAGACGCGCGCCGGGAGGATCGAGCACCGACTTCGAGACCTCGCGCAATCCGCTGGACCGCGATCTCAACGGATGCGTGATCACCCGCCAACGGGGCACCCGCCTCAATTCCGCCCTGAGTTCGGTCACCGCAGCCACGTTCCGCGCGCGCGGTGACCGTGAGCTACAACCTCACGCTCGGCCGGATCAGCGCCGGGATCGGCGTGGGCTACGACCGGCGCAAGTTCGCCGCGCTGGCACCGTGCTGGCGGTTGCCAATGGGTGATCGACGAGAAGTTCTTCGTGGGCTATTCGGCGCCCGGCCTGGATCAGCGGTCCTCGCTCAGCGCCAATGTCTACGCCAACTGGTTCCAGATGCGCTGTCCGCTGCCGGGACGCAACTGCGCTCGGCGCCAATGCCGCGTATTTCCGCACCCAACTGACCGTCTGGCGCCACCGCCGCAGTGGGGATCGACGATCGAGCGCGAGGAACCGTTCATCGACCAGTGGGGCGCGTCCGCGCTCGTCGGCCTGCGCTAACCCCGTGACCGGAGACTTGAGATGCACGAGGAATTCTAATGAGTTTTCCGGGCGGCCGTTCCAGCTCACCCCTGATCCCGAATTTATTTCGAGAGCGCGACGCATCGCAAGGCGCCGTCGTACCCAAGGCGGTGGCCTGGCCCAGGCGAGGGTTTGCCGTCGTCACCGGCGAGGTCAGCGCGGCAAGTCGACGCTGGTCGCGTGCATTCGATGGCGACGATCGACTGCGCACGGCAAACCGCGGGGGCAGATCGTCACTTGGCGCCTGGATGGATCGGAGATGATCCACGTCGCGGCACAGTGCTTCGCTCTGACGTGGTGGGCAGGGACAAGGCCTCGGCACTCAGCGATCGAGCTGTTCCTGCACGGCGGCCCGCCGGACGGCGCTGCCTGCTGCGGACGAAGCGCAGAACCTGAGCATTGAGGCGCTGAAGAGCTGCGGATGCTGTCGAACTTCCAGCTCGGCCACCTCGCTGCTCCAAACTCTGCTGCTCGGTCAACCCGAGTTTCGCAGCGTTTGGCGCACAGCGACGCGCTGGAGCAACTGCGCCAGCGAGTGACCGCCAGCCACCATCTCGAGTACGGAACTCAGTGAAGTCGGTTTGCGGTAGAACATTGTTCGTTTCCAGGTGCCGGTTGGTGGTAATCCGGAGATCGGACCCCGGGCTTTATCCGGAACTTGCCCGCGCGACCGACGGCGCGCCGCGCCGCGTCAACCAGATCAAGGCGCGGCTTCTGCCGCTGCCAGCCGCCGAGCAGTTCGGACGATCCGGCGATGCTCGACGCCGTCCTGGCTGACCTCAAGTGGGACAG